>JALSTP010000144.1 GCA_026983675.1 Sedimenticola sp.
TTGGACATCCTGTCCAGCGCGCTGGAACGCAGGTCCGGCGCCTGCCTGAAGCCCCTAACCCTATGATATTCAAAGACAGGCCGTGGCGTGCCGGCCCGCAGGCTGCGTTGCCCCATCTTGCTGTAGGATGGCTACAGCGGCGATGGGCCGCCTTGCTGCGAACCGGCACGCCACGGCTGAATACAATATATATTGTTGCCGGGTTAATTATAAGAGGTCTGTATGGTTCATGGAGAACGGTTCAACAGCATTACACATCTCGTCGGTGCTGCACTGGCGCTCGCAGGAATGGTGGTGCTTGTCGTATTGGCGTCGCTGCAAGGTGATGTATGGAAAATCATCGGTTTCAGTATCTATGGGGTTTCCCTGTTTACCCTTTATACCTTGTCGACGCTCTACCACTCCCTGCAGGGCCGGGCCAAACAGATTCTCAAGAAGCTGGATCACGCGGCGATCTATCTGCTGATCGCCGGCAGCTACACGCCGATAACCCTGGTTACATTGCATGGCGCCTGGGGATGGAGCCTGTTCGGCATCGTCTGGGGGTTGGCAATCGTCGGCATATGGGTGGACACTCTGCACAAAGACGGGCGACGTGCCTTGCAGATGATCATCTACCTGCTGATGGGGTGGTTGATTCTGGTCGCGCTCTCGCCCTTGATTCAGGCGTTGCCGAGACGGGCGCTCGAGCTGCTGGTGCTGGGCGGCGTGTTTTACACCGGGGGGATGGTTTTTTATGCCCTCGACGAGCGTATGCGCCATGCCCACGGCATCTGGCACTTGTTCGTGCTGGCCGGCAGTGTCTCACACTTTGTGGTGATGCTGCGTTATGTCCTCTGATCTGAGAAGTTTCCCCAAGCGTTGGACCCCAAGTCCGACGCCTGTGTGAAGTCCTGAATACGAAATATATTGCTGCCGGGGCAATGATACGGTTGATGAGCGATGTTTCAGGGACGCACGGCGAGCGCGGCAAGAATGCCCCTCAGCAGATCCACAGGGGCCGGGGGACAGCCGGGAATCTTTGCGTCCACGGGAATGACATTTTCGACCGCACCACAACTTGCGTAGCTGACGCCAAATTCACCTCCATCACAGGCACACGCTCCGGCAGCGATGACGAAGCGGGGGGACGGCGTTGCTTCCAGAGTGCGCAACAAGGCGGTTTGCATGTGGCGCGAGACCACTCCGGTCACCAGCAGGAGATCCGCGTGTCGCGGTGAGGCGACGAAATGCACACCAAATCGTTCCACATCGTAGTAGGGGTTGTTGAGGGCATGAATCTCCAGTTCGCAGCCGTTACACGAGCCGGCATCCACTTCGCGCACCGCCAGGCTGCCGCCGAAACGGGCGTCAATTTGGCGCTTGACCTCGATGCCGATCTTCTCCAATTCCGGGTCGTCGATGGTGGGCGTGGGTTCGGTGACCACGCCGGTACGCAGGCTTTTGAGCAGTATTCTCAACATGGCGATGCGACCTCCTCAGCGGTCCTTATTCGTGGCCAGTCCTGGCGCCCGGGTCTGTCTTGCCACCCTGATGAACGCCGTCTCATAGATCGTGCCCCGAGTAGGAGCCGTTGACCGATTTGTTGCAGACCGGGAAGTCCGGCACGATGTTACCCAGAACGATACGCTCCAGCGCCGGCCAGGTGTGCCAACTGGGGTCGCGCGGGAAGTAACGCGCGACCTTTCCTCCATCGTCCAGACGGACATAGGCGAGGATTTCACCGCGCCAGCCTTCCACGAAGCCAACCCCTTCGCCCGGTCCCCGCCGGTGTATGGGTTCACGGGCTGGACCGTCGCTGAGCTGTGTCAACAGGCGGTCCATCCAGCCGAGGCTGATGACAATCTCACGCATACGGACCTGCACGCGGGCCATCACGTCCCCCGCCTCCAGCGTGGGGATGTCGATGGGATGGCGATCATAGGGCGGATAGGGGTTGTCACGCCGAACGTCGAAACCGAGGCCGCTCGCCTTGGCGACATAGCCGGTGCAGCCGAGGCTCTGGGCGGTCTCCCGGGTAAGGCGGCCGGTGCCCAGGAGCCGGTCCTCCAGCGAGGGGGTGTCTTGCAGCAGATCGAAGAGGGGATCGGTCTCCGCGCGCAGGGCGTCGTGATCCGCCAGCAGAGTGGCGATGGCGGCGGTATCCAGGTCAGTCGACACCCCGCCAGGCACAACGCCATCCATCATGAAGCGATGGCCGAAGAGTTCCGCGCTGCGCCGCTGCCAATCCTCGCGCAGGCGGGCGCACTGATATTGGGCGAAGGCGAAGCCGACGTCGTTGCAGATGGCGCCGATGTCGCCGAGATGATTGGCCACGCGCTCTCGCTCGCACATGATGGCGCGCAGTTCGAGGGCGCGGCTGGGGGGGCGGAAGCGAGCGGCTTGCTCGAACGCCTGACAGGCCGCCCAGGCATGGGCGACGGTGGAGTCGCCGGAACATCGGCCCGCCAGCCGTACCAGCCCTTCGGCGTCCCGCCCCACGGCGATCTTCTCGATCCCCTTGTGCACATAGCCGAGGTGCTGTTCCAGACTCAACACCTCCTCGCCCACGGCGTTGAAGCGGAAGTGTCCGGGCTCGATGATGCCGGCGTGCACCGGTCCCACCGGGATCTCATAGACGCCGCTGCCTTTGACCTTGTGGAAAGGATACTCTGCGTCCGCGGGCGTGATCTCCGGCGGTTGGCCGGCCACCGGGAAGTCCGAACGTAGCGGGAAGCTGTCTTCCGGCCAGGCTTGGTGCCGTATCCAGGGGCGCGAGTCGGGGCTGTCGGCAAAGGCCACGCCAAACAGATCGGCGAGATGACGTTCCGGCCGGTCGGCCGCCGGGTAGAAGGGGGTGTGCGATGGCAGAACGGGGCTGTCGATGCCGATGTCTGTCTTCAGTATGAGGTAGTCGCCGGCAAATTCCAGGCAGCAATGGATGATGAACCGGCCGTCCTGTTCGTCACCCCAGGTGCCGGCCCAGCGGCAGCCGAAGCGTTGCGCTTCTTGGGCGGCGCGGCCCCAGTCCTCGGCGTCGATCTCCAGCGTATGCGCGGGCGGCAGCGCGACGGCGGACCCGTGGCGCACCAGCACGTGCTCGTCCTGCAACTTGGCGAGGTATTCCGATAACCAGTCGAAACGGTTCATGACAGCATCCCCTGGCCTGCAATCAACACCGTCACCTGATCGAGCCATCCGGACAAAAAACCAGGAATGGCGAGGCCCAGCCAGAGTACCAGCAGCAAGTGAACGAGCACCGGCAGCATATTGGCCCTGACCGGAGTCTGACCCTCCGGCGCGGTGCCGTATACCATAGGATGAAGATTACGGAACAGCCCGGCGAAGGCGACCACGAGCCCGCTGAACAGGAACAGGGTCAGCCAGGGCCAGCTTTCCATGGTGGCGGAGAGCACCAGAAACTCACTGGTGAAGATGCCGAACGGCGGAAAGCCGGCAATCGCCGCGACGCCGAGCAGCAGGCCCCAGCCCACGCTGGGCTGAGTGCGGATCAGTCCCCGGATGTGGTCGATGGACTGGGTGCCCGCGATGTGGCTGGCGTGGCCCACGGTGACGAAGATGGCGGACTTGGTGAGGGAGTGCACCAGCATGTGCAGGAGGCCGGCAAAGGTCGCCAGCGGCCCGCCGATACCGAAAGCAAAGGTCATCAGCCCCATATGCTCGATGGAGGAATAACTGAACATGCGCTTGATGTCCCGCTGGCGCTGAAGGGAAAAGACGGCGACCACAAACGAGAGCAGGCCAAAGGCCATCATCAGATGGCCCGCGATTTGCGGCGTGGTACCGGCGGCCAGGGCGCCGTCCACGAGCATCTTGAAGCGCACCACCGCATAGAGCGCCACGTTCAGCAGCAATCCGGAAAGCACCGCGGACACCGGCGTGGGGCCTTCGGAATGGGCATCCGGCAGCCAGAAGTGCATGGGCACCAACCCGACCTTGGTGCCATAGCCCACCAGCAGGAAGACGAAGGCAATGGCCATCACAGTGGGATTCAACACATGGGCGTGGGTATAGAGGATGCTCCATGTCAGCCCATCTTCGGGGTGGGTCACCACCTGTTGAGCCGCGAAATAGACCAGCACGGTACCGAACAAGGCCAAGGCGATGCCGACACCGCAGAGGATGAAGTATTTCCAGGCCGCTTCCACGGATTCGGGCGTGCGGTACAGGCTGACCAGAAGTACGGTGGCCAGCGTCGCGCCTTCCACAGCGACCCAGAGCACACCCAGGTTGTCGGTGGTCAGCGCCAGCAACATGGTGAATTGAAACCCCTGAAACATGGCGTGATAGAGCCGCATGCGTTTGCGGGTTATACGGCCCTGTTCGCATACCTCAGCCATGTAAGGGCGGGAGAAGATGGCCGTGGTCAGGCCAACGAAGGTGGTCAGTACGACGAGATAGACGTTGAAGGCGTCGATGCGCAAGCCGTGAGCGGCGAATGCCCCGCCATGCAAAACGATCCGCGCCGTGATCAAGGAGGCGAAAAACTCGATCAGACAGAGGCCGAGATTGGTCCACCCGGCGAGGGGCAGGGTACGAATACGCGCAAGCAGCGGAATGCCGAGCATGGGGGCGAACACGGTGACCATCAGCGGCGTGAAGGCGGCTTCGTTCATGATCCGTTTTCCTGCTCGGTCAGACGATTGAGTTGGTCCACATCCAGCGAGTCGATACTTTCACTGATATGGAAGAAGAAGACGCCAAACAACACCGCCGCCACCAGCACATCGAAGGCGACGCCCAGCTCCACCACCAGCGGCATGCCGCGGGTGGACGCCACGGCGGCCAGGAACAGGCCGTTCTCCATCGACATGAACCCCAGGACCTGGGCGATGACCTGACGCCGCGCGATCATCATCCACAGACCCAGGAGGACGATGGAGAGACTGATGGCGATAATATTGCGGGTGGCCGCCAGTTCCAGGCGCTCGATCGGCAACACCACCCAATAGGAGAAAATCACCAGGCCGGCACCTGCCAGCACGATCAGCGCGGGGTGGGCGATGAACTCCACCAGGCGTTCCATGTTCAGGCGCCGCACCAGACGGTGCAGCATCCAGGGGATCAACAGGCTTTTCAGTGACAAAGTCAGCGCTGCCGACAGAAAGAGGTGGTGCAGGTCAGTGATCACGGCCACGAGAGCGGTGACGAGCGCCACCATGGTTCCCTGCCAGGCGAAGGCGTGGATCGATGCGGTGAGCCGCGTTTGTGCCAGCAGGGCAAAGGAGGCCAGCACGGTCAGGGCCGCCAGGACGAGGATTGCCTGATCCAGCAGGGGCAACTGCGTCAGGTTCATGGTCCCGTCTCCAGAATGACGTGCGAAAACAGGCCGAGCAGCGTGAGCAGGAACGCCAGGTTCAGATACTGGGGCGCCCGGAACAGGCGCATTTTCGCTAGTACGGTCTCGCTGACGGCCAGCATCATCCCCAATATCGCCAGTTTGATCACCACGATCACCAGGCTGGCCAATAGCACTGTCCAGCCAGGTTCGGTAGCGATGCCCCAAGGAAAGAAGATACAGGTGATGAGGACGCCATAGAGCATCAGCTTGAGCTGGGCGGCCCACTCCATCAATGCGAGGTGACGTCCCGAATATTCGAGGATCATCGCCTCATGGATCATGGTCAATTCCAGATGGGTGGCGGGGTTGTCCACGGGGATGCGGCCCGTCTCGGCGATGGCGACCAGGATCAGTCCAAGGAGGGCAAACATAAATGAGGGGCGCAGAGTAACGCCGGTGGTCAGGTTGAATTGCACCACGCTCGACAGGTTGGTGCTATGGGCGCTCATTGCCAGCGTGAATACCGCCATCAGCATGGCGGGCTCGGCCAGCGCCGATACCAGCATTTCACGCGAGGCCCCCATGCCGCCGAAGGCTGTGCCCACATCCATCCCCGCCAGGGCCAGAAAAAAACGGGCCAAGGCCAGGAAGCCCACCAGCACGATCACGTCGGCCACGGCGGCAGTCGGCAGATGCACAGCCAGCAGAGGGATCACGGAGACCGCCACCAAGGTGCTGCCGAACACGATGTAGGGCGCGGCCCGGAACAAGGGGGATGCGGTGTGAGCCACCAGCACCTCCTTGCCGAACAGCTTGCGAAGATCCTGGTAGGGTTGCAGCAGGCCGGGTCCCCTCCGGTTCTGAAGACGCGATTTCACCCGCTTGATCCAACCCGCGAGCAATGGCGCACCGGCGAGAAAGATAACGGTCTGAAGCAGGGCCAGACCCCAGCCCGACAGACTCAGGAGATCACCCATAACAGCACCAACAGGGTCCCCAGGGACCACCCCAGATAGTTGCGCACATTTCCCGATTGCAGGTGGCTTGCCAGGCGCCCCATATTCAAGGTCGCTCGCCCGATGGGCTCATACAGGAAGTCCCATACCCGGTCCGTTACGTGCAGCTTGTGTCGCAGGGCACCATCCTCTTCCCGGGATGTCCCCTCATCGATATGAAACAACAGGCCGAACACCCGCCGGATGGGTTGGGCAAAGGCCGTTGCGGTATACTGCATGCGCGCATTGGGCGCGGAAAATCCACAGTCCCAGGCATCACAGCGACGCACCATACGTCTCTTTCCGCGGCGCAGCCATCCCGCTGCAATGCCCCATGCCGACAACAGGCCCAGCAGCACCATGGGCGCGGAATAACTGGCGACGTTCGCGTCGACAGGGGTCAGCCACAGCCAGCCATGTTTGGTGGCGTGGCTCAATCCCTGTCCCAGAAGCGAGGCAGGGATTGGGTTGAGGAGGCTCACCATGCCGGTGGGCAGCACTCCGAGCAACAGACATGAAGCGGCCAGCAGGCCCTGTCCAGCCAGCATGCCCCTGCTCACTTCTTTGGCCCTCCGCACCTGTCTGGAGCGGGGTTGGCCCAGAAAGCTGATACCGTAGACCTTGACGAAACAGGCCGCGGCCAGCGCCCCGGTCAGCGCCAGCATGGCCGCGGCGATGGGAATCAGGCTGCGCAGCACGCCGTTGTTCAGGGTCCAGGCCTGGAGTGCCGTCTGGAAGGTCAGCCATTCGGAGACAAAGCCATTGAAGGGCGGGAGCGCCGAGATGGAGATACAACCGGTAAGGAAAAAGAGACCGGTCCAGGGCATGCGATGGAGCAGCCCGCCCATCTGCTCCATATCGCGTTGGTGGGTGCTGTTGATGATGGCGCCCGCACCCAGGAACAGCAGTCCCTTGAAGAGGGCGTGATTGAGGGTGTGATAGAGCGCGGCGACCAGACCGAGCGCCGCCAGCAAGGGATGGCCCGTGCCCTTGAACAGCATCGCCAGCCCCAGACCGATGAAGATGATGCCGATGTTCTCCACCGAGTGGTAGGCCAACAGCCGTTTCAGGTTGTGCTGCATGAGAGCATACAACACGCCCATCAGGGCCGAGACACTGCCCACCAGCAAAACGGCGACTCCCCAGCCCCACTGTATATCGCCGACCAGGTCGAAACAAAAGCGGATGAAGCCGTAGACTGCCACCTTCAACATTACGCCGGACATGAGCGCGGAGATATGCGAGGGCGCCACCGGATGCGCCTCCGGCAGCCAGACGTGGATCGGTACCAGTCCCGCCTTCATGCCAAAACCGATAAAGGCGAGCACAAAGGCCACGCTCGCCCAGGTGCTGGATAATGGTGCGGTGCGCATGGCGTCGAAGGAGAAGCCATTGCCAAATCCGGCGAGAACGCCGAAACCGAGCAGTATGCAGAGCGCCCCCACATGGGCCATGAGCAGGTAGAGAAAGCTCGCGCGCCGGTTGGCGGCGTTTTCGTGCTGAAAGGCGACGAGGAAATAAGATGACAACGACATCAGTTCCCAGGCGACCATGAACATGAAAGCATCGTCTGCCAGTACCACCAACAGCATCCCGGCCACGAACAAACCGGTGAAACCGCCGAGGGCGGCCAGCGAATCGCGCCCGTATTCGAATTCGCGCACATAGCCGGGACCATAGAGCGCCACGGCGGTGGTGAGCAGTCCGATCAGCAGCAGGAAGAGGCCGGCGAGGGCATCCACCCGCACCTGCCAGGGCAACCAGGGGAGGCCAAGGGGAAGCTGCGCGGTGGTCACGTCATGCGTCCCCATGGCCGAAAGGCCGGCGGCGGCGGCCGCCAGCCCGGACAGGCCGAGCAACCCCATCGCCACATACCGCAACATCCTTGGCTTGCGATTTGCCGACAACGACACCAGGGCCGACAGCAACGCGAAAGCCACCGCAAGGCCGGCCAGAGAAAGGGGAAGCATCAGGATCACTGACCGGACTCCTGCGGCTGGCTGGATTCGAGCAGCCGGACGCCGCGGCCCTTCCCCTGGGAAGGACTCTCCTCGTCGATCAACTCGACGCCTGCCTCACGCAACGCCCCCACCACCTTGACCAGCGATTCCACATTACCTCCTACCACCCCGTCAGCGGATTCCATGCGCTGGATCGTCGGCACCGAAAGCCCGGCCCGGTCCGCCAGGGTCTTTCTGTCCATGTTCAAGAGTGCGCGCGCCGCTTTGATCTGGCTACTGGTGATCATGTTCGTTGCAGCAATGGCCCGTTTGAATAGCGTTATTGATAGGATATATATCAACGTGGGCGCGAATCATACTCCAGGAGCCGGCCCGGCACAAGTCCGCACCGCGCCTACGCTTGAGGTTTTTTCATATGGCTTTCTGCGGCGGCGCTTTCTGCGGCGGCGAGATCCTGCGGTGTGTTGATGTTGGCGAATGCTTCGGGCTGATCCGTGAAATCGGCGATGCCGCTGTGTTGTTGCTTAAGCCATTCCTGCAATCGGCGTCCGCCGGATCTCAGATAGCGTTCGAGGTGGGGAAGCGTGGAGCGCCGGATGATGGCATAGGCCGGTTGCAGGCGGCCGCCGTCGTGGACCACACACACGGGAGAAGCGGTGGCCTCCAGGCAGGTTCGCAGCCGTTTGACCAGGTCCCTCGGTAACCACGGGCCGTCGCAAGGCGCAGTGACGATGGCATCCGCACGACTCAGTTTTAGGGCCGTGGCGATGCCCGCCAGGGGGCCGGCAAAATCCCCTGTCTCATCGGCCAGAACAGGGGCGCCGAATGCCGCATACGCGTCCCGGTTTCGATTTGCGCTGATGACGATGTCGTCCACCTGGGGCCACAACCGCTCGAAGACATGGGCGATCAGCGGTTTGCCGCAGAGCAAGATCAGGCCCTTGTCCGCACCGTTCATCCGCCGCGCCTTTCCGCCGGCGAGGATGACGCCTGTCAGTCTTTTGATATCGGGGGGCAAGAGCAGCTCGCATGTTGCTGGTTCGTCAGATATTCTACGCCGCCAGAGGGGGCGGGCAAGTCCGAGGATTTCCCGTCTTCGTGGTTCCGGGCGGGAGGGAGAGACGATGCGCAGGTTTATCCGGCATCCATCGCGGATGCCGATCGAGTACTGGCGGCGACCAGCGGAACCGCATCATCGGCAGCCGATGCGCGATATCGGCGGCGGCGGGCTCTGTTTCGAGGCGGCCTCGGCGCTGGAGGTGGGATCCCGGATCCATGTGCGTGTGCCGGTGGGGCGGCCTCCTTTCGAAGCGGAAGGGGTTGTGGTGTGGTGCCGTCCGCGGGGCGGAGATTTCGTGGTGGGCGTGAGGTTCGACGATGCGCAGGTCCACTATGCGCTGCGCATGGTGGAACAGTTGTGTTATATCGAGCAGTACCGGAATGACGTGATGACCCGCGAAGGCCGGCATCTTGACCCGGAGGAGGCCGCAAGCGAGTGGATCGAGAAATTCGCCCATACGTTCCCGGGATAAAGGGCGTTTGCTAGAATGGATCATTCGACGGCGCGTTGCGCCGGGGAGGGTTTGAGTGAAGCTGACGGTAGACGAGTTTCGGCGATGGGAACACAAGAGCATCACCCTGCTCGGGATGTCCGGCGTCGGCAAGACCCGGCTTTCCTCCATTCTGCGCCATCATGACTGGTTCCATTACTCTGGCGACTATCGCATTGGTACGCGCTATCTGGACGAGTATATCCTCGATAACATCAAGTACCAGGCCATGCAGATCCCATTTCTGCGGGATCTGCTGCGCTCTGATTCGATCTATATTCGTAACAACATCACGGTGGACAGCCTGGGGCCGGTACTGAGTTACGTGGGAAAACCGGGCAATCCGGAAAAGGGTGGACTGTTGCCGGCGGAATTCAAGAGGCGGCAGGCGCAGTACCGTGAAGCGGAGATTGCCGCCATGATCGACGTGCCGGAATTCATGCAGAAGGCGCGGGAGATCTACGGTTACCGCCATTTCGTCAACGATGTGGGCGGCAGTCTTTGCGAGTTGGATGAGCCCGCGGTGATCGATCTGCTGGTGGACCACACCTTGATTCTCTACATCGAGGTCTCGCCACAAGACGAGATCAACCTGCTGCGCCGAGCGGAGGCGGACCCGAAGCCACTCTATTACCGTCCTGAGTTCCTTGAAGAGCAACTTGACGCCTATCTCCATGAGCGGGGTCTGCCCTATGTGGCGATGGTCGATCCCGATGAATTCACCCGCTGGGTCTTTCCGCGTCTGTTCCACACTCGTATCCCCCGC
>JALSTP010000145.1 GCA_026983675.1 Sedimenticola sp.
TGTCCCACCGAGTACCTGATGCCTTGGGCAACGCCTACAACCGCACTCGCTTCCTGGATCAGCGCCGGGAGATGATGCAGGCATGGGCCGACTATCTTGACCGCCTGAAGACCGGGGCGGATGTTGTGGAGTTTACCGCAGCCGTTGAGGGATAGCCGTGGCTTATAGAGATTACGCTTTGAATATGCTGATCCAGATATTTGCGGGGATCAAATCAGGGAGAGTGAAAGGACTTTCGCTTTCAGAGGAGAAGTATCTTATCGAAGTGTCAGATCGACTTATGGCGGGTGATAAGGACCCATTTCAGATAAATCGTAAACGGGGAAGACCTAATCGCCGCTTCATTCACATGCAAATCGCAGAGGAAGTGGCGCGCCTGTATTATGATGAAAATATGAGCCTGGAAGATGCGCTCAATCAGGCCGGAGAAAAATTCAATGTTTCAGGGAGTGACGGAGGGACTGCCAATAAGGCGTTCAAAAAATAACGACCCAACATTGATTCCTGCCGAATCATCTACAGAGCGAGGAATGAGGGCCGCGATATGACCCCCGAAGAAAAGGAGCGGTTTTCCGTGCTTCTGAAAAAGTCTTTAAGTCAAGGATAAAAAATGCCCCACCTGAGAACATTCCAGCAAACAAAAAATTCGGAGCAATGGAATGAACAATGAACAGCTTGAAAAATGGCGCGCCTACAAACGCGAAATCGCCGAAGGCAAGCGCCGCGCCGTGGTCCACGCGAGATGGCAGCTCGAAGCCGGCGCGCCCGTCACAGAACAGCAGATGAAGCGCTGGCGGGAGTGGGACCCGAAAGCCGACCACACCGTGAAGGACAAGTGACCAACCAAGCCGAGATGCACCGGTAAACACCGATGAACATGCGGCCCTTTGCCGTTGATCTGAAAGAAACCCGCGAAGGGGGAGAAAAATAGGCCGATTTGTTTCCCTTCCAGAGTATTCGGCCCCTTCCGCAGAATGTCCCCAAGCGAGATTCATAGGGAAGCTCGCATTTTCACAGGGGGGCAACATGTCAAAATCAATACTCAGGCCAGCCGAGGCCGCAGAATATCTTGGTATATCCAAGAGCACAGTGTATCGGTGGGTTAAGATCAACCACTTCCCAAAGCCAATTCAACTTGGACCGCAGGTTACGGGCTGGCGCAAGGAAGACATCGACCGGTGGATGGAAAGACAGGCAAATGGATGGCGTCAGTCATGAGGGAGATACGGGCAAGAAAAAACCCGGCCGCCGCTGGAACGGCTGGCCGGGTTGCATACCGCATCAAAAACCCCACCCGGATAATAACCGCCACCGGCGGGATGCGCAATCGCGGAACGGATCATGCCTTGATCGCTGGAGCGCCAACGGTTGCACCCGCCATCGATGTGCCCCATAATCCTGCTGTCGCTGGCCATCAGCGGCCGGGTTTGACAGCCCGAAGGCAGGCGCACCACGCGCCATCCGAGCGCGTTTTTTTGTGCCCGTGTTATGGTGGGGTGCGTGGGGAGCCGCAAGGCTCGCCGGTCCTGTCCCGGTCTGTCAACCCGCGTACCCCGCCACCCTTTCGATTGACAGCGGAAGCGTGGCGGCTCTCGAACTTCAAGACAGGAGCCTGCCATGACTGAGCACACTACCGGCGCACCCGCGCCAACCATTGAGCGCGTTCGACGCGATCTTTTATTCCTTTCCCTAGTGATCGGGGCCTACTCATCGATGAGCGATGAATACCAGCGCGAGGTCGCCGAACTGGTCATGATGATCGGTGAAACGCCGCGATCCATCAGGGCCGACGAGCTGGCCTTGCTTATTGGCACGGAATCCACGGACGCCAGACAGGCGCAAGCCCACGGAGAGCAGGAGGGCGGACAATGAACATCACAGCAAACGACGCCATCAGTATGCTCCATGAAGCGAAGCTGCCGAGTGGAACCGGTGAGCTTGACCAGGAAACCCTGGAGCTTCTGCGCAAGGTCCAGGGCTATGCCGATCCGGCAAAACTATCCGCCCACCTGACGGCCGGCATCCGCACCTTATGGGTGGCCAGAGTCAGCGGTGAACTGTCAGGCGATGATGACAGCGGGATGCTATGCCTTCTTGAGGAATATGCGTCTCTACTCGAGCACGCGATAGCAGCCACCCAGGAAGCCACATGGCGGCTTTCCGAGTATGACGGGAGAAAGCAAAGAGGAGGCGACT
>JALSTP010000146.1 GCA_026983675.1 Sedimenticola sp.
GGGTGCCGCCGATCCAGTTCTGACTTTTGCGAAACTCACCCGGCGCCTCGCCGCTGCCCCGTCCGCGGGAGAGCAAAACCGCATGCATCTCCTTCAACAGCCGGTTACACAACGGCAACCCTTCCCCCAGCCGCTGCATGCCATGTTCGAGCGCCGCCACATAGTTCGACACTTCCACTACATCGTCGAATGGCGCGCCCGGCGCCTCCGGCAACTCGAACAGCAACAGATCGGACAATGACGACTGGGTGCCCTCGATTTGCGAGGAAAGCACGGCCTCGCGGCGCACATAGGCATACAGGAAAATATCCGGCTCCGGCAGCAACAGGGTGATACTGTCCAACCGGCCCAGAGCCAGTGTCGCCCTCTCCAGCAGTTGTTGGCGGGCGGGCGAAAACTCAAGCGGAGGCTGGGGCGGCAAGGGGGCGGGCAGAAAGGCACGCACGCGCTCACCACCCGCCACGCTCGTGATGTACTCTCCAGTGGATCCCCGTTGCACCTGCCCCACCTCCGGTATCAAAGCTTTCTTGAATAGCAAGAAGCACTATTCAAGTATATTGTATTTATCTTTAATAACAAGCGGCGCAGCGCCCGGTGCAGCAGCGCGGGGTTGACCGGCACGCGCAGGGTCACAGCGCATCCTCCAACAGCTTCTCGGCATCCGCCACGCGCAGCTCGCCGAAGATGAGTTTGGGGAGTAGGGTGTCGCGTAGTTTTGCCAGTGTGTCGATTTGAAATAGGTTATGGAGGATTTGGTCCATAAAGTCGCTGACAAAACCTTCAAATTGCTGGGTGAGATTCACTCCAGAGAACGGAATTGTGATCGATTTGAATGTTTCTCTGGTGATTGTATTGAACACTGAGCCATGTCCGCTCCGCTGAAGGTCACTTACTTGAAAACGGATCGTGTAGTAAGTAAAAGCATCGGACACTCCCTCTCGTCCCCGAATACCATAACAAGATTGATTCATCGCCATCGGAACTCCAACAAGGGCACATTTCCCTACAGTACCGCGTGCACTGATAATAGTTGTACCAACCGACAGAATCTTGGTGGAGGACTTTTCAACCCCCAGCTGTGTAATACACTTTTCCGTGTCGATGACGAAAACATCGGTTGGATTTGGTGCGTCAACCACTGAGAACCAAGGAATATCCCCATTCCAGTATTCCCGAGGAAGTATTCGTAGACCCGGCCCAGCGGATCCCTGACGCCGGATTCCCTGGCCTTCAGGTCGATGTCGCCCACCAGCTTGACCAGCTCACCAAGGCGGGTCTTGTCCAGGGTGGGCCGCGAATAGTCCTTGGGCAGCACGCCGCGGAGCGAGGGGTTTTCCCGCTCGATGGCGGTCATGGCCTCGTCGATCACCTTGCCGATGACAGGCTGGGGCGCCTGGGCCTGGATGCGTTCCCAGCGGGCCTCGGGCGGCACCCAGAAGATGTTGTCGGCCAGGTATTCGTCGCGGTCTTCCGGGTCGGTGTATTCGGTCTCTCTCGTTGCGGCCAGCTCGTCGTACTTGTGCTGGAAGGCATCGGAGATGTACTTGAGGAAGATCAGCCCCAGCACCACGTGCTTGTATTCGGAGGCGTCCATGTGGCCGCGCATTTTGTCGGCCATCTCCCACAGCTTGCTCTCGAAGCCCAGATTGGCGCCGTTGGTGGCCTTGCTCATCGATTCCTCCCCTCATGCATTCGAATAACGGCGAGACCGGGTGGATTCCCAGCAACGGGAAGTCTGTCAGGTTTGACCGATCAAAATGAAAATCACTGGGAGCAAATCAGATCAGTTCATCGGCTGAGGCGGATAGTGGGTCCATCAAACGAATTCGATCAGCTGATTTGATCGCTCTCCATGAATTTACAACCGATCCGCGTTCAATCCGACAGGCTCCCAAGTGAACACTCCCCGGCGGCCGGTACACGACCCTGCCGTTTTGATCCGCGATCAACCCCGCGTGTTGGGGTCGGCGGGTACGGACAGCGGATATTCCGGCAAGGATACGCCAATCGCGGACGCGCTGGAATCATACAGCATCCATCATTCTCCCGTGGGCGGGAGGCGGGCGGTCAAACCCAAGAGAAACCCGCCAATGGGTCAAACGCGGGAGCGCCCCTGGCATCCCAGCAGTTGGCGCGGATCGGGGTATCGTTCGGCCCCCGGTAACCCTGGGGCTTGTGGGCCATTCGTGCAGACATGGCCATTCTATGTCAAACTGGCGCAACGACACCAGCCGTTCGATCCGTGGCAGGTCACGGCTGAATACGACGTAACATGTCGCAGGATGAATAGTATATTTCACATTTTTGTGCTTGCCGTCCTACCTGGACACAAAGCCCCGCCGTAGTGCATCTCCATGCAGATCAAGGTCAGCGAGTTTATCGTCAACTACATGGAACGCCTTGGCATCGAATGCATCTTTGGCATGCCGGGCGCCCATATCCTGCCTGTCTACGATGCGCTCTATGATTCTCCGATCCAGGCCGTCCTTGCCAAGCACGAGCAGGGGGCCGCATTCATGGCTGGGGGTTACGCCAAATCCTCCGGGAGCGTTTCCGCCTGTATCGCCACGGCCGGTCCCGGCGCGACGAACCTGATCACGGGTATCGCAAATGCCTATGCGGACAGGTTACCCGTATTGGCCGTCACTGGGGAAGCCCCGACCTATATATTTGGAAAGGGCGGGCTGCAGGAGAGTTCCGGGGAGGGCGGCAGCATCAGCCAGGCCGACCTGTTCCGCAGTATCACCCGCTACTGCCGGGTTGTGGAACGGGTGGACTACCTTCCCCAGGTGCTGACACAGGCTGCAAATGCCCTCCTCTCCCCCACACCGGGCCCCGTTCTGCTGACCATCCCCTACAATGTGCAGAACGAGTTGATCGATGCCGATCTTCTGGATTCCGTATCCATGGCGACACGCGCCACGCCCGCCATCCCTTCGCTTCCGATGCCGCCATTGCGGGATCTGGCCCGCCTTGTACTGGACGCCGAGCATCCGGTCATCATCGCCGGGTATGGAAGCATTCGCTCGGGCGCGCATGGATCCATCTCCCGCCTCAGTGCGTTGCTGAACATCCCCGTTGCCTCCAGTCTGAAAGGCAAGGGCATCATCGACGAACGGTCCGCTCTTGCACTCGGCAGCCTGGGCGTCACCTCGAATGGCCATGCGTATCGCTATATCCTGGAAAAAGCGGACCTCCTCATCGTGCTCGGCGCCGGCTTCAATGAGCGCACCAGTTATCTGTGGGACGAGGCCCTCTTGGGGGGCAGGAAGATCGTTCAGGTCGACAGCGATCCAGGGCAGTTGGAGAAAGTGTTCCATGCCGAGATTG
This sequence comes from Sedimenticola sp., assembly GCA_026983675.1. GTDB lineage: Bacteria > Pseudomonadota > Gammaproteobacteria > Chromatiales > Chromatiaceae > JALSTP01. The sequence goes on from JALSTP010000146.1 coordinate 3,331, forward strand.
CAATTTGCGGGGACATCGACGCCACGATCTCGGCACTCCTGGAGGAAATCGAAACGCGAATTCAAAATAGACCCGATGACGGCGCAACGGCGACCCGCGTTGCAGAAGAAAAACGCACATCGAATGCCGACTGGCAGATCTTCAAATCCGGGTTTTCCCTGGCAGAGGCCTTCTTTCAACATCTGCGCGAACATTTCCAGCGGGAGGCCGTGGTGTTCGACGACAATATCATTTTTGCCCAGAACTTCTATGATGTCTCCGAACACACGAATTATTATCCCAACTCGGGCATCTCCTCTCTCGGACATGCGATTCCGGCCGCCATTGGCGCCCAGTTCCACCGGACCCGCCCCTGCTTCGCTGTTATTGGCGATGGGGGTTTCCAGATGTGCTGTATGGAGATCATGACGGCGGTCAATTATGCCAAACCGTTGAACGTCGTTCTGTTCAACAATGGCACGATGGGGCTGATACGCAAGAATCAACACCAGCTCTACAACCGCCGTTTCATCAATGCCGATTTCGTCAACCCCGACTACGCATCGCTGGCCCATGCGTTCGGGATCAACTACAAGAAGATCACACAACTTTCGGATCTCGACGCACTGTTCGATACCTTCGATCTTGAACATACGATCAACCTCATCGATATAGAGATCGACAAGGATGCCTTTCCGAATTACTCATCCAAGCGCTGATCGCCCATCGAGACGGCCGGTATGACCGATCTTTCCCACAAGGCGCTCGACAGGTTTCTTGAGATATCTCCGAAGAGGGAAAAGGACGGTGTTTTACGTGAATTCATGGATGCGGATCTTGGACCCGCGGAGATTTTTCGCAAGATTCTGGACCGCTATCATTTCGCCACATCCAGCCTCGAAAAAATCCTCTCGGAAGCAGGGTATCCCGCCCCCCTGCTCACGCTCTATCACGACTTGTTTAGGGAGATGGAACGCAACCTGTCAATGGTCGACACGGATGACACCCGATTCGACTTTGTGATCGTCACCCCGGTTGCCGACCGGCCCCGCCATCTGGAGAGTTGTCTCGACAGCCTTTTACAGCTCTGCCGTCTTTTCCAGTATGGCGGTATGCAAAACGGACGATTCAAGAAGATCTCCGTCGTGATTGCCGATGACAGCATGCAAACGGAAAACATCCGACACAACAGGGAACTGGTTGAGCGATACCAGGGAAAAGGACTGGATACGGAATATTTCGGGCAACGGGAACAACGCGAAATACTCGATGCCCTGCCCAAGCCGCTTCGTTCTCGTTTGAATACCATAGTTGGAAACCATCCCCCCCATCGTTTCCACCACAAGGGGGCCTCCATCACCCGCAATATCACCTACCTTAAGCTGAACGGCATGCGCCGCGTGCATGACCGGACGCTCTTCTGGTTTCTGGACAGCGATCAGGAATTCCGGGTCTCCACGCTCGACAGCAAGACCCCTGTCTATGCGATCAACTATTTTCACCGCCTCAACCAGACCTTTTCGAATCCGGCCATTCAGGTCTTGACCGGCAAGGTGGTGGGCGATCCGCCGGTCTCTCCGTCCGTCATGGCCAATACGCTTCTGGAGGATGTATTGGCCCTGCTATCCCACCTGGAAAAGCTGGAGCCGCAGCAACCCTGCCCTTTTCATCAGAGCGCGCCGAAAGAACGTGGCGAGTCGTACCATGATATGGCGGAACTCTTTGGGCTGAATACAGCCAACGCCCCTTTCGAATACCCCTGTCCCGTCGAAGGGCGACACAGCGCCCTCGATTGCCTCGACGATTTTGCATCGCGCCTCAACGCCTTCTTCGATGGCCAGCATCCCACGCGGCAGACGTATTATGAATACAGGGACTTCACCGAAACCCTGACACCCGCCCGGACGGTGTATACGGGTAACTACGTCCTCACGCCCGGCGCCTTGCAACACTTTGTCCCCTTTGCCACATTGAAACTCCGCATGGCGGGCCCGACGCTCGGCAGACTCCTCCAGTCCCAACTGCGTTCCGGTTTCGTCTCCGCCAATCTGCCCATGCTGCACCGGCGGACCGTCGATGACACGGGACGCTCCGAATTTCGCCCAGGCGTCGAGCATCAAGGGGCGATAGCCGATCTGGCGGGCGAATTCGAACGGCAGTTTTTTGGGGATGTCATGCTCTTCAGCATGGAGCGTCTGGTCGGAAACGGGTATCCCCAAACGGCGCTTGCCGACGCTGCTGTCAGGGCCATCGTCGCTCAGACAGAACAGGATCTGTCGGCAACCTACAGGCAGAAGCGAACCCAGATCCAACACAAACTCAAACGGCTGCATCTCTTCTTGAGCGATGCCACGAATGGCTGGCGCGATGCATTACCCGGGACCACAGCAGCGAACCTCAACGGTTTCATGCAAAACATGGAGTTCAATTTTGGACAGAATGCCAAAGGCTACCGCCTGATCCGGGAGGATGCACACAGACGGCAACGGCTTGAGCAGATCGTGGCCGCCATACGGCAATTGCCCGATGAAATACCGGCATGGCAAGATGCGCTCTCCCGCTGTGGCTGATTCAGTGATTGCTTAGAAAGAAATGAATGTCTTTGTCCTCAACGCAGGCCGCTGTGGTTCAACGACCTTTATCGAGGCATGCAAACACATTACGAACTATTCCGCCTCGCATGAATCACGTTCGAGATATTGTGGCGCGCGGCGTCTGGCCTATCCCGCCAACCACATCGAGGCTGACAACCGCCTCTCCTGGATGCTTGGGCGACTCGACCGCAGATTTGGCGACCAGGCATTCTATGTTCACCTGCGGCGCGACCGGGACGCCACCGTACAGAGCTTTGTCCGGAGGGCGGATTTCGGCATCATGCGCGCCTACCGGGGCGGTATTTTACTGGGCGGTTCCGGGCAATCCGCCGAGGACATCGCCCGCGACTACCTGGACACCGTCGAGTCGAATATCGCATTGTTCCTGAGGGGCAAGAGCGGGAAAATGGATTTCTTTCTGGAACAGGCCCCCAGGGACTTCCCCTTGTTCTGGGAGAGAATCCATGCAGAGGGAAATCTCGATTTGGCGTTGGCGGAGTGGAGTATTCGCCACAACGCCTCGCCCCCCTGAGCCGTTATCACTCTCAACCGGGCAACGATGTATATCGCATTCAGGGCTTCAGGCAGCCGGGTCAATCACAAACCGTCAGGACGGAGCAACCACGGGCGGTGTCGAGATATTCATGTTGCAAACCGGCGCAGTGCGATTGCCACAAACCGACGATCTCGCGCTCGTCCGGACGGGCCGCATCATCGAGAAAGACGCGACACCCCTTGACCAGCCGGGGCTGCATCAAGGGCAGCGCGGGGTAACGGGCATTTTTTCCGATGAAACCTGAAGGTCCGTCGATGACGAACATATCGATATCGCCCTCCGGAATCGCCTCCCTCCGATACCACTGATAATCGACATCGTCTATCCGGACCGGCGCCAGGGGCGCATGCAGCACAGTGGCATACGCATCGAGCCCATAGCGTTCGAGATAGGCGCGGCTGCGGTCGGCAAACGGTGCTCCGTCCTCAAGACTGACCACCTTTCCCTTTCCGTTTATCTGACAGCAGCGCGACAGCATGAGCGTCGACACTCCACTGCCGCATTCAAGGATGAAAGAGGGGGCGTGGTCGAGACAATAGCGGACGACGATCTCAAGGAAATCAGCGGCGGCGGACCAGTCGGGGCTGTAGGGAAGGCCCTGATTCAGCTCCAGTCTTTTGGTCAGGGCCGCATATTCCGTCTCCATAAGCCGCTTTGCCTCACCAATTCTGTCGGGGTGTTGCAGACGCCCCCTCCGGCTGCGCCTACTCGGTTTCTGCAAATCGCCGGATCTGCGCTTCCGTGATGACGCGCATATCCTCCTGTTTTTGATACGCCTGGAACCATTCAACGATCCAGGCGAGGGCCGTGGCGAGATCCAACTTCGGATGCCAGCCCAAGCGCGCCTTGGCCTTGGAACAGTCCAGTTTCAACAGAGTATTTTCGTGTGGGTGGTCTCCACCGTCCAACTCCCAGGTGGCCTCATCGCTCCAGAGCCGGGTGATATGGTCGCAGATCCAGGATACGGGTTTTACATCCTCGTCGTTGGGGCCAAAGTTCCATCCTTCCGCGAAGGCATTGCCTTCCTCCCACAGCCGTTCGGCCACCATCAGATAACCGTTGAGCGGTTCAAGGACATGCTGCCAGGGCCGGGTTGCATGGGGGTTGCGTATGACCACCGGTCGATCCTCCATGACCGCGCGCATAATGTCCGGTATCAAGCGATCCTTGGCCCAGTCGCCACCACCAATCACATTGCCCGCCCGGGTGCTGGCCAGGGAGACGCCGGATTGGTTGAAGAAGGAATTCCGATAGCTGGAGACCACCAGCTCAGCACAGGCCTTGCTGGCCGAATAGGGGTCATATCCCCCCAGTCGGTCGATCTCGCGATATCCCCAGATCCATTCCTTGTTTTCATAACACTTGTCGCTGGTGATACTCACGACGACCCGGACGCTGTCGGTCGCCTTGACCGCCTCCAGCATGTGCGCGGTGCCCATGACATTCGAGGAAAGCGTGCCAATAGGGTCTTCATAGGATTCCCGCACCAGGGGCTGAGCCGCCATATGGATCACAATCTCGGGGCGGTGTTCCTGCATGACGGACCGGAAGTTGTCCAGATCGCGTATATCGCCTATGACCGAGGTCATCCCCTCCGCCACCCGCGCCACCTCGAAGATGCTGGGGTCGGTCGGCGGTTCGAGCGCATAGCCCACCACCTTTGCGCCCAGCTGCTGCAACCACAGCGACAACCAGCTTCCCTTGAACCCCGTATGACCGGTGATCAGTACCTTTTTCCCTTTCCAGAATTCACTTCGCTTTGTCATTCCCAACCCTTGCTTTTATAGTTAGATTCAACAGGCAGCCAAAGGCCCCCGGTCATATGCGCGCTGCCATGATAACCCGGGGTGCACCTCATAACAGCGGCATCCCATGGATTTTATTAACCCGGTAGCGGCACATCCTCCCTCTGCCCCATTGACGATACACAATGTTACGCATCAATTCGCATATTTCCGTTCCAGATGATGAAATCGAGATCAGCGGTATTCGGGCACAGGGGGCCGGGGGACAACATGTTAACAAGGCCTCCACAGCCGTGCATCTGCGTTTCGACATACGCCGATCCTCGCTGCCACAGACTTACAAAGATCGCCTGCTCAAACTCAATGACCGCCGCATCAACCAGAACGGTGTCGTCATCATCAAGGCACAGCGCCGCCGCAGCCGCGAGAAGAACCGCCAGGAGGCACGACTACGCCTTGCCGAGTTGATCCGTGCCGCCATCACGCGGCAAAAAAAACGTATTCCCACGCGTCCAACCTTCGCCTCACGGCAACGCCGTCTGGAGCGCAAGACACGGCAAGGCTACAAAAAGCGTCTGCGCAAGGGCATTCGAGGGGTTCCCGGATTGTGAACACGATCACACTTCGCCTCATCCCCCACCCTATCTACGCCCGCTTCGTTTGACAGAGCCGCTCCCACTTAAAGATGGTTCCCTGAAGGTCGCTAAACTGACAGGAATTTCGATTCTGTCTGCCCAAACCAGCGATAAAAGGAGTTTTTGTTGAGCGCAACGCCACAAACCGTATCCGGAATAGACCGCCGCAGAGACCCTCGCACGGACCTGCACCTCAATGTCATCCTGTTACAGGAGGGCCAGAGACCGCGTGGCTGCCGTGTCCTCAATGTGAGCAAAAGCGGAATGTTCCTCGAATGGTCAGATACACGTGACACGGGAAAGACGGCTGCCCAGCACTTCAAGCGGGGAGACGCCATCAAGATCCTCTTTTCGTTCCGTACGGCGTCGGGAAGGAAGCACCTTGAACTCCCCTCCCAGGTCATGCGCACCGAAGGAAAGGGGATTGGCATCGCGTTTGATGAGCCGCAACAGGTCATCGACGAGCTTGTTGGGAGCTTTGAAACGCAGGGTAAAACAAAGCCACGTATCGGGGCAGAGCAAACGTCACAGAATCCTGAACACGGCATCTTCAGCGACGATGTCGACGCGCCCGATAACACGTCTCAAGACCCCATGAACAGCCGAAATGCGTTAACGGAGAACGACGACCCGATGGCTGCGTTCGACAGCCTGCCCGATATCGATGACCCCCAAACCCCGGGCAACGTAACCTTCGATTATGGGGACGGGGGGGCGGAAAGCGGCATCGGCGAGGATCAGTTCGTAGAGGTCATATCTGAGCTTCATGCCGAACATCGCACGCTGGCGCGACGTCTATCCAAGGTCGGCCGCTTCATTGGCCTCCTGACCGCCGTCGTCGTTGCCGCCAATGGCTATTACTTCTATGAAACCCACCGGCAGATATCCAGCCTGCAGGGACGCCTCGCGAAAACCGAAGAGAGTCTCGCCGCGCGTATCTCCACACCTGTCTCCGTCAACGTTCGCAAGGTCGATACAGGCAAGATCGCAGGCCAACTGGCGGCGCTGAACACGGCGGTTTCGCAGTTACGGGAGAAACTCGATCCGCTGGTGCGTCAGACAGCAGCGCCGGCTGCCATTGTTTCTGCCCAACCACCCACCCCGACGCCTCACCAGGAACAAGGCCCTTTGTCAGCCGAAAAGCCTCTGGAGGATCCTCCGTCCAAGCCTGCTACCGCCAGGTCACCGATACACACCGTCGATCCCTCCACCCCGCCTGAGGGAAGCGGGAAGCCGGACACCGGGCAAGAAAAGGCACCGGCGGAGACGGCTTCGACGGCACAGGTTGCAGCTCGGTCTCCTACCCCCACGGTGGAGCGCCCCCCTTCCCGGCCGGCGCCGAAACAGTCAACAGGTCCGTGGGTCATCAATCTTCTGGCTCTGAAGCGCGAGAAGGCCGCCGAGCGGTTTGTTGCAAAGGCCAGACAACAGGGCATTTCCGTTGCGATGGACAAGGCGGAAGGCAAGAAGGGGACGTTCTGGCGACTGCGTATCGTGGGCTTCGGTTCAGCACGCGACGCAAAGAAGTATGCCGAAGAGATCACCCCGCGCCTCGGTCTGAAAAGCACGTGGATCAGCAAGCAGTAAGGATTGTCAGCCCCCCATAAGATGCTGATAGAGGGTACGAAAGCGCCCTGAGTCCTCTGTGCCGAAGAGGGGGTCGTCCTCAGAAGGCACCCGCTCTTCGATGGATCGCCACGTGGTCTCATCCAGCATCTTCATGGCGCGTGGCAGCACCTCCTCATTCTCGACTTTCAAATGCTGCCTCTGCAATGACAGAAAATCACGCCCCGCGGTTTCCACCTCGTTCCGCGGAAACACGTCTCCATGCACGATGCCTTCAAGCATCTGACGAAACACCTTGGCCATTGCGCCCAATGTATCGTGCTGTTTCAGTAGCGCCTCGATAGCGGGACGATGTTCCGGATCCTGCTCCAGGATCGCCTTGAGCACCGTCTCCTCGGTGGGGTGGTGCACCTGTTCGGCATAGCCCTCGATGTATTCGAGCATTTCGCACATCAACTCGTAGACCGGCTCTTCACCTGCATGGAACTGGTCCAATTGTTGTTCGAGCAGGTCCAGAAGGCGTGCGAGGTTATCGTGATCCTGCCTGAGGCGTCGCAATACCGGGTGCATGGGTTTTCCTCTGAAACGGATGGCAAATCCACCGCCAGACACGTATTCCGCTGGTCGGCAATATACAGCATGTGGTCAGGCGCCGTGCCGGGACATCAGACGCTCCAGCGTCCGCCACACCCTTCCTTGCGGACGGCTCCCCCCTGTCATGATATAGGCCAATGCATGCTGATTTTGCAACGTCCATTCCATTTTTGATCGGGCGGCGTAATGGCCACAGAAAAGCAGGCGATCACCGATATGGAGCACCGTCTCTGCCGCCGGCAGAATCTGCCGTGCATTGTTGCTCTCGATCATCAGCGCGATACTCGGCAGGCGATTCTCGCGCTCGCGCGGATCCGCAAGCAGATGATGCAGCCTGACCGGCTGCCCCTCGGCAATGCACCGGCTCACCGCCAAGGCCTGCTCTTCTTCGATGCTGACCTCCCAGATCTCCGGTGTTGTCGTACTGGTGATGGCTGCGATCCGGCTGACCAGTTCGCAGGCCCAGCCCTCATCTTGATACTGAGCAAGCGAGATGAACTCGAAGAGCATGGGTGTCGCCAGCAATACCTGGATCTTGTTCGCGATAATGGAACTGGGGTGCATGACCATATTAGCCTGTACCGCCTCGAATATCGACTGATTGTCCATCAGATTCTGCCGCGCCACGACGAACAGGCCCGCGTTCAACTGGCGCGCCGTCATGATGATGGAGAGGTTGTTGGCGTCGTTGTCGGTGCCCGCGACCAGCCCGGCAGCACGTTCGATCTGTGCCTGCTGCAGGGTTTCCGGTTCGGTCCCCACCCCCACCACACAGTCATCCAGCGAGATGCCGGTCAACGCCGGGTCGGCCTCGATCACGACGACCTCCAGTCCCTCCGCTCTCAGGCGCTTCAACACTGCCTTTCCAAACCGCCCATACCCACACAAAACCCACAATCCCTGTGCTGGCGGATAGACCGGTTCGGTGAGTTCCGAGTGGCTCAGACTGGTCAGCCAGTCATGCAACAGATAGAGCCCGGGCGACTGCAGGGCGGTGGCGAGATGACGGGCGAAGGTATCGAAAGGGTCGATGATGTAGTCGGTGCCAAAAGAGGCCATATTGGCCTCGATGTCATGCGAGTCGGCCCGGCAGATCACCCGGACTTCCGGATGCAGCAACTTGCTGGTGATGGCGATCTTGAGGTTCACCTCATTCTGGTTGGTCAGCGCCACGACCCCTGCGCAGAGCGGGTGCTTGAGCCCGGCTTCGAGCAGGTGAATCGGCCGGGCGGCATCGCCGCAGAGACCGGGCACGAACTGCCGCAGATTTTCCACTCCGAGCAGACTGACCCGCTCCTCATCGATATCGACGACCACCGCATGCTGGTTGCGCTCGGTCAAGGTATTCACTAACGCGCTACCGGTTTCCCCATACCCGCACACAAGATAAAATTCCTCTCGCATCGCCTTGATTCGACGGGAAAAACGCTGCTCCGTCATGGCTTGGCGAAAAGTGGCGTCCTGCAACAGGGTCAAGACGTTGCCAATGGCATAGATCCAAACCACCACGGTGATGTAGATGGAGACGATGACCCACATACGCTGGCCATCGGTGAATTCGTAGGGAAGTTCGCCAAAACCGATGGTGGTCGCCATGAAACTGACGAAATAGAAGGCATGGAAAAAATCCATATGCCAGGGATGCCCCTGCGCATCCCGGCCCGGAATCAGCACCAGGCCCAGGATGGCGACGGCGTATACCAGCACCAGCGAGATCAGTGGTCGCCGCATCCGCCGGAAGATGAGGAAGACAACGTTGTTCACGAGCCTGTCCCGGCGCCGCCAGTCAACGCCTCAGCATGACTGTCTCGATGACCAGCAACACCACCGAAATCACGTTGGCCAGCATCGCGCCGCCGGCCAGGGAAACGACGCTCGCCATGACATCGGGCGTCAGGCCCGTCTCCGTGACATACTCGGCGGCCCCCCAGACGATGGTCGCCGCCAGCAGTTGCAGCACTGCCACCAGACTGGTCGCCAGCAGGACCGCTCCCATCTGCGTGCGGTCCCCGAACTTGAGGATGGTGGCCACGAGGTTCACGATCACCACCGCAAAGAGTTCATAACCATTGTGATGTGCAGGGTTATTGAATTCACCCACGTAGAATCCGAAATTGAGCGTCAACGCCAGCACGATAAAGAAACCAAAAACGACCTTTTCCGGATTCATTGCTATTCTCCTGGCCTGAAGTCTCTCGGGCGCGGCGCTGTATGAGTGGCCATGGCCACACCCGGCAGACCCCTGAATTCATGAACATTCCTGCCGCCATACCCTTTCGCGCGGGGAGTCGATCTTACCCCGCAATGGCAGTGGATTGCACCTGCGAGGCTTCGATCGATGCTGAGACGGCGGGCGTTCCTTCTTTCGGGGCACACGCGCCCAACACCGCGCCTCATATCTCACAATAGCCGAATTTATCTATATAATACAATATGTTATAAATGAATCGCGTTACTCGTTGCATCTCCACATCCTGTCACAATCCATCTACGTCTGAAATGCAGGCGCCGAGACGAACCCGGTTCACAAACTCCGCCCAGCCTACCTCACGACGCCACGAGATAGATGCAATGGGCGAGGAGCATTGTTAAGCTACTCCAGGAACCTGTCGGACTTAACGCGGAATCGGCTGCAAATCCTTGGGGAGCAATCTACTCAGCGTCTCGAATTCGTTACATGGGCCCACTCTTCGCCTCATTCGAGAAACGGATTGGATTCGCTCCTCATGAATTTTGCTGCCATCGGTCAAATCCGACAGGCTCCCGGTCAGCGTGATCGCCTCCCCTGGCAATACGCAAGGACAAAGGGTGGAGCCACGATCCCGCGCCTGATGCAATAAGAATCGATATAAATCAATCAACAAGGGGATCAACAACATGAACAGCGCCTCTGAATATTGGAAGGCGAACCTACGGCTGGTGATATTCTGCCTTGTCATATGGTTCGTCGTCTCGTACGTGTGCGGCATTCTGCTGGTCGAACCATTGAACAGCATTCGACTTGGGGGATACAAGCTGGGTTTCTGGTTCGCCCAACAAGGTTCCATCTACACCTTCGTGGTCCTGATCTTTTTCTACGCCTGGCGCATGAATCGTCTCGACCGCAAGTTCAACGTCCATGAAGACTGAGGGGGCCGAATAATGGATCTGCAAATACTCACTTACATCATCGTTGGCCTGACCTTTGCCATCTACATCGGCATCGCCATCTGGTCCCGCGCCCGCAGCACCGGCGATTTCTATGTGGCCGGTAAAGGCGTCAACCCCATCGCCAATGGCATGGCCACCGCGGCCGACTGGATGTCCGCAGCCTCCTTCATCTCCATGGCCGGCCTCATCGCCTTCAAGGGCTATGATGCCTCCGTGTACCTCATGGGCTGGACGGGGGGCTATGTCCTGCTTGCCATGCTGCTCGCACCCTACCTGCGCAAGTACGGTAAATTCACGGTGCCGGAGTTCATTGGCGACCGCTACTATTCCAAGACCGCCCGTATCGTGGCCGTGATCTGTCTGATTGTGGCCTCGCTGACCTACGTTATCGGCCAGATGAAGGGCATCGGCGTGGCCTTTTCCCGCTTCCTGGACACCCCTTATGATGTGGGTCTGTACATCGGCATGGGCATCGTGTTCTTCTACGCCGTGCTGGGCGGCATGAAGGGCATCACCTACACCCAGATCGCCCAGTATGTGGTGCTGATCTTCGCCTACACCGTGCCCGCCATCTTCATCTCGTTGCACCTCACTGGCGATGCCCTGCCCCAGACAGGACTCGGCGGCACCCTGACCGGCACCGACAGTTTCCTGCTGGACAAGCTGGACAAGATTCTGGTGGATCTGGGGTTCAACCCCTATACCGCACAGAAAGGGGGGACACTCAATATCTTTCTGTTGACCCTCTCGTTGATGATCGGCACGGCGGGACTCCCGCACGTCATCACCCGTTTCTTCACCGTTCCCCGGGTCAAGGACGCCCGTTCCTCCGCCGGCTGGGCACTGGTCTTCATCGCCATCCTGTACACCACGGCGCCCGCGGTGGGGGCCATGGCGTTCTACAACCTCGCCAAGACCGTGCAACCCGGACCCGTGAATGCACCGGACGGCGCCCTGCTCTACGAACAGAGGCCGCAGTGGTTCAAAAACTGGGAAACTACCGGTCTGCTGGCCTGGCGTGACAAAAATGGCGACGGCCGCATCCAGTACGCCCCGGGAAAAGCGTTTGCGGGTAAACCGAAGGTGAAAACCGATGCAAGCGGTAAACCCGTCATCGGTGACAATGGGGCGCCGGTCTACTTGAACCCACCCGCGGAAAGCAAAAATGAGCTCTATGTCGACCGCGACATCATGGTGCTGGCCAACCCGGAGATCGCCAATCTGCCCAACTGGGTCATTGCCCTGGTGGTGGCGGGGGGCTTGGCCGCGGCGCTCTCCACGGCGGCAGGACTGCTGCTGGCCATCGCCGCCGCCATCTCGCACGACATGTTGAAAGGCATCTTCGCCCCCGGCATTTCGGAGAAGACCGAACTCCTGGCAAGCCGCTTCGCCATGGGTGGCGCGGTGTTGCTGGCGGGGTATTTCGGACTGAATCCGCCGGGATTTGCCGCCCAGGTGGTGGCGCTGGCCTTCGGTCTCGCCGCCTCGTCGTTGTTTCCGGCGATCATGATGGGCATCTTCAACAAGCGCATCAACCGCACCGGCGCCATCCTCGGTATGCTCTCGGGCCTGACCATCACCCTGATCTATATCTTCTGGTATAAGGGGTGGTTCTTCCTGCCGGGTACCAACATGGCGCCCAATTCGCCGGATCACTGGTTTCTCGGCATCTCGCCGGAGGCCTTTGGCGCGGTGGGCGCAGCGGTCAACTTCGCCGTGGCCTGGTTCGTTTCGCGCGCAACGGCGGAACCCCCGGAACATATCCAGCACCTGGTGGAGCACATCCGTGTCCCGCAGGCCGCAGGTGAAACCGGCAACAAACTGTGATCACAACCTGAAGCAGCAAGAAAGGCCCCGGACGGGGCCTTTCTTGCTTTACGACCCATATGAACAGACATCTAAAACTGGCCATCATGGTCGCCCCTTTCCTCGCCCTCGGCGGATTTATCGCGGCCAGCTATTTCGCTGCCGACAATGATCCGGGCAAACCCGCCCTGCCCCTGAGCGTCGAGGGTGACTGTCTTCCCCACGGCGAGGGATGCACGCTGAAAGGCATCAGGCTCGTCCTGAGGTTGCGTGTCGACCCGACGGACACACGTGCATTCACGGTCTCCGCGTCCCGCCCCCTCGAGGGCATCACGCTGCAGATTGTCGACGGTGAACGGCAACCGCCCCAGCAGCTGCATCAAGTGGACGCCCTGCACTGGCGCCTCGAGTTCCACGAATCGATCCCCTCATCCGCCAGGATTCGGATCGCCGCCGGCACCAGAAACGCAGTGTACTTTGGTGAGATATCCCTCGGGGGGTCCCAATGACGATGGAAATTGAGCAGATCGAGATACGTGATTTCCTGGGCCATACCCCGCCCCTGGACAGATTGGACCACGAGACGCTTGACGCCCTCACGCAGACGATCGAAATCACCTATGTGCGGCGGGGCCGCGATATCCTCAAGGTCGGCGAGAACAACGAATGGCTCTATCTGATCCGTACCGGCGCGGTGGAGGTCTACACCCGAGATGGCAAACTGGCCGGCCATTTCGGCGAGGGCGACTGGGTGGGCTACCGGTCCGTATTGCGCGGCGGCGAAATCAACATGCGGGTGACGGCCACGGAAGACACCCTGCTCTATATGATTCCCGGCGCAACGTTCCGCCACCTGATGGAACAGAACAACCACATCGCCAACTTCTTCAGCGAACGAAAACCCATAAGAATACGCCATGCCATCCAGGACATGCGTGGCTCGACCAGCGCCGCGCTGATCGCCACCCAGGTCCGCGATCTGGTACACCGTACACCACTGATCCTGGATCATCATGCCACCATCCAGCAAGCCGCCCAGGCGATGAAGAACAAAACCGCCACCGCCCTCCTGGTTACCGAGAACGAACGCCTCGCCGGCATCGTTACCGACCGCGCTTTCTGCACCAAGGTCGCCGCCATGCGCCTGGATCTGGACCTTCCCGTCGAACGCATCATGACACCCAACCCCGTCACGATTCCGCCCAATACACCGGCCTCCGAGGCCCTGCTCAAGATGGCCCGGCGCAACATCCGCCACCTGCCCATCGTGGATGGCGACCGGATCATCGGCATGGTGACTGCCACCGATCTGATCCGCTATCAGAGCCACAATGCCATCTACCTGATCAACGAAATCTACCGGGCGGAATCCATCGATGCCTTGAAGGCCCTCAGTCGGCAGCTCCCGCAAACCCTGGTCAGCCTGGTGCGCAGCAGCCTGACCGCCTATGACATCGGCCACGCCATCAGTTCAGTGGGCGAAGCGATCACCCGCCGACTGCTGCGCATGGCGGAGGCACGCCTTGGCCCGCCGCCCGTCCCCTACGCGTGGCTCGTTGCCGGCTCCCTCGCCCGTAACGAACAGACCGCGCATTCGGATCAGGACAACGCACTCATCCTCGCCGACGCGTTCGACGCGGACACCCACGACGCCTACTTCGAGCAGCTCAGCCGGTTCGTCTGCGACGGCCTGCACGACTGCGGTTATATCTACTGTCCGGGGGACGTCATGGCCTCCAATCCAAAATGGCGGCAACCGCTCAGGATCTGGCGCGGCTATTTCAACGACTGGATCGACAGTCCTCAACCGAAGGCGCTGATGTACGCCAGCATTTTCTTCGATCTGCGCACCCTCCACGGTGAACATGATCTATTGAAGAGCCTGTATCAAACGGTGCTCGAGAAGACCCGGACCAACACCATCTTCCAGACCTACATGGCCGCCAATGCGCTGCACTACCAGCCCCCACTGGGGCTGTTCAGAACCTTCGTGCTGGAGAAAACCGGCGCCGAAGAGAAGGCGCTGAACATGAAGAAACGGGGTGTGGTGCCGGTCATCGACATGGCGCGGGTCTATGCCCTTGCCTCCGGAATCGGGACGCTCAACACCCAGGACCGCCTCCAGGCGGCTGCCGAGGCCGGCGCATTGAGCCAGAGCGGCATGGAGGACCTGCGTGATGCCTTCGAATTCATCAGCACTGTCCGCCTGCAACATCAGGCAACAAAGATCGAGCGTGGCGAGTCACCGGACAATTTCGTCTCCCCGGAACAGCTCTCCTCGCTGGAACGGCGCCATCTCAAGGATGCCTTTGAGGTGGTGCGCACCCTGCAGGACGCCATGGAGGTGCGCTATCAGGCAGGCCGTATCGCGTGACTCCTTGTTGCCAGGAGGCCGCCCCAGGCGCGTAACCCGGATTATTCATGAAGTCGCTCGTGCCCTTGCTTGATCCTTGTCCACACAGGAAATTTTCCTTCCTCGGCAATACAGCCCGTATTCCACTCGGTCGGAAAATCCCCTGTGCGGACAATTCTCTGTGCAATCATCGCGGCGATTCATGAATAATCCGGGCTAAGATGTTCTCCAGACTGCTGCCACCGAATCTCTATCGAAGCTATCTGTCGACACGCCTTCGGCAGGGGCCTCTTGCCCGCTATCTGCAACACCCGTTTCCAAGTCGCGGTCAAACCGTAGAGGCGACCGAGTTTCTGGCCCTCGATTTCGAGACCACGGGGCTCGATGTCCGCAAGGACGCCATCCTCAGCGCCGGCTACACCCTCATCCGCAATGGCCGGGTGGTGCTTGGGGAAAATGGCCACCACATCGTACGGGTGGAAAAAACGCTGTCCAGGGAAAGCGTCGTCATCCATAAGATCACGGACGACCGAATGCGCCACGGCATGCCGCTCGGCGCACTCATGGACATCCTGCTGGAAAAGCTGGCCGGGCGGGTATTGCTGGTCCACTACGCGCCGGTTGAGACGGGCTTTCTCAATGCCGCCAGCCGGCGACTCTACGGCCACGGCCTGCCCCTGATGATTGCCGACACCATGGCCATCGAGCGGCGGCGGCTCGAACGCCGTCATATCCCCATCGAACCCGGCAAGCTGCGCTTGTTCAACCTCCGTCGCGAATACGGCCTGCCGCGATACAATGCCCACAGCGCACTGGAAGACGCCATCGCGACCGCGGAACTGTTTCTCGCACAAACGGCGCATATGGGCAATAGGAAGCCTGTTCCCATCAAAATGGTTCTCGGTTGAGGTGGAAGGTTTTGACAGAGGTTCGGCCTTGCCGCACTATTTGCTTTTGTTACGCTTGGAGTCTGCTGGATTTCATGGTTTGAATCGATGTCCGTGGATTTATGGCCAAACCGCGTGAAATCCGACAGGCCCCTTGATACATATGTCTACTATCAGCCCGGTCCAAGAAGGAGAGCGGCATGTCCGAAGAAAAAATCTATCCCGTCCCTGACGAGTTCGCAAAGAATGCCCACATCGACGCCGCGAAATACGAGCAGATGTATCGAAAGTCGGTGGAGAATCCGGGGGAGTTCTGGGCCGAACAGGCGGAGGAATTCGTCACCTGGTTCAAGAAATGGGACACGGTGCGAAACTACAGTTTCAGCGCCGATGATCTCTATATCAAATGGTTCGAGGGCGGCAAGCTCAACGCCGCCTACAACTGCCTCGACCGCCACCTGGAGACCCGCGGCGACCAGACAGCCATCCTGTGGGAGGGAGACGACCCCAACGTAGACAAACGCATCACCTATCGCGAGTTGTACGAAGAGGTGTGCAAGCTCGGCAACGCCCTCAAATCCCGCGGCGTAAAAAAGGGTGACCGGGTCTGCATCTACATGCCCATGATCCCCGAGGCCGCAGTGGCCATGCTCGCCTGCGCCCGCATCGGCGCCGTGCACTCGGTGGTATTCGGCGGCTTCTCGCCGGACTCACTGCGCGACCGTATCCTCGACTCCGACTGCCAGACCGTCATCACCGCCGACGAAGGTGTTCGCGGCGGCAAGCACGTGGCGCTCAAGGCGCACACCGACGAGGCGCTGCAGTCCTGTCCCAATGTCCACACGGTGATCACCGTGAAACACACGGGGGGCGACATAGGCTGGAAGGAAGGACGCGACGCCTGGTATCACGAACTCATGGCCGAGGCTTCAACCGACTGCCCGGCGGAAGAGATGGACGCCGAGGATCCGCTGTTCATCCTCTACACCTCCGGCTCCACCGGCAAACCCAAGGGTGTGCTGCACACCACGGGCGGCTATCTCGTGTATGCCGCCATGACCCACAAGTACACCTTCGACTACCACGACGGCGACATCTTCTGGTGCACTGCCGACGTGGGCTGGGTCACGGGCCATACCTACATCGTCTATGGTCCCTTGGCCAACGGCGCCATCAGCGTCATGTTCGAAGGCATCCCCAACTATCCGGATGCCTCACGCTTCTGGCAGGTGGTGGACAAACACCAGGTCAACACCTTCTACACCGCCCCCACCGCCATCCGCGCCCTCATGCGCGCCGGCGAGGAGATGGTGAAAAAGACCTCGCGCAAGTCTCTCAAGCTGCTCGGGACCGTGGGCGAACCCATCAATCCCGAGGCCTGGGAGTGGTACTACCATGTGGTGGGCGATGGACGTTGCCCCATCGTCGACACTTGGTGGCAGACCGAGACCGGCGGCCACATGATCACCCCCCTCCCAGGCGCCACGGCGCTCAAGCCGGGCTCCGCGTCGAAGCCCTTCTTCGGCGTGGTACCCGCCATCATGGACGACAAGGGCAACGAACTCGAAGGCGAGTGCTCTGGCAATCTGGTGATCAAGGAACCCTGGCCGGGCATGATGCGCACCGTCTACGGCGACCACGACCGCTTCGTCGAGACCTATTTCAAGATGTATCCCGGCGCTTACACCACCGGTGACGGCTGCCGCCGCGACGCCGATGGATACTACTGGATCACCGGCCGCGTGGACGATGTCCTCAATGTCTCCGGCCACCGCCTCGGCACAGCGGAGATCGAGTCGGCCCTGGTGTTGCATCCCAACGTGGCGGAGGCCGCCGTGGTGGGCTTCCCCCACGACATCAAGGGACAGGGTATCTACGCCTATGTCACCCTCATGGCAGGCGTCGAACCCAACGATGGGCTTAAGAAAGAGCTGATCGATCTGGTCCGCAAGGAGATCGGCCCCATTGCCACCCTCGACGCCATCCAGTGGGCGCCCGGCCTGCCCAAGACCCGCTCCGGCAAGATCATGCGCCGTATCCTGCGCAAGATCGCCGCCAATGAACTGGATAATCTGGGCGACACCTCAACCCTGGCCGATCCCGCCGTGGTCGAAGACCTGATCGAAAACCGGATCAACAAATAAAGGGTTGCGGGAGATTGCCGGGTTCAACCGTTGGGAGCGGAGATTCACCGGATCGAAATCGAGACCCTTGGTCGCCACCGCCCGCGTCACGCCCCACTCGCCCGTGTTTCTCGCCACTGTTCGGGGCGAGGCGGGTCAGGGCTGTGGCGCAGGTGGCTTTCTCGGCCAAGGCCCAGAGCGCAGTCATAGCGGATACCCTGCCGGATGGCCCGCCAGGACAGGGGCGATAACGGCCAGAACAATCTCCCGGGCCGCCAGATCAGCAAGCAGTTAGAGGTAATACCATTGTCCGCATCCCTGAAGGTCGGTGTCTTCGTCGACGCCGAAAATATCCGTTACAACGGCGGTTATCAGCTACGTTACGATGTATTGAGGCAATTCGCGGCCCGCGATGGCGGCACGTTGTTGCGGCTCAACACCTATCTGGCCCACGATCAGGAACGCGCCAAGGAGGACTTCGAATACGCCAAAAAGTCACGCATCTACCAGCAGATGGTGCGAGACTTCGGCTGGAAGATCACGGTGAAGCCCGTGCGCCGTTTCACCGACGAGGAAGGGAACGTCACCACCAAGGCCAATGCCGATCTGGATCTGGCGGTGGACGCCATGCTGCAATCGGAAAATCTGGATCTGATTCTGTTGGTGACGGGCGATGGCGACTTCCTGCAGGTGGTCACCGCGTTGCAGAACCGCGGATGCCGGGTAGAGCTTCTCGCCTTCCGCAATGTATCGCGTGAACTGAAGCGGCAGGTCGACGCCTTCTATTCCGGCTACCTCATCCCCGATCTGTTGCCGTTTTCATACGAACCACGCAATGCCTGGGGCAAGCCGGGCTCATGTGTTCGCGGCGTATGCAGCAAATGGTTTCCGGAAAAAGGCTACGGTTTCCTGCGTTTCATAAAGCACATCGACGGTAACCTATGGATCAGCGACCCGCGCTCTCCGGGGTCGCCCTACGCCAGCGCGTTTTGCCATATCAACGAACTGGCGGACAATGTCTCGCCCGATGACATGATGAACAGGGAGACCATCGTGGAGTTCTATCTGGTCGAGAGCGATCAGAAAGATGATGGTCTGGTCGCCACCAATGTACGCATGGTGTCTCCCGGCCGGTAATCCGGCTTTCCACTGTTAGAGCTTGAATACGGAGATCGACTGTTCGAGTTCGCTGGCGAGCCTCTCCAGATCAGCGGAAATTCCCGCCGAGGTCTCCGCCTGCTGTGCATTATGCGTGGCGATCTGCTCAATACTCTGAAGCGTTCTGCTGATCTCGGTCGATACAACACCCTGTTCCTCGGCCGCGCTGGCGATTTGGGTATTCATATCCGAAATGATCCGCACCGACTCACGGATACCGTCCAGAGACTGTCCGGCCTCTTCCGCCTTTGCCACGCTATGATCCACTTTCTCCCGCCCACGATCCATTGAGTCGACAGCCGCCCCGGTGCCGGACTGCAGCCGCTCGATCATCTCCTGGATTTCCTGGGTGGACTCCTGGGTACGCTGTGCGAGGGCACGGACCTCGTCGGCCACCACCGCAAAACCACGTCCCTGGTCACCCGCGCGCGCCGCCTCGATGGCGGCATTCAAGGCCAGCAGATTGGTCTGTTCGGCAATCCCCCTGATCACATCCAGCACCTTGCCGATGCTCTCGCTGTCCGCAGCCAGGCTGTGAATCACATGGGATGCCCCTTGCACCTCATCGGCCAGGGCGCGGATCGCACCAATCACCTGGCCGACCACGGCACTTCCGGCCTCTGCCTGCTTGTCAGCCGATACCGCGGCCTGGGCGGCGCCCGCAGCGTTCCGCGCAACCTCTTGCACGGTATTGGCCATCTGGTTCATCGCCACGGCGGCCTGTCCCGTATCGCTCTGCTGACGCTGCATATTCTCGTTGAGCAGGTTATTGACCTTGCTAACCTGCGAAATGCTATGGTGCACCGACGCACCGGCGTCCGCCATACGGCCGATCAGTTCTGCCAGCCCGTTGCGAATCTTCTCCGCACTGCGCCCCACTTGACCCAGTTCGTCCTCACTGCGCACCTGGATGGGCTGCGAGAAATCGCCTGTCGCCAGACGATTGATGTCCGCAGCCAGCCTGATGGCCGGACGTGAGATTGCCTCCCGCGTGAACCACCAGAATACCCCCATCCCCCCCAGCAGGGTCAGAAGGATACTGCCAATGACAAAGCTGATATTCCGATAGGCTGCCGCCAATGCGGCATCCACCGCTTTCCGGGCTGAATCCGAGATCTGTCTGGCCGCCTGTTCCAAGCGCTTGGTGGGCGCACGATCGATTCCCTTTACCGCCTTGTCGCCGGCATGAGCATCGAAGCCGCTGCTCTTGAAGGTCTCCAGCCCACGACGGTAGGCGCGCCCCATGGCCTTGTGTTCCCTGATGAATGTAGCCACCAATTCCTGCGCCTCGGGTTCATCCAGCTGATCGAGCAACTGGCGACCCTGACTTTGAATGGTGTTTTCCTGTTGCCGGAACTTGCCCCAGTATTTGGGCAAAGCGGCCGGATCACCGCCTCTGAGCAAGACATTCTTCCACTCCTGCACCTGCTTCTTGAAATTCGCCACCATGTGCAGCACCGCGCGCTCGTTTTTCACATGGGTCTGATTCAGTTTTTCGAAGGTGCTGATGCTGGCAACGGAAGAATAGAGTCCGGCAGCCACCGCCAGCATTACCAGCACGGTGGACACTGCCACGATTGCAAAGAGCTTTTTCTGAAGACTCGTTCTAAACCAACCCATGTGCCTTTCCTCTGATATCGGTCAACGGCAAATCGTTCCGAGGTTGGCAAACGGCGCCGCCTCAAAACCTAGAGACGGCATCTTCAGGAAAATCTTTATTCAGATTGGAGCATCACGGTCTGGTACCGGCGGGGATTGCCGGAGATGCGGCGAATGGTACCGACATGCGGCCGAAAACGGCCCGTACGCCGGTCATCGAAGTAGAGCCGCAGGGTTTCCTCCACCACCTTGAAGGCGATCGAATCCCACGGGATCCGGTGCTCGTCGAACAACGCCACCTCAAGGCTCTCGCTGCCGGGGCCAAAGTCAAGGTCCTGCAAACGGCTGCGGAACAACAGATAAACCTGATCCACGTGCGGGAGGTTGAACAAGGTATAGAGCCCGGTGACCTCAACCCGTGCATTGGCCTCCTCGAGGGTTTCGCGCGCCGCCCCTTCCTCCGCCGTTTCATTCAATTCCATGAAGCCGGCCGGAAGCGTCCAAAGCCCATATCGGGGCTCGATGGCGCGCCGGCACAATAGCAGACGATCCTCCCATTCCGGCAAACAACCCACCACCATCTTTGGGTTCGCATAGTGGATGGTTCCACATTCCGGACAGATATGCCGCGGCCGGTTGTCGCCCTCCGGGATCGCCTGATACAGCGCGGCGCTGCATTCACTGCAGTACTTCACAGTCCACCATCAGGTATCGAGATGTTGGGCATGTCAGCGAAATCTCCTGCTCATGGTCCATTCTCCTCAGGCTCATATTATTATTAACCCGGCAACAATATATATCGTATTCAGCCGTGGCATCGAAGCAGCACTGTCTCATTCTACAGCAAGCCTCGAAAACCCACCTGCGGACACATAGGCGGCCGCCCATTTCTTTGGAAATGGGCGCATCCAGGAGAACCCGCATGGCGGGTCAAAAAAAGCCGTGCAGAAACCAACGTCCATCCCCCCCTGTTTCACGAAAAATCCATAACCGTTCTCCCCGCGGGGTACTGACCACAAAATAGTCCCGCTTCACCGGTTCTCCATCCCACCAACCGGCCTCGATGCACTCACGCTCACCCTCGAAGGTCAGCCAGCCCCGGCGCAGCTTCATGGGGCGCGGCTCGGCCAGCAACCAGCATGGACGCCCGGCGCGGGACACGCCGTGATCCCCCTGCCACCGGGGATCACAGTAGGCCCATCCCCGTTCGGGCCGATGGTCGGCGATACTGCACAGCCCCTTTATCCGCGTCTCGCCCAGGCGACTGCACAGGCGCTCCAGGAGACGGGCCTCCTCCTCCCGGATACCGGCCTCATGCCGTACAAAAAGGGGCATGGGGCGTCCCACCAGCGGTTCCATCTGCCGCACTCTCAGAATGATTTCCCGCACGGGCGCCGGCAGATCCAGACGCTCCAGGCGTTCCCGCAGCAGACCGAACAACTGACCGGGGTCACGCGCCGGCGACACCAGGCGCAGATCGAACCGGGTAGCGGGCACATCCTGATGCCCCAACCGCCACTCCAGCCGGCGCGCGCCTGTCTGGCGCAGCGCGAGAAAGCCGGCCAGTTCGCCCAGCAGGCGGCGGGCGGCGAACAGGATACCGTCCAGCGTCTCCACCTCGGCGGGCAATTCCAGACGGCTGGAGAACCGCGGCGGGGGGGTAAATGCGGGCCTGGGGTCCGGCACCCGGCCGAGGATCTGCTCCAGCCGGCGGCCCAATTCCACACCCAGCCGCTGCACCACCCCCCCGCGCGGCAACCGCAACAACTCATCGATGCAACGCACGCCCATGTCATCGAGGAGGGCGCGGTGCTGTTTGTCCAACCCCAATGCCGCCACGGGCAAGGCGCCAACCTGGCGATGCAGATCATCGGCCGACACGCGCATGGGAGTCCCCTCCCAACCGGCCAGCAACAGGGCGGCCCCAGGGGTGGGCGCGAGGCACAACCGCCCCCGATAGCCGAGCGCGTCGAGCCCTTCCCGCACCGCGCCGAGCAGGGCCCCTTCTCCTTTGAACAAGCGCAGACTCCCCCCCGCCTCCAGTACCAGGGCAAAGGGCGGCGCAAGGCTCACCCGCGAACTGAACTGCCCGGCCCAGCACGCCAGCCGCTGGAGCGCACGCCCCTCGGCAATGGAAGACCGCGGCCGGATGCGCAGGTCGGCCGCCAGCGCCCGCGCCGCCTCCACCCGTAATCCCGGGGTCACGCCCCTGCGCCGTGCCGCGCCATTGCAATGCAGGATACGCCTTCGCTCGCGCCTCCCGCTCACGGCCAAGGGAATAGCGGGATCGATACCGCGGCTATGCACCTCCAATGGAAGTTCTGGCAGATGAATGGCGAGCCACTGCATACCAACCCCGCTCAGCCGGCAATGCGATGCGGTCCGCTGGGCCAGCCACCCTGGCGTTTGACCACTTCCACCGTCATTGCCCCTGCATCCCACCGCGCCTCCAGACGCAACGCCACCGGCGCCGCCGTCGCCCGCCAGCGCCGCGCACGAAACATAAAGGCCAGCGCCCGCCCCTTCCGCGCCGCCAACTGGAAACGGCGCAATACCGCGGTCTCAAGACGTCCCGGCCAGGCGAGCACCGCCCCGCAGACGCCGGAACGCAGCCCCTGTTCCACGCTCCACAGCAGATCCCCCTCGTCGGCGGCAGGAATCACCCATTGGCGCGAAAGGTCCAGACCTTGTCCGGCCAGGGCCGGCGCATAAGGCACATGAGGCGGGGCCACCCACAGAATGCGGCGCCCCGCCCGGCTCAAGGCAGCCACTGCCGGCAGCACCAGATTGATACTGTTCACGCCGTCACTCAGAAGATCGACCACACCACTCCGGGGCCAGCCTCCCCCCAGTAGCTCATCGAGCCCGGCGACACCGCTGGCGAGCAAGGAATACCCGTCGACGGCGGACTCACGCGCCCGCCACACGCCGGGGTGCGCGCGCAGCAGACGACCCAGGCGGTCTTCTTTCGATATAGAGAGGTCGGGTGTCATCTCAAGACCAAGGTCCGCAACCGAAATGCTGGAGCAGAAGAATAGAACACCTCCAGGCTCAGCAGACGCGCCCCCTGCCGGCCGTCATTTGCGCCGCAGAGGAGTCGCCTCCAGCCCGCGGCGCAACAGACCCACGCCCAGCCCCTCGATCACCAGCGACTGCTCCCGCAGATCCACCTCAATCGGTGCGTAGTCGGGGTTGGCCGGTTCCAGGCGCACCCGGTGACGCCAGCGTGCATGACGCCAAAAGCGTTTGACGGTGACCTCGTCATCCAGCCGCGCCACCACGATCTGGCCGTTCGATGCTTCGCGCACGCTGTGCACCGCCAGCAGATCACCGTCCAGAATGCCGATATCGCGCATGCTCATCCCCTGCACCCGCAACAGATAGTCCGCGCGGGGATGGAAGGCGTCAGGGTCGATCGCGTAGCGTTCCTCCACATGCGCCTCCGCCAGAATCGGCGACCCGGCGGCGACCCGGCCGATGACGGGCACGCCTTCCGTCTCCGGCCCCCCTGGCTCCTCCGGCTCGATCAGCCGAATGCCACGGGAGGTGTTCTTCAATAGCTCAATGGCCCCCTTCCGCGCCAGCGCACGCAAGTGCTCCTCCGCCGCATTGGAAGAACGAAAACCCAGCGCCCGCGCAATCTCCACCCGTGTGGGCGGAAGACCGGTGGTCCTCAGTTCCCTGCGAATCAGCTTCAGGACCTCTTTCTGGCGTGGTGTCAGTTTCATCTCTCCCCCTTAACAGGATACAAGTCCACTCTGGCACCCGTCGGATTCAACACTGTTCGGCTGCAAATCCCGGGAGAGTGATCAACCCAGCTTATCGAATCCGTTAGATAGACCCACTATTCGCCTCATCCGATAAACGGGCTCGATTCTCTCCCAGTGATTTTCGCTTCGATCGGTCAAACCCGACGGGACCCCAACCCGGATTATTCATGAAGTCGCTCGCGCCCTTGCGTGATCCTTGTCCACACAGGGAATTTTCCTTCATCGTCAATAAAAATGGCGCCGCACCTCTGCACCGCACATATACTGTTATTATATACAGTCATATGAGCATGGCAAAGGGTGGCACGAAGGACTACTGACGGGAGGTCCTCTCTGTCACCGGCGAATCTCAAAGAATCCATCTGCCTGAAGCCCCTAACCCTATGATATTCAAAGACAGGCCGCGGCTGAATACGATATATAGTGTTGCCGGGTTTAATGGTAGGCCAGAAACAAGTAAAACACTGTGAAGCGCTGCCAGGAACGGCATGAAGGGGAAACTGGCCACGACGGCCAAACAACGACTGGATGGAAACTACTTGCCCGGCCGCACCAGCCCGCCCAGACCTTTGTTCTCCAACGCATCGCCCAGCAGTTTGCGCACATCCGCGGCGTCTTCGCAGGCAAGCGCCTCGGCAAGCAGATCCCGGGCCTCATGGAGACTGAAACTGCGGATCACCCATTTCACTCGCAACAGACTGCCGGCGTTCATGCTCAGGCTGCTCATGCCCATGCCGAGCAATAGCGGCGCCGCCAGCGGTTTGCCCGCCAGTTCGCCACATACCCCCACCTCTTTGTCCAGCTTGTGTGCTTGTTCCGCCACATGGTTCAACGCGCGCAGCACGGAGGGATGGAGGTCGTCATAGATCTCGGCCACATTGGAATTGTTACGGTCCACCGCCAGCAAGTACTGGGTCAAGTCGTTGGTGCCAATGGAGAGGAAATCGACACGGCGGGCCAGCGCCTCCACCTGAAACACCGCCGCCGGTACTTCGACCATCGCCCCGACACGCGGCATCTTCACCGTATAGCCCTCTTCCTGCAGTTCGTCATGGGCCCGCCGGATGAGCGTCAGGGCATCATCCACTTCAGAGACCCTGCTGATCATCGGTAACAGCATCTGCAAGTTGTCGAATCCCACTGCGGCCCGCAGCATCGCGCGAATCTGGGTGATGAAGATCTCCGGGTGGTCAAGGGAGATACGAATCCCGCGCCAGCCGAGGAAGGGGTTGGATTCCGACAGGGGAAAGTACGGCAGCGGTTTATCGCCGCCGATATCCAGGGTGCGCACCGTCACCGGACGAGGGCTGAAAGTCTCCAGCACATGCCGGTAATTGGCCACCTGCACCGCTTCTCCGGGAAAACGGTCCCGGACCATGAAAGGCAGCTCGGTGCGGTAGAGGCCCACACCAGCCGACTCCTCCGTCCCCAGAGCGCTCATCTCCGACACCAGACCGGTATTCAGATAGAGCGGCATCGCTTGACCATCCTGGGTAATCGAAGGCAGCGAGCGCAACGCCTCCAGTTCGGTGGAGAGTATCCGCTCCTCGTCGGCCAGGCGCTGATACTCCCTCCGCACCGATGGGGCCGGCGAGATGTAGACCCGCCCGCGGTAGCCATCCAGCACCGCGTCACGGCCCTCCAGGCGCCCCACCGGCAGGTTGACCACCCCCATCACCGCAGGCACCCCCAGGGCGCGGGCCAGAATGGCCACGTGCGATGAACTGGAACCCGTGGCGGACACCACCCCCACCAGGCGTTCGCGTGGAACCTCGGCAAGCTGCATGGCGCTGATTTCCTCCGCCGCGAGGATGGTATTGTCCGGATACGTCACCTCCCGGCTCAGGCCCTCCTGAAGATGGGTCAGGATGCGCCGGCCCAGATCGCGCACATCGGAGGCGCGTTCACGCAGATAGGCATCATCCATCTGATCGAAGGCCATGGCATGTTCTTCGATGGTCTGCCGCAAGGCCCCTGGCGCCCAGTTGCCGGCACGGATGCGCTTCACCGTCTGTTCCACGAGGCTGTCGCCGTCCAGCATCATCAACCAGGCGTCGAACAAGGCGCGTTCCTCCCGTGGCAGTCGGTCCTCCATGCGTGCGCCCAGCACTTCGAGATCCTGGCGCACCGACTGCACGGCGGAATAAAAGGCCTGCTCCTCGGCCGCGGAGTCCTCACTTGAGCGGTCGGGGATCGCCTCCAGATCGGCCGGGGGATAGGCCACCACCACCGTCCCCAGGGCCACGCCATCGGAACCGCCGCGTCCTTCCAGAAACCGGGTCGGAGTACGGGGCCGGTCCTGAATCGCAGCCAGCTCCCCGCTGGCGCGGGCGTGGGTGATGGCTCCGGCGAGCTGGGCGGCCAGGGTGAACAGAAACGTGACCTCGTTGTCGTCGAACCGACGCGGCTCCTTCTGGCGGACCACCAACACACCTAGCACGCGGCGATTCTGGATGATTGGCACACCGAGGAAGCCGTGGAAACGCCGCTCGCCGGTCTCGTGGGTGAACAGGTAACGCGGATGCGCCGGGGCCTCGTCGATATTGATGGGTTCCGCCCGCTCGTAGACCAACCCCACCAGTCCCTGGTTGAAGGCCACCCGGACCCGGCCCACGGCGCTCTGCCGCAGCCCCTCGGTGGCTTGCAGAATCAGCCGCCCCTTGTCGAAATCGCTCAGATAGACGGAACAGACGTCCGTATGGATGGCCTCCTTGACGCGGCGCACAATCACGTTCAACGCCTGATCGAGATCGGGCGCCGTATTGACCTCCTGAATGATCCTGTGCAGGATTTCGAGCATCACGTTACGACAGAAAAACGCCTGGCCTCAGCCCACGGCGCCCGCCTTCAGCGGCGATGATAGTGTGGACGGGACGAGGGGTGACCGAAATGGCGCGCCGGAACCCCTTCGGGATAGAGCAAGGGCGCAAGCTCCTCCAGCGCACGAAAATAGACCTTCCTCTTGAAATAGACCACCTCGCGCACCGGCTGCCAATACTTCACCCAGCGCCAGTCATCGAACTCTGGCTTGGCAGTGCGGTTGAGGCAGAAATCCGTCTCTTCGCATTTTGCCCGCAGCAGAAACCAAACCTGCTTCTGGCCGATACACAGGGGCTGACTGTGCTTGCGCACGAAGCGCTTGGGCAGTCGGTAACGCAGCCAGCCATGGGTGCTGCCAATGATCTCCACATGATGAGGCTTCAGACCGATCTCTTCCTCCAGTTCGCGGAACATCGCCTCTTCGGGGGTCTCGTGGGACTTGATCCCCCCCTGGGGGAACTGCCAGGCGTTCTGACCGGTCCGGCGCGCCCAGAAAAGACGGCGCTGGCCGTTACTGAGGATGATCCCGACGTTGGGCCGGAAACCGTCGGCATCGATCACCTTTCCGCCCCCCCGCGGCCGCTCCCTGCTGCAACGCGGTACGGGAGCGGCCGACCCGATTGACTTCCGGCGCCGCCCCGCTGGCCGTCAAAACAACGATTGTTGTATAAACCACGCATCATCCTGTCCGTTCCGGCGTTGAGCAGACCCTGGGTCCCGTATTTGATTCTTTCATACTTTGCCGTCGATGGGCAAGCCGAAAACAACCATAAGCTATTGCTAATAAAGATAATTCTGTATAGTAACGACGTCCAATCCCCAGCGAGACAATGAGGAATACATCACCGTGGCCCTGGCAATCTTCGACCTCGACAATACCCTCCTGGCGGGCGATTCCGACTATCTGTGGGGGGTGTTTCTGAGCGAACAGGGAGTGGTCGACCGCGATCACTACGAACGGGAGAATCAACGCTTCTATGCGGCCTACGAGGCCGGAACGCTCGACATCCATGAATGGCTGCGTTTCTCCCTGCGACCGTTGCGCGACACCGAACCCGAGCGCCTCTACCGCCTGCGCGAGCGTTTCATGCGTGAAAAGATCGAGCCGCTGATCCCCGCGGCCTCTGTCGACCTGATCCGGCGGCATCGCGACGCTGGCGACATTGCCATGATCATCACCGCCACCAACAGCTTCATCACCCGCCCCATCGCCGAACGGCTGGGGGTGGAGCACCTGCTGGCCACCGAGCCGGAGATGGCCGGAGGCCGCTTCACCGGCGAGGTGGTGGGCACACCCACCTTCCGCGAGGGGAAGGTGGAGCGGCTGGAGGCATGGTTGCGGGAGACGGGACACGACCTGCGCGACAGCACCTTCTACAGCGACTCTCACAACGACCTGCCCTTGCTCGAACGGGTGGCGCATCCGGTGGCCGTGGACCCCGATGAGACGCTGGCCCGCATCGCCCGGGAACGTGGCTGGCCGCTTCTGCGCCTGCACCCATGAAACGCGGCGTGCTCGTGCTCACCGGGCTGCTGCTGTTCTCCCTCTTCAGCCTCGGCCTGGCCCTCGTTCTCGGCAGCGGCCACCCCATCGACCCCGCCTTGCTCCACCAGATCGTGCTGGACCTGCGACTGCCGCGGGCCCTCAGCGCCTTCGCGGTGGGCGGGTTGCTGGCCCTGGCCGGGGCCCTGATGCAGGTGCTGTTGCGCAACCCGCTGGGCGATCCCTACGTCCTGGGGGTCTCGGGCGGGGCGGCCAGCGCTGCGCTACTCGGGATGCTGGCGGGCCTGCAGGGTGCCCTGCTCTCACTGGGCGCCTTCGGCGGCGCACTCCTCGCCATGCTGCTGGTATTCGTCCTGGCGCGCGGCGGCGGGGCCTGGTCCGCCACGCGCCTGCTGCTTACCGGGGTGGTGCTGGCGGCCGGTTGGGGGGCCTTGATCAGTTTCCTGCTGGCGATTGGCCCTGCTGCCCGGCTGCCCGGCATGCTGTTCTGGCTGATGGGCGACCTCGGCGATGCCGACACGCCCCTGATTCCCCTCCTCACTCTGCTGGCGGGCGGGACGGCCGCCTTTCTGCTCGCCCGTCCCCTCAACCTGCTGTTGCAAGGCCCGGATCAGGCTGCCCTGCTGGGGGTGGAGACGGAGCGGTTGCATTGGACCCTGTTTCTGCTCGCCTCCCTGCTCACCGCGGTCGCCGTGACCACCGGCGGCGCCATCGGCTTCATCGGGCTGGTGGCGCCCCACCTCTACCGGCTGCTCGACGGCAGCGACCACCGGCGGCTGATCCCCGGCGCCATCCTGCTCGGCGGAGGATTACTGGTGCTCACCGACACCCTGGCCCGCACCCTGATTGCCCCGCGTCAACTGCCAGTGGGGGTGGTGACCGCGCTGGTGGGGGTGCCGCTGTTTCTCTACCTGTTGCGGCGGCAGGCACCGGCATGACCCTTCTGGAGACCCACAATCTCACGGTGTCCATCGGCGACTGCCTGGTCTGCCGGGATGCGGCGCTGCATATAGAAGCCGGGCAGTGCTGGGGCCTGCTCGGCCGCAATGGCAGCGGCAAGACCACCCTGCTGCGCGCCTTGGCCGGGCTGCATCGTCCCGATGGCGGCGCGGTGGAGCTGTTGGGCCAACCCCTTCGCATGCTCTCCCGGCGTGTCATCGCCCAACGCCTCGGCCTGTTGTTGCAGGACGAGGCATTGCCCTTCCCGGTCACGGTGGAGGCGGCAGTACTGGCAGGCCGGCACGCTCATCTCCCCCCCTTCGGCTGGGAGCGGGCCGAGGATCGCCGCCTCGCACATGAGGCCCTGGAGGCGGTGGGCATGGCCCCCTTCGCCCACCGCCTCACCTCCAGCCTCTCCGGCGGCGAGCGCCGCCGCGTGGCCATCGCCACCCTTCTGGCGCAGGCGCCGGCGGTAATGTTGCTGGATGAGCCCACCAACCACCTGGATCTCGACCAGCAGATCCGTATCCTGCGGCTGCTCCACCAGCGCATGGGCAGGATGCGGGCGCTGGTGATGAGCCTGCACGACATCAACATGGCATTGCGTTTTTGTGACCGGCTGATATTGTTGGACGACGAGGGATTGCACACGGGACCCGCGGCACAGCTCGGCACCGCCGAACGCCTGTCCACCCTCTACGGCCATCCACTGACTGTGTTGGAGGGGCCGACAGGTCCGGTGCTGATCCCGCAATAGAGAGGCCCATCCATGAACCGCATCATCCTGTTCCTGTTCCTCATCGTGCTGGCGGCGGGCATCGTCTATATCTATCGCGGCGCCGGTCTCCAGCCGGAGAAAGGCGCCACCCTGACACCCAAGGCGTACATCAAGCGGGTGGAGGAGAAGAAGGCAGCCCGCCTGCAGGCGGAAAGAAAGGCCGCGTCCACCCCCGGACGCTGACGGCTCAATCCTCCCGCCGCCCCACCAACCCGCCGAGCCGCTCCAGCGATCCACTCTCCAGCCCCCGCAGGGCGGCGGTCACCGTCTCGAGACGCGCCATCTGCCGGTCGCGTCCGGCCCGCACCTCCGCCCACACTTGGGCATGATCGTCGATCAGCCGCTCCCCACCGATCGCCGCCCCCCGCCGCAGGCCCCGGCGCAGACTGGCCGCCACCGAGGGTCTCAGTTTGGCATGGACGATCCAGGGAATCAGCCATGCGAGGCCGATCAACAGGGCGCTGTGGATGGCGAAATCGAAGCCCAGGAACCCCCGTTCGCCCTGAGTGGCGCCGTAGAATGCGGTGACCACGTAGAACACTGCCCAGCCCGCAGCCCCCAGGGGCAGCAGCCAGCTCAATATGCCGCTGGTCCGGTAGAGTGCGCGCTGGAACGGCGTCCCCGGCTGCGCCAGGGCGCCCACCGCCTCGTCCTCGAGGGCCTGTCTCAGCGCCTGTTGCTGTGCGGGACGGTGGCTCGTCAGCGCATCGCTGAAGCCTTTGACCGGCAGGCCATCTGCCTGCATGCGGTTGAGCAGGTCGGTGTGCAGATCCTCGAAGCGGTCGTCGATGCGCGCGCCCCACACCTCCTCCACCACACCGGCGGGGTCTATGGTGGGCGCCTCCGGTCCCGCCCGCCCCGGCAGCAGGGCACGCCATCCCCGCCCGCCCTCCTTCACCTCGAGCCGCACGGTTGCAGCGCCAATCTGCAGGTCCAGTTGTTGTTCCAGCCGTTCAACACCGCCCTTGACCGCCGGGATCCATTGCGCCTCGGCATCCAGCCAGCGCGCCTCCGGCCCGATCTCGTCGGCGAAGCCGGCGCAGCGCTGGCGCAGATCATCGATGCGCGCCTGCACGCCGAGTTGCTGCAACAGGTCGAGACCGTAAGTCTCGATGGCATCGGCGATGGTCTGTTCCAGTTCCGCGAAATCGTCCTCCTCCCCTTCAAGGCAACTGGTGCGTAACACCACCGGTTCTTTGAAACCTTCCGCCTCCAGCCGCTGCCGGAAGTCGTCGATTTGCTCGGGCAGGCCCTGGTCCCAGTGATTCATGACAAACAGCCAGGCATGGCGATGGCGGCGGCTCTGCAGGAAACGCCAACCCACATCGTCATGATAGCGATCGGGGCTGACCACATAGATCAGCCAGTCCACATAGGGCAGCCAGGACTCCACCAATTGCCGGTTGTGTTGCTCGGTGCTGTCGATGTCGGGCATGTCGAGCCAGGCGATGAGCCGCCGTTCCGGGTTGTGGTGATAGAGGATACGTGTACCCTCGGTGGGCAGATCATCGGGCAGATCCTGCAGGCGGAAGGCGTCGTGGAGATAGAGCGTCACCTCGTGGGAGGTGGGCCTCTCCACCCCTACGCGGGCGATCGCCTCGCCGGCAAGACGGTTGAGAAGGCTGCTTTTGCCGACCCCGGTGCCGCCGAAAAAACCGACGATGAGCGGTCGGTGGGTCTGCTGTTCACTGAACAACGCCTCCACCTGCTGACGCTCCACCGCCTCCAGCGCCCGCACGCCCGCGGGATCGATCCAACCGTCGGCGGCGGCCTGTCCGGCCCATTGGTGCACCTGATGATAGAGCGCGCCGAAATCCACTACTCCTCCAAGGCGGCCAGGGCCTGTTCCGCCCCGGCCAGCCGCTGTTCATTGATGCCGTAGAGATGGACGCTGTCGATGGCCTCCACCAGCGCCTCCAGGTGGCCGCGCAACGGCGCGAGCAGTTCCTGCTCCACGGAGGCGAGCTGCTGCGCCTTGAGGCGCTGCTCCACGGTCTGCATATAGCGCCCCATGGCACTCTCGGTGAGCATGGAGGTGACAGAGAGCATTGCCGGGGTCAGGATCAGATCGTTGGCGCCGATACCACCCGTCTTCAGCGCCAGCACCACCGCTGCCGCGTCCACCGTCACCCGCGCCGCGCGCAGGCTGTTGAGGGTGGCCGGATGCTCCTGCAGATGCGCATAAAGCGCCTCTCCCGCCTCTTTCATGCGCGGTTCGAAGGCCTGCTGGTGGCGCTGCGCCAGGATCCGTCCCTCGCCTTCGATTTCCGCCAGATGCTCGCCCAACACCTGCCACAACTGCCGCCACCATTCGCGCGCCTCTCCGGCCTCCGACATCCGCTGCCCCACCTGGCGCTGGAGACCCAGCAACATATGATCAAGGGCGGCGCCCAAGACCTCGGTTTCGTGATCGCCGCCCTCCGGCCGCGCCGCGTCGTCCTGACGAAACATGCCGATCAGGGTGCGCGCCGGCCAGGTGAGCAGGTTCCGGGTGCGCATCAGCACCGCCGCGGCGCCGGGGATCTCCAGCAGTTCCAACAACCGCACCACCGCCCGCTGCATGGTATCACCGTAGTCGGGGTTACGCAGATAGTCGCGCTGATAGACGGACAGCATCTCCTCCACCGCCGTATCCAGCATCTCCCGCCACGCCCGCGCCGCCGCGTGTTCATGCCGCAAAGGGGCCACCCAGTCCGGCCAGTGCCGGTGCAGATAGGCCGCGAGAGGCGCTATGGGGTCGCCCCGCCGGTCCACCCCTTCGACCAGCGCCGTCACGCTGCCGCGAAGTCGTCTGGCGCCGCCACTGGCGAGCAGGCGGCCGAAATCGGCGTTCTTCTGAAAGCCGATCGGGATAATGCCCGCCTGCGGTATCTGCTCGTGTAAAAATTTCTTCCTCACCGCTTCCACCAGGGCCTGTTCCGTCTGCGCCGTCGTCTTGTTCAGACACACCAGCAACGGCCGCTCCACCTGGCCGATCAACTTGAGCAGTTCCCACACCGACTGGTCGGCATATTTCTCGGCGCTGACCACGAGTACCACCAGATCCGCCAGGGCGCACAACCGCGGCACCGCCGAACGGTAGCTTCGCGAGCTGACCGAATCGAAATCAGGGGTGTCCCACACCACGCACCGCACCCCGCAGCCGTCCCCTGCCGGCTCCACCTGTTGAATCGAAAAGGCCTCCAGCACCTCCGGCCGCAAGCGCCCGGCCGGCTGGTATTCGAGGCCGTCGAGCAACCGGCTCACCTTGCCGGTCAGATCCTCGTCCACAACGCCGCCGGTATATCCCTGTGGATGGCGGGTGAAACCGGCCAGCGAGCTGGCTTGTGCCTGTTCACTGCCGAGCAGCAGATTGACCACCGTACTCTTGCCAGACTGGGTGGGACCGATCACCACCACCTGCAATGGCAGCGCCTCCAGCACCGGGCGCAACACCGCCCGCCGGAGCAGCGCGTCGCCATAGACCAGTGACTGATCTTCGCCATCGCTGCTCACCTGCTGGTGCCGGCGCAACAACTCCGCCACAAAATTCAATAATGTTTCCAGGGAATCCAACAGCATCCATCCACAATAACCGGGGCCGGGATAGCATACAATCGGCCGATCATGTTCTAATTTGATCCGTTTTTCAAAGTCTCATCACCCATCATGTTTCCAATCCACGACGACAACCCTACCCAAACACCGCCAATCGTGACGGTCGGACTGATCGTGGTCTGCACGCTCGCGTTTCTGTGGGAGGTGATGCTGGGCAGCCAGGGTCAGAAAGCCGTCATCTACGCCCTCGGTGTGATTCCCGCTACCCTGTTCGGGGACAAGACGTTGTCTCCGGAATTGGCAATGGTGCCGCCCGCCACCACCCTCTTGACCTCCATGTTCCTGCACGGCGGCTGGATGCACCTGTTTGGCAACATGCTCTACCTGTGGATCTTCGGCAATAATGTGGAAGAGGCGATGGGGCATATCAAATTCATCGTCTTCTATGTGATATGCGGTATCACGGCAGCCCTCGCCCAGGCGCTGCCCAACCCCGGTTCGGAGATCCCCATGGTCGGAGCCAGCGGCGCCATCGCCGGCGTGCTGGGCGCCTATCTGCTGCTCTACCCCCATGCGCGCGTGCTGGTCGTCATCCCCATCGGATTCATCCTTCAGACCATGCGTCTGCCGGCCTCCATCGTGCTCGGCTTCTGGTTTCTGCTCCAGTTCATCAGCAACCTGTTGGCCCCGGAGTCGGGCGGCGGCGTGGCCTTTAGCGCCCATATTGGCGGGTTCGTCGCTGGCGTGGTGTTGGTCAGCTTTTTCAAACGGCCGGGGGTGCCCCTGTTCGCCCCGGCGCACGAAGGGGCGGAAAGCGGTTTCGGCGTGGAACGGCGCCGGTAAAGGAAAAGCGCCGACAACCGATACATACTCAAGCCCGCACTGACCCCTCGAACCACGTATTTTGGGTGATCACGCGTCTCAATCAACTGGATAACGGATACGACATGTCACGGAAAAAACTGCTCTTCATCGTGCATTCCCTGCGTCGGGCGGGCGCCCAGACCCAGTTGGTGGACCTGGTGAACAACCTGTCGAACGAACGCTACGAGAAACATCTGTTCACTATCGAACCCCAGATGGATCTGCTGGACCGGCTGGATCAGGACAACGTCCGGCTGTACAATAAACAACGCCGGTTCAAATACGACCTCCTCTCCGTGGCCCGGGAGATCGCCCGGGTCATCGACGAACAGGAGATCGACCTCGTCCACTGCACCCTTCAGTTTCCGATGCTGCTCGGCTGGATCGGGACGAAGATGGCGACGCGCATACCCCGTTTCGTTACCGTGGTTCATACCACCCACAACCGCTCGACCAAAACCGAGCTCCAGGACCGGCTTCTCTATCAACACCTGCTGCGCCGCTGCGACCGGGTATTTTTCGTCTGCGAAAAACAACGAGACGTCTGGCTCCGTAAATACCCCCGGCTGAAGGCAAACTCTGTTGTGGTCCACAACGGCATTGACGCCGATTTCTTCGCCGTGCAGAACAGCCCAAAGACGCTGCAACCTCAGCGGCAGGATCTTGCAATCGCAGACGACGACGATGTTCTCTGCTGCATCGCCCGTTTCCGCCCCGAGAAGGGTCACAAACATCTGCTCGACGCGGTCGCCGGCCTCGAACCGTCTCCTCACCTCCTGCTCGCCGGTGACGGCGAACTGCAAGCGGAGATCGAGAACCATGCCGATACCCTCGGCATCCGCGAGCGGGTCCATTTCCTCGGCAGCCTGCCGGACGTGCGCGGCGTCCTGATGGCCTCCGACCTGTCTGTCCTCGCTTCCACCGCAGTGGAGACCTTTTCGATGACCATGCTGGAATCCATGTCGATGGGCGTCCCTGTGGTTGCCACCGATATCGGCGGGATGTCGGAAGCCATTGTCCCCGGCGAAACGGGAGATCTGGTTCCCCCAGGCGATGCGGACGCGCTGCGCGAGGCGCTGGCACGCTTGCTCGATGACAAAGAGAAACTGGCCGTCATCGGACAGCGGTGCCGTGAACTCGTCCTCGAACGCTTCACCACCGACAAGATGGTGTCCGCGACCGACGCGGTCATCGACGCAGTACTGTCTGGCCGGGAAGACACGGCGGACACTTCGAATTACATCAACCGAGCATCACACGGAACTGAACAATGAAACCACTCCTCTCCATCTTCATCGACGGACTGAAACCGGAAAGCCTGGAACATATGCCATTTCTGAACAGTTTCCAGAGCAAACGCCGGATCAAGGGCGAGCATGGCTACAGCATCGCCTGTCATGGCAGCATGTATTCCGGCGTCCATACCGATATCCACAAACTCTGGTTCGTATGGCAGTACGCCCCGACCAGCAGCCCTTTCCGCCGGGTGAAATATCTCTTCAAAATCCCTTTCATGGGCACTCTTCCCGGCAAGCTGTTCCTGCACAAGACGGCCAAGCTGTTCGAGCAACCCAACACTTCATTCTTTGGCATCCCCCGCGTCATCCATGTGCCATTGCGGCTGCTCAAATACCTGGATGTCTCGGAAAAGCGCAACTACGACGAACCGGGATATCTCACCGAGGTGCCCAGTCTGTTCGACATCATGCGCGAGAAGGGGATCGCGTTCGAGGTGATTGGCATGGACAAATCCGAGCGCGAAGAGAGCAAGATCGTCGAACGCCACACGGATCATAAGAAACTGCCCTTCATCTACTGGTTCATCGGCGACGTGGACCATTTCTCACACAAGTTCGGCCAGGAGTCGGATGAGGCCAAAAAGCGGCTGGCCGAACTGGATGCCCTGCTGGGGCGCAAATACGAAGAGCTGACCTCTGCCATCGGCGAAGTGGATGTTCTGGTGTGGAGCGATCACGGCCACATCGACGTGGCGCACAAGATCGATCTCTACGATACCTTCGAACAGGCCGGGGCCGATCTCAACGACTACCTGCATGTGATCGACGGCACCTACGCCCGCTTCTGGTTCGACAAGGACGGCCAGGAGGCCAAAGTACGTCAGGTATTGGAATCCTTGAAAGAGTATGGAGACGTGATGGAGATCGAGGACCAGAAGGCCCACCGGGTCTACCCAGGGGACCGGCGTTATGGTGACCTCATCTTCGCCCTGCGCCCCGGCGCTATCTTCAGCAAGACGATCTGGGGGTGGTCCCGCACCATGAAGTCGATGCATGGCTACAGCCCGGAGTACCGCGAAAGTGACGGCGTCCTCATCAGCAATCTGCCAGTAACGGACGACCGTACCCTGGAGCTGATCGACATCACCCCCTCGATCATGGAACGGTTGGAACTCACGCCGTTGGAACATATGGAAGGGAAGAGCTTTTGGTCGCACTAGCCCTGCAGGAAGCACCCCGGCTGGACCCCATATTCCTTGACCGGCTTGTAGAGACAATCAAGAGCCATGACGTCCAGGGCGTCTGCCTTGCCGGAAGCGCGGCGAATGACGAGCTTCTCTGGGCCAGGACGCCGGAGGGCTTCCGCCTGCTCAGCGATGTTGAAGTGGGCGTGATTGCCCCAGGCTTCCGGGAGAGAACCGCCATCAAGGTGGGCGCAAAAGCGGTTGGCGAACCGTACGGCTACGACGTGGAGGTGTTTCTTGTCACCCCCGGCCGACTAAAACGGGGCAGTCCCAAAAACCTCTCCTTCCGGCCACACGCCCCAAACCTGTTTATGTATGATTTCATCAACAGCGCCAAGTGGTTGTACCGGACCGGTGACCTGGAGATTCCCGAGCTGACCCCGGAGCGGATCCCTCCCTGGGAGGGCATCCGTCTGATCCTGAACCGGCTGGGAGAAGGTGCTCCCTTCCTGCTGCCCTGGTTCGCAGGGGACCCTCCCCCGGCGGACGAGGACGAGCTGCAGCGCTGGATCCTGAAACTGTTGATGGCACTTGGAGACGCGGCATTGGCAGCACGGGGCGACTATCGTACCGGCTACCTCAACCGCGCCGCCGTGCTGGAGAAACGCGTGGCCTCGGGCACCATTGATCTGGACGGAGATATGGTAGAAACCATTCAGGGCGCCTACCGGACCCGGCGGGGCGAGGACTTCGATGCAACGGCCATCGACCGGACACGCCTGCGGACAGAGACCCGGCGCCTGTTGGGTCGCTTGCTGTCACGCCATAGCGGAAACCGGCTGGCGCCCGACGACACCCAATGGCTAACCGCCCAGCGGGCATGGGCAGGGATCTTCCAGCAGACGCCAATCCCGGTCCGCTACCAAGCCCCGGTTGCTGCACTGGACGCGCTCTACGATTCGTTGTTCACGCTTTCGAAAACCCTGCGTAGAGGCATCCGGCCTTCCATCGCTGGCGCGGCGCTCGCGCACCGCGTGCCGGTACAAGTAATCGGCTACGGAGTCATCGCGTCCTGTCTGGCGGGCACACCCGAGGAAGGCGCTGCGAACTGCAATGCGCAGCTCAGTCGCTATCTGCCCGCAAAGAACGAAGAATCCCTTGGTGAATCGCTCAAGCGATGGTGGAGTGCGGCATGTGTATAGCCGGCATAGCATATAAGAACATCACGCCATGACCCGAAAAATCCTCATACTCTCGACCCATCAACGTGGCGGTATCCGCTCCGTCGTGGAGGCCTACGGGGACACCGGATTCTACCGCCAATGGAATGCGGA
Source organism: Sedimenticola sp. (assembly GCA_026983675.1). Classification (GTDB taxonomy): domain Bacteria; phylum Pseudomonadota; class Gammaproteobacteria; order Chromatiales; family Chromatiaceae; genus JALSTP01. The sequence continues at coordinate 42,044 of JALSTP010000146.1, forward strand.
GATCCTGTGGACCAACGACGAGACATCGCTGGCGCGCAAGCTCATCATGGCCGGCCAGGCTTTTGCCATACTGCTCTGGAACCTGATCCGGCGCCGGGTGCGGCTCGTCCATGTGCATCTATCCATGCGCGGAAGCGCTTGGCGCAAGGGCATCTACATCGCCCTCACCCGTTTGTTCCGGGTGCCGGTGGTCCTGCATCTACACGGTTCCGAATTCAAGGAGTACTACCAGGCCGCCTCGCCCGCGAAGCAACGCTTCGTCCGTCGAATGTTCGACAGGGCCTGTGTGGTGGTGGTGCTTTCACGCGCTTGGCGCGACTTCGTCTCGACCATCACCACCGCCGAGATCAGGATCGTACCCAACTTTGTCACCTGCAGCGAACCGCGCAAGGCCCCGCCCAATGATGGCGTGCACCTCCTCTTTCTAGGCGCCTTTGGGCGCAGAAAGGGCATCTATGACCTGATCGAGGTTGTCAGCAGAATCAAGGCCAAGGGCGGCGCCCTTTCGCTGGTGTGCGCGGGCAATGGGGAGGTCGACGAGGTCAGACGCAAAGTGACCGAACTCGGGGTCCAGGACCAGGTGCATGTCGCCGGCTGGGTCGCGGGAGAAGAGAAGGAACGCCTGTGGGACGAGGCCAACGTCTTCATCCTCCCCTCATACAACGAAGGGCTGCCGATGGCTATCCTCGAGGCCATGTGCAAGGGCAAGGCCGTGATCTCCACCCGGGTCGGCGGCATCCCTGAGGCCGTCATCGAAGGGCGCAATGGCTCGCTTGTCACGCCGGGTGACTTGCAAGCGTTGGAACGTGTCCTGACTGCGCTGATCGAACATCCGGAAAACATCACAACCCTTGGCAGCAACAGTCGGACCCTCTATGAGACACAGTATTCGCCAGACGCCGCGCTCGGCATCATGAGTGAAATATACCGTCATTGCAGCGGGTTATCGAAATGAACGAACGCCCTCCCAAGATCCTTGCCATCGCCTCCGGAGGCGGCCACTGGATTCAGCTGATGCGGTTGACCAGGGCCTTCGACGGTGGCCGGCTCTATCTCTCGTCGACCTATGACCGCGTCACCGGCGTACCCGAACATGAGGGCTATTTCAGCGTCCCGGACGCCAACGCCAACGAGAAGGGACGCATGATCCTGCTCGGCCTCAAGGTGCTCTTCGTCACCTTGCGTCTCCGTCCCGATGTCGTTGTCACCACCGGTGCCGCACCTGGATTCTATGCCGTCCTGTTCGGCAAACTGCTAGGCGCCAAAACCATCTGGATCGACAGCATCGCCAATGCCGAACAATTCTCTCTGGCAGGGCTGAAGGCCAGACGATGGGCGGACCACTGGTGCAGTCAATGGCCAGAGGTCGCGGAGGCCGCCGGCGCAGAGTATATCGGGAGCGTCATATGATTCTTGTCACCGTGGGCACTCAGTTTCCCTTCGACCGCCTGGTGAAAGCCATGGATGCATGGGCCGGGGATCACGAGGACGAAATCTTCGCCCAGATTGGCCCGGCCCGGTACCGACCCGAGCATTTTCCTTACGTGGAATTCACCAGTCCGGAAGCCCTGCAAAAGAAAACCGAGGAAGCCGACATTGTCGTCGCCCACGCAGGGATGGGCACCATCATCTCTGCCCTCGTCCTGGGCAAACCGGTGATCGTCATGCCGCGCATCGCCAGCCTCGGCGAACACAGAAACGACCACCAGCTGGCGACTGTCAGAAAACTGAGCCAGAGATTCGATATCGAAGTGGTCAATGATGCACAGGAACTTCATGCCGCGCTGGAGACCCTGCGCGCCACCAACGGCGACGCGGCCCCGCTGGCCAGCACCGCCCCCGATGAGACCATCACCCATCTTCGTCGACTGGTCTTCAACCAAGGAACTGCCGGGTAAGCTGTCACGCGGGTTATTAACCCGGCAACCAAATATTGATATAATATTGTCTCCTTGAGCGAGGAGGCATTGATGGAAAAGAGTGATGCACGCAAGCTTCCACTGGAG
>JALSTP010000147.1 GCA_026983675.1 Sedimenticola sp.
ATGGCCCATGGTTCAATGAAGGCGGTATTGACCGCCATCGCCTCCAACGCCATCGTCACTGCTATCAAATTTGTCGCTGCAGCCGTCAGCGGTTCTGCCGCGATGATGAATGAAGCGGTCCATTCGCTGATGGACACCCTCAACCAGGGGTTTCTGTTGTTGGGATTGCGTGAATCCACGCGGCCGGCCGACCAGCACTACGCCTTTGGTCATGGCCAGAAAAAATATCTCTGGAACCTGTGGAGCGCCATTGGGCTCTTCTCCATCGGCTCCGGCCTGGGACTGGCCCATGCGTGGCATTCCTGGCACGGTCTGGAGGGGCATGCGGAGCACGCCGGGGGGGTGGCGTTGTTCGGTATCCATATCATGCCCCTGACGCTCAATCTTCTGGTGCTCGGGATTGCGTTTCTGCTGGAAGGCTACTCTTTCCTGGTGGCCTTCAGGCAGTATCTCACTGCAATGCGCCAAAAGGGTTACCGCAATCCCTTCCGCTATCTGCTCAAGTCGGATGATCCGACTCTTGTGGCTGTGGTGTTGGAGGACTCCGTGGCCATGCTCGGCCTCGTGTTCGCCGCTCTGGGTGTGGGACTCGCCGCCCTCACTGGCAACACCCTCTGGGACATCCTTTTCTCGGCCCTGATTGCCATCATGCTGGGGATTGTGGCTTTCTATCTTGGTTGGACCAATATGCGGTTTCTCGCCGATATGCGGGACATGCAGGCAGAAGCGGTATTCAAGGAGGTAGTGGCAAACCACAAGGAGGTGGAGCGTTACCATGATCTCCGGTCTATCATCATCGACGAACACACCACCGTGTTGGTGGGCGAAGTGGAACTCAAGGAGGAGGCCATTGTGCCGGATCTGCAAGCGTCCATCGACGAGACCCGGGATGAAGTGCTGCAAAAAGTGGATCCCCAATGGCGTGATGCCGAAGACGTCCGCTGCTATGCGGAGGCATGGGCTGCGGTGCAAGTCACCCTCATGCGCGCTGAGCGCATCATCGATGAGCTGGAGGCGGCCATCAAGGCGCGCTGCCCTCAGGTGGCTCACATCACATTGGAGGTGGAGGGCATCAGCACCCCGATGGCGGAACGGTTGGTGGAGGAGTAAGCGCCACCGGTCACCCAGGCTCGTGGCGTCAACGAAGCGCCCGTATCTTTTCCAACTGCTCTTTCAGGTTCTCCAGCGCCGAGCTGGCCTCGGCCAGTTTGTCGCGCTCTTTCTGCACCACCGCCTCGGGCGCCCGCTCGACGAAGTTGGGGTTGGCCAGCTTCTTTTCGGTGCGCTGGATATCGTCTAGCAGGCGCTTGATCTCCTTCTCCAGGCGCGCCACTTCGGCCTCTTTGTCGATCAATCCGGCCATGGGGATCAGGATCTTCATTTCGCCCACCAGGGCGATCGCGGACTCAGGGGGTTCTTCGCCGCGCTCCAAGACGCGGACCGATTCGATCCGGGCAAGGAAATCGAGATAGGCGCGGTGGGCCTGGAGCCAGGTCCGATCCTGTTCCGAGGCGTTCTGGAGCAGTACGGCAACCCGTTTTCCGGGCGCGATGTTCATCTCTCCTTTGATGCGGCGGATGCCGAGAATGAACGCCATCACCCACGCCATCTCCTTTTCCGCCTCCGTATCGACGAGGGCGTCGTCCGTGCTTGGGAAGGGCGCGAGCATAATGGTATCGTCGGCGTCTGGGGTTACGCTCCCTTGCGGCTCGCCCGCTCCGGCCGTCAGGGGTTTCACCTGCTGCCAGATCTCTTCGGTGATGAAGGGCATGATTGGGTGGGCGAGGCGCAGCAGGGTTTCGAGTACCTGGAGCAGTGTGTGCCGGGTGCCGCGTCGGGCCTCCGGACTGCCGGCCTCGTCGCTGAGGACCGGCTTGGTGAGTTCGAGGTACCAGTCGCAGTACTCGTCCCAGGTGAACTCGTAAATCGCCTTGGCGGCCTGGTCGAAGCGATAGGCGTTGATCGCCTCTTCCACGGCCCGCACCGTGCCTTGCAGGCGTGAGAGTATCCAGCGGTCGGCGGTGCTGAGGATCAGGGTCTCTCCTCCGGCGCCACAGTCTTCGCCCTCGGTGTTCATCAGCACGAAGCGGGCCGCGTTCCAGAGCTTGTTACAGAAGTTGCGGTAGCCCTCGATGCGGCCGAGGTCGAATTTGATGTCACGGCCCGTGGTGGCGAGGGCGGCGAAGGTGAAGCGCAGGGCGTCGGTGCCGAAAGAGGGGATGCCGTTGGGGAAGTCGTTGCGGGTCTGTTGTTCGATCTTCTCCGCCAGGTGGGGCTGCATCATGCCGCTGGTGCGCTTCTTCACTAGCGACTCCAGATCGATGCCGTCGATGAGGTCGATGGGGTCGAGTACGTTACCCTTGGATTTGGACATCTTGTCGCCGTGGCTGTCGCGCACCAGGCCATGGACATAGACTTCGTGGAAGGGAACGTCGTCCATGAACTTGAGCCCCATCATGATCATGCGCGCCACCCAGAAGAAAATGATGTCGAAGCCGGTGACCAATACACTGGTGGGGTAGAAGGTCTCCAACCGCTCGGTCTGCTCTGGCCAGCCAAGGGTGGAGAAGGGCCAGAGGGCGGAGCTGAACCAGGTGTCCAGCACGTCCTCGTCCTGCGTCAGGGGGTAGTCGGCGGGCAGGCCGTGTTGCCGGCGCACTTCGGCCTCGGAGCGGCCCACGTAGACGTTGCCCTCTGTGTCGTACCAGGCCGGGATACGGTGGCCCCACCAGATCTGGCGGCTGATGCACCAGTCCTCGATCTCGCGCATCCAGTTGAAGTAGGTATTCTTCCAGTTGTCGGGAACGAAGCGGATGCGGCCGTTTTCCACTGCCTCGATGGCGGGCTTCGCCAGCGGTCCCGTCCTGACGTACCACTGATCGGTGAGAAAGGGTTCGATCACGGCCCCGGATCGGTCGCCGCGCGGCACCATCAGTCGGTGGTCCTCGATCCGCTCCAGCAGGCCGTTGGCCTCCAGGTCGGCTACGATGCGCTTGCGCGCCTCGTAGCGGTCGAGGCCGATGTAGGCGGCGGGAATCAGGTCGTCTTCTTCGGGTTCGTTGGGACGGATGGCCGCGTCGACGGTGAAGATGTTGATCAGCCCGCCGTGGGGTTGTTCTTCGATGGGGGTTTCGTCACGATGACGCAGCCACACCTGGTAGTCGTTGAAGTCGTGGGCCGGGGTGATCTTGACGCAACCGGTGCCAAACTCCGGGTCCACGTGCTCGTCGGCGATGATGGGGATACGGCGGTCAGTGAGTGGCAGTTCCACCATTTCACCGATCAGGTGGGTGTAACGTTCGTCGCCAGGGCTCACCGCCACTGCGCAGTCGCCGAGCAGGGTCTCGGGGCGGGTGGTAGCCACCACGAGATGGCCGGTGCCGTTAGAGAGGGGATAGCGCATGTGCCACATGTGGCCGTTTTCTTCTTCGGAGATCACCTCCAGGTCGGAGACGGCCGTGTGGAGCACCGGATCCCAGTTGACCAGCCGCTTTCCGCGGTAGATCAGCCCTTCTTCGTAGAGCCGCACGAACACCTCTTTCACCGCCTCGGAGAGCCCTGCATCCATGGTGAAACGCTCGTGCGCCCAGTCCAGCGAGCAGCCCATGCGCCGCAGTTGCCGGGTGATGGTGCCACCGGAGTGCGTTTTCCATTCCCATACTTTTTCGATGAACCTTTCGCGGCCCAGATCGTGGCGGGTCTTGCCCTCCCGTTCCAGCAGCCGCTCCACCACCATCTGGGTAGCGATGCCGGCGTGGTCCGTTCCTGCCTGCCAGAGGGTCTTGTCGCCGCGCATGCGGTGGTAGCGGATCAGGGCATCCATGATGGTGTCCTGGAAGGCATGGCCCATGTGCAGGCTGCCGGTGACATTGGGTGGCGGGATCATGATGCAGTAGGGGCCGCCGGATGCATCGTCACGGACCGCGAAATAGCCGCGGGACTCCCAGGTCTCATACCAGCGCTGTTCTATTTTGTGGGGGTCGTAGGTCTTGTCCATCGTCGGGGCCGCTCGTGTGTTGAGGTCGCAAAGGCGGGCATTATAGCGGAATCGGGCCATCACCAAGACAATCGACAACTGCTTCTTCTTCGAGGTGTTCCGCTTCTCCCTGTCCGGAAGTCCGTCAAGCGCGGCTGCGCTAGGGATCCTCGTGGCGGAGCAGGGCTCTTCTCGCTTCAACGCGAACCGCTGCGGCGTTTCTGCCTGCGATGGCCGCGGCTGTTTTGCTGGTAGCCGTAGCGTTGGATCATGCGGTAGACAGAGCGCTCACTCACGCCGAGTACCTGGGCGATCTTCGAGCGGTGACCGGCGTAGCGTTCCAACAGGTTGCCGAGATATTCACGTTCGATCTGTTCCAGCGAGGGTTCCTGCTCAAAGGAAAGCGAGAAGGCCACATCCGTATTGGGGGAACGGGTGGAACAGAAGGCCAGGTCCTTGGTCTGGATCATGGGGCGGTCGCCGGAGAGGATGATGGCGCGCTCCACCACGTTTTTGAGTTCGCGGATGTTGCCGGGCCAGTGGTAGTCCAACATCAGTTCCAGGGCTGCCGGGCTGTACTGTTTTTCGATCCGGCGCGAGAAATTGTGATTGCGCAGGAAATGATTGACCAGGGCCGGGATGTCTTCCTTGCGCTCGCGCAGGGGGGGGACCTCTATGATGAAGCCGGCCAGACGGTAATAGAGATCGGCGCGGAACTTGCCGTCCCGGCACATCTCTTCCAGGTTGCGGTTTGTGGCCGCGACGATGCGTACGTTGGATTGCAGATCCTTGGTGCCGCCGAGGCGCCGGAACTTCCCGGTTTCCAGGACGCGCAGCAGTTTGGCCTGGATACTGGCCTCGATCTCGCCGATTTCATCGAGAAAAAGGGTGCCGCCCTCCGCCCCTTCGATCAAACCTTTCTTCTGGCGGGATGCGTCGGTGAAGGCGCCGCGTTCGTGCCCGAACACCTCCGATTCGAACAGCTTTTCCTGCAGTGTGCAGCAGTCCACGGCGACGAAGTTGCGTGCGGAACGCGGGCTGCACTGGTGGATCGCCTGCGCCACCAGTTCCTTGCCAACGCCACTTTCGCCCTGGATCAGGACGGTGATGTCGTTGGGCGCGACCGCTTCGACCATGGAATGGACCTTTTCGAGCGCCGGGCTGTGACCCACCATGAATTCCTTGGAGCGGGACTGGAGCTGGCTCTTGACGAACAGGTGGTCGAATTGCAGGCTGGCGTTCGCCAGCACCCTTTCGACCACCAGTTCCAGCTCGTCCAGAGTCACCGGTTTGGTGAGGTATTCGGCGGCGCCCAGTTTCATCGCCCGCACCGCGTCCTGTACCGAGGCGAAGGCGGTGAGCAGGATTACCGGTTGCTGGCTGGTGAGTTGCGGCAACAGCTCCAGGCCGTTGGCGTCCGGCAATTTCACGTCCATGATGATCAGCTTGGGTTCGTGGGCGCCCAAGTAGATTTGGGCATCTTTCCAGTTGTTTGCGACATGGGCGTCGTAACCCATGCCCTTGAGGTGATCCACGATGAGGGTGCTGAGTACCCGATCGTCTTCAATCAGCAGTATTTCTCCATTCACGTTCCTTCGTCCTCCGTTGAGTCGTCAGGGTCGGGGAAGCGGACAGTGAAACGGCTTCCCCGGTTGATTTTGCTCGTGACGCTGATGCTGCCTTTGTAGCGTTCGATCAATGACTTGCAAATGGCCAGTCCGAGCCCCGTACCATGCACGCCGTCGGCCCGCCGGCTGAAGAATGGGTTGAATATCTTCTGCAGGTCCACCGCCGGAATCCCATGGCCGGTATCCTCGAACACCAGCGTTACCGTGCCGTTCGCGCGTTCTGTCTGGACCCGCAACGTCCCCCCTTCCGGCATGGCGTGGAAGGCATTCTGGGCGAGGTTGAGAACCACGATCCGAATATCGCTCTCGTTGGCGAGGATGCGCGGCGCCTCTTCATTGAGCCGGGTCTCGATGGTGACGCCAGTTTCGCTGGCCTCCCAGGAGAGGAGAGAGAGCGTATCCGAGATGGCCTCGTTCACGGAGACGATCTGGGTCTCGCCCCCGGCGAACATGCTCATCTTGAGCAGCCGCTCGGTGACGCCGATGCAGCGGTCGATTTCGCGGTCCACCAGCGACAGGCAGTTGAAAATCTTCTGGGTCTCTTTCGCCCGTTCATCGGCGGGCAGACGGGTCAGCGAATCGAGGGCGATGCGCACCGAAGCGAGCGGGTTGTGGATCTCGTGCGCCACGCCCGCGGCCAGTTCGCCGATCTCCGACAGCTTCTGTTCATGGGAGACCTGCACCGCCTTTTCAAGATCGCGAATGGATTCGATCAACATCAGCCTTTTGCTGCCGTTGACCTCCACGGTCATGGGGGCGGCATAGATCTCCACGGCGATCAGCCGGCCATCGGCCGCCTGATGTTCGTGTAGTGTCTTGATGGGGGTCGATGCCCTTTTTATGTGTTCGAGGGGGCAGGTGATCATCGTCGGCGCGCAGGGCGCGTCGCGCTTGTGGGTAGAGGCATAGCAGGTGTTGCCAACGACTGTCTCCGGAGCGTCGGCATAGGTGGCCGTATAGGTCTTGTTGGCCAGCACGATCCGGTAGTCTTCATCGATGACGCGGATACCGTCTGGATTGGCGTCGACCAGAGACTGGAGAAAGTTTTCCTTATAACGAATCTCGTCCAGGCTTTTTTGCAAGGACGCGGCCATTTGGTTGAACCGTTCGCCGAGAAACGCCAATTCGTCCCGTCCCTTTATGGAGACCCTTGTATCGAGCCGTCCGGCGGCGAGCGCCTCGCTCACTTCTGTCAAATGCGCGACCGGTATGATGACGAACCGGCGCATGAACCACCATCCGCCCGTCAGGGTAATCAATACCACCAAAGCCCCCGAACCGGTCAGCAGGAGGGTGGTATCCCATGCGTGTGCATACAATGCCGAGGCATCGTGATCCACGATGAGGGTGCCGTTTACCGGGTTGTCGTGCGCCGGGCCGTGGCATTGTTTGCACGGCGGTTTGTTTCTCACTGGTTGTACCGTTCGCAGTACGGCATGGCCCCGTTCATCGTGGGTGAAAAAACTGAAGGAGAGCGTGGTGCGCGCGGGGTCGAAATCACACTGCTCACAGTCCTTGAACGACGGATGGGTGTCCAGCCATTGGGGATGGCTGGAGAAGCGGACATCACCTGACCTGTTGATGATAAAGACGCCGCGAATGCCTTCCTGCCGCCCCAGTTGTTCGATAATGCTGCGCAGCATGGGTAAGTCGCGCCGTAGCATGGCGGCCTCCAGCGAGGTGCGCAACAGGTCGTTGACCTGGTGCGCAGCATCTTCACGTTCCTGTTGAAGCTGGTTGCGGTACATGGTGATGAAGATCACCAGAAACACCAGCGAGACGAGAAACAACCCCCCCGCGGTGCCGGCGGCGTACTTCCGGCTTAGGCTGGACGTTACCCATCGAAGTGGGGGAAGAGCCATCAAACGAGACCACATTTCAGGGCGTGCTCCAAGATAGATACATCCAGTGTCTGTCATCTTGTCAGGTTATGCAATAGGGAAGGTCCCTAATCGATGTCTTCGAAATGAGGGGGAATACTGGGATTAAAGCAATTTAAACAGACAGATAGGCAATGGATGTCCGGTCTTGTATCGCCTGGGTCCGCGGTATTGATGCCTTGGCATGCGGATTGCTCAATCTTAAAGCCAGAACGCTGCAAAAGATCATGATTTATAGGGGGGTTAAGGTGATGTGGCATTCGATGAAAACGCATGGCGGGCTCGGTGGAATGGGTTGGGCGTCGTTGGTGTTGCGATCAAGCCGGCCACAATATATGTCGCATTCAGGGCTTCAGCCAGACGCCGGCACAAGGCGCAGTGCGCAGGCAAGGGAGATTTCCTTGCCACGGTCGCTCCAGAGCATCCATCTGGCCGCGCCACTTGGGCATCCTGTTCAGCGCCTGCCGGAAGGCCCTAACCCTATGATATTCAGAGACAGGCCGCGGCCTGACGGCCCGTTGGCCGCGTTACCCCGTCTTGCTGCGGAGTGGTTGCGGCGGCGATGGGGCCCCTTGTTGAGATCGGTCACGCCACGGTCGAATACAGCATGTATTGTGGCCGGGTTGGTCACGGTATCGTCTGCGGTTGCTCAACCGGGTGCCGCACCGCAGGGGAGCAGTGTAGTGGATCTCGAGGGGATGAAGAGCCAGCTCGAGGCGCGTGGGTGGTCGGTGAAGCGTACCCAAGGGGGCGATCTGGAACTCAGACCACCGGAGGCATCACCGTCCACCACGGTGAAAACGGCTACGACAACACCGCCGGTCGATACGGAGTCAACCGTTCCTGCTGATGTGCGTGTCGATCTTTCGAATTTGGGGAGTATGCAGAGCGCGTTGCGCAAACGCGGTTGGGAAGTTCAGGAGGAGACAGATGGATCGCTGGTTCTGAAGCCGTACACCAAAGAAAAGCCCCGGTCAATGAAGAAGGGCGAGGGGTTGAGTGATTTGGGCCTTCTGCTCCAGGCAGCCGGTTGGCGGGTGAAGACCGCATCCGATGGCGCCCTGTTTCTTTTCCCGAAACAGAATGTTCAGGCGCCAAAGCCGGAAGTGATCGAAGTGCCCTTGGGAGACCTCGGCAAGATCGAGAGCGCGTTGGCGGTTGCGGGCTGGCGCGTGCATCGGGACAGTGGGCATCTGGTCGTACTGCCAGCGGCGGCCGGTGGGCGGGTGACGGGGCCTTCGGTGCATGCGGATGCAGAGCTTGAAAAGATGGCAGTTTCGGTCGTGCTTCCCGTCGATACGAAGCGTGAGGCGCGCAGGATAGCGTCGGCCTGGATTCGGGCAAGCAGTGATGAACATCTATTGGTGGGGAAGGTTAGAAAGTTACGCTGGGTCTATGTGGTTTCCATCGTGGAGCAGGCGCCTCCGTACCGGCTGCGTCGCCAGATTGCGATAAGGACAAAGGATGGCAAGGTGGTGCCCCTGTTTTGAAACGGTGATAGAGAACGCGTTGTCAGGTGGTATCGATTCGGGACGTCATGGACATCGCCAAGCAAGGGTTTACCCGGAATAATACATCGCTATGACAGAATGGCCGGGAAAAAATGTTGTTTTTCAATAGGGTGTTGAGATGGTTCTTCTTGGTTGCCAATCTGTCATATGTAGGGGGCTGAACAAGCAAATGTAGAACGGAAGAAATGGGTTGTAACTTGCTAAAAATCATGGGTTAACTGACATTTCCATAATGGCTGGCATGAGCGTTGCTATGCATGGAAGTGCAAATCAATCATCAGACCAGCCAACGGGAGGGGGACTATGCCAGACATCCGCAGGGTGAAAGCAGGTGTGAGCGCGTTGCTCATGACGGCTTCTGTATTTTCGGTGACAGGGGTTTATGCGGGGTATCCCGTTGCGGGCCTCAATCCAAGCGAAAGGCCTGCTGGCGCGCCCGTCATCAAAGATGTCCATCATGACGCGGCCTGGTACAAGAAGGCGCTTACCGGCATCAATCCTCCCTATCCGCGCAGCTTCCGTTTTCTGGACAATCAAGGGGAATGGTATACCCCCTTTATCCACCCAGGGATGCTGCCGCCCTACGATATTCGCGGCTGGCACAGGCATCACTGACTCTATATCACAGGATTTCTACCGCTTTGTCGTGTTTCTAGCCCGGATTATTCATGAAATCGCTTGCACCATTGCTTGATCCTTGTCCACACAGGGAATTTTCCTTCCTCGGCAATACAGCCTGTATTCCACTCGGTCGGAATATCCCTGTGCGGACAATTCTCTGTGCAATCATCGCGGCGATTCATGAATAATCCGGGCTACCAGTGCAAGGTGGTTAGGAGGAGGGATGGGTCTGCGTTACGGGCCCACGTTATTACACGTTGTGGATAAACAATACTCTAAATGGGAGGATGAACGATGAAAAAATTTCGAATGCGTCGCTTGCAGAAAGCGATTAAAACCGCTGGCTTGGCTACGGCAGTCAGTTTGCTGACCATTGCGCCGAATGCCTTTGCAGGCATGTCTGGCATGTCTGGCATGTCCGGGATGGGCGGCATGTCTGGCATGTCCGGGATGGGCGGTATGTCTGGCATGTCCGGGATGGGCGGTATGTCTGGCATGTCCGGAATGGGCGGCATGTCCGGGATGAGTGGCATGGGCGGTATGTCCGGTATGTCCGGTATGGGCGGC
>JALSTP010000148.1 GCA_026983675.1 Sedimenticola sp.
CCACTCGGTCGGAAAATCCCCTGTGCGGACAATTCTCTGCGCAATCATCGCGGCGATTCATGAATAATCCGGGCTAGGAGTCTGTCGGATTTAGGATTAATCTACTCGGCAACTGCTCCATGCGTTGCTCTACCTCCTGCATCCATGCAGTCGTGCGCGGATGGGAAAGCGGTCCATTTTTCCTCGATTTTTCGTTGCGTAGACCCACTATGCGCCTCAAAATCGAGAAAAACTGGCCTCGCTTTCCCACTATGCTCGCGACGATCACCTAAACCCGACAGACTCCTAACCCCCGCTATCTGATCCGCTTCATCCCCTTGCTGTCGTTACCGAGGCGTTGTGTATCGACAGGGGTGGGGAGTGCGATCTTCCCCTTTTCCTGCCGCACCCGGAACAGATAACCGGCCAGCGCGCCACCGGAGGTGGCCAGGGTGATCACGCCGAGAGTGATGAACTGGCTGAGGAGCATCAGGCCGCCAGCGCCCACTGCCGCAGCGATGGCCGCACCCACCTTGAGGTTGGCCTGGGCGGAGGTGCGGCGGGTCTGGCGTTGGATCTCTTTCTGCGCCTGTTTCACCACCCGGGTCTTGGCGCGCTCGGCGTTGACCTTGAGTTTCTCCCGTTCTTGCGCGAACTGTTCCTTCAGCCGGGCGATCTCGTCCTTGCGCAGGTGGGCGGCGATGGCGCCGAACCAGAGCGCGGTGAGGACGCCGAGCGATCCCACCACCGCGGCGTAACCGGCCCAGCCCCAGCCTTGCAACGTCTCGGGGCGGAAGTAGGCGAAGGCGAAGGTGATGGCCTGGAGCAACAATATCCCGGGGATGAATCTCATCGACGGCGGCGTCCTGACAGGGGCTCGCCGTCCAGTTTAATCCATCGGCGCGGCGGATGTCTCGTGGGCGGTGAAGACGCGGCTGTCGGGGTGAAAGGCCATCCAGGCGAACCAGTAGCCGGTGACGGCGGGCAATGGCCGGCCATCGCGGTCCAGCAGGCGGGCGCTGCCGTTCATCTTGTGGAAGCGCACCTCCACCTTCTGCCCGCCGACGCAGTCGTGAATGAGGGCCCCGGCCCCCGCCAGTTCGCTGAAAGGCCAGACCCGGGGGTCACCGTCAATGACGATGCCGAGCACCCGTTCCTTGGGAGGGTAGCGGCGGTCGAGATGGGAGACGGGGAAGTAGAGGTCGTCGCGCTGGGCGTAGTCGCCATAGGGTCCCCGGTCATAGTTGCGGCGGTGGCCGGTATCGCGGGAGAGCACGCGGGTGTCCGGATGGCGGTCCCGCCAGTCGCGCCAGGTGGTGTGTTCCAGTGGGAGGGGGGTGAGCCGTTCCCCCTTGCGCGGGCCGCTCACCGCCTGCATCAGGATCTGCGACCAGAGGGATTGGCTGGCCCGGTCGTAGAACAGCACATCACTGTTGTAGAGCAGACCGGAGACGCCGAAACCGCCGCTCTCGCGGCTGTCCGGGAGCACAAAGGCGACGCCGGTGCCGCACAGGGGGCAGTAGCTGACCACCACAAGATCGGCGCCGATGCGGTCGTTGACGATCTCGTGCCAGTCGAGGATGCGGATGGGATAGGCGCGGACAGCGCCGTCGTGCTCCAGCCCCAGCACCCGATCGTCCGGATGCAGCCACGTGGCTTGCCGGGGCGTATCGAAGCGGGGCCGGTCGATGGCGGGAATGCCGTCGCGCGGCGGCCCGCCCGGGCGGATCGCCTCCGCCGGCAGCAGCGCGCCTTCGAGGTCGAAGCCATTCTTGCGTGGCGCGCCGCCGGCGGGCAGGGTGAGGAGGAGCACAAGCAGCAGGGTCAGGGGTCGGGTCATGCCCAAGGGGACCCTGTATCGGCGGCTTCTCTTTCGTCGCCGGCGAGCATCGCCTCCACCACCGCGCACCAGGCGGCGGCCAGGTTGTCCCGGTTGTAGCCCCCACCGCCCACGGCAAGGAGCCGGCCATCGGCATGACGGTCGGCGAGGCGGCAGAGGCGGGCGGTCACCCGGCGGTGGGTCTCGGCGCTGTAGGCGAGGTGGGTGATGGGGTCGCCCGCGAGGCTGTCGGCCCCCGCCTGGAGCAGAAAGAACCGGGGCCGGTGACGTTCCAGGAATGCCTCCACCCTGGGCCAGATCTTTTCCACCAGTGCATCCCCCGCTTCTGGCGGCATGGGGATGTTGAGCTTCAGCCCCCTGCCGGGCCCCTGGCCGGTCTCGGTCACCGCGCCGGTGCCGGGGTAGAGGAAGCGACCATCTTCGTGCAGATCCACGAAGATTACCGCGGGATCGGCCTCGAAGGCATAAAAAACGCCGTCGCCGTGGTGGGCGTCGATATCCACGTAGGCGATGCGGGTCAGGCCGTATTTGCGTTTCAGGGTCTCGATGGCGATGCCGCAGTCGTTGATGGCGCAGAAGCCGGCTGCCGAGTCGCGGCGCGCATGGTGCAGCCCGGCAATGGGGACGAAAGCGCGGTGGCACGCGCCGGATATCAGACGGTCGATGGCGTCCAGCACGCTGCCGGCCACGTATTCCGCCGCCTCCAGCACGCCGGGAAAGGCCGGTGTGTCGCCGTAGTCGAGGAAGCCTTCGCCGCGCCTCGAATGCGCCTCCAACCGATCCAGATAGTCACAGGTGTGGAACCGGGCCAATGCCTCGCGGTCCGCGCGCACCGGGGCGCGTATCGCCAGCCGCCGGTCGAGCCCCCGGTCGCGGCACATCCGCCAAAATGCCTCCAGCCGGTCAGGGCCAAAGGGGTGCCCCTCACCGAAGCCGTAACGGGCGAGGTCCTTTCCATAGTAGACGCAGGGACGGGGCGCTTGGGTCATGCCAGTCAGCGATCCTTGGCCAGCGCCTCCAGGATGCCAAGCACCACCTGTTCGGTGCGGCTGTCCATGCCCTTGCAGAGTTTGTCGGGATCACGTTCACCATTGATGAGGGGACGGATCACGGCGGCCAGATGCGCCATGGGACCGCCGGCGCGGCTCATCTGGGTGGCCATCTCGGAGACGATCTGCAGGGCCTGCACGTTGCCGGAGGCGGCGGCCTGGATCATGTGGGCGAGGCCAGGGGCGGCCAGGGCGGGATCGGGTTTCGCGTTGGGGTCGGGCAGCGTGGCCGGGTCCTGCAGTCCGCGCAGGATGGCGCGGGTGATGGTCTGGTCTTCCTCGTCGAGCCCCTTCAGAATGCCTTCGTCCCGCCGGCCGGCAAAGATGCGGCGGATGGCGGCCACCAGGTCGGTCCAGCCGTTGGCTTCCGCCTCCTTCAACGCCTGTTCGAATTCCGCACGCCGACCGGGATTCTGGCCACTGGTGACCACCCGATGAATGAAGGCGGCATGGACCTGGATGATCTGTCGTTCGCGGTCGGGCAGGCTCATTGGGTGGGTTCTCCCGGTTCGGTGTCGAGCAGGGCGAGGGATTCGGCGGCGATCTCCCGCACCTCCGCATCCTCGTCTTGCAGCCGTGCCTCCAGGGCCGGGCGGGCGGCGGAGTCGCCGCTGAGGCCGAGGTAGTGGCAGGCGTCGGCGCGTAGCGCCGGATCGTCCGATTCGGCCAGGCGCATCAGTTCCGGCAGTGCCTCGCTGATTAGGCCGCTGGCCTGCAACTCCTCCATCACTGCGCCGACACCGATGCGCACCGCCATGGGCGTATCCTTGTCCTCCAGCAGACTGAGCAGGTCGTTGAGGGTGGCGGGTGTCTCGCGGATCATGGCGACTACCCGGTCCAGCTTACGGTCTTCCAGCAGATGACCGTAGTAGGCGCCGATGCCGGTGCCCTCGGCGGCGCGCGTTACCCATTGCGCCAGCTCGCCGGCGGTGAGGGCGCCAGAGAGTTCGAAGGGGCCGATGCGGGTCCAGGGTACGGAGCGGGTGCCCACCTCCTGTGCCCGTTCGGGATGAGCCAGGATGTTGACCACCTCCAGGCGGCCGAGTTTCCCCTTCTCGATGAGCTGCACAAGGCCTTCCAGCACCACGGGGCAGTGGGCGCAGCCAGGGGCCATGAGGAGCAGGGCGGAAGGGGGGGCGTCACGGGTCGCCAAGGCACTTCTCCATTTGGGTGGTGATGTTGTCGAGCAGTTTGAACCAGGCCTCGGGGCCGGTCCGCAGGTCTGCCCCCAACGGGTCGAGGACGCCGATCCGGGCCGCGCTGCCTTCCGCCAGTATATCCACGATATGCGAACGGAACTGGGGTTCGGCGAAGACGCAACGCACCTTCCTGCGATGGATCAGGCGGCGGATCTCACGCACCCGCCGAGCGCCTGGACGGCGGTCGGGAGCGATGGTGAGGATGGCGGTGGGGTGCAGTCCGTAGCGGTTTTCGAAGTAGTGGAAGGCGTCGTGGAAAATGACGAAGGGACGTCCGCGCAGGGGGGTGGTGCGGATTTCGATATCGTGGTCCAGCGCCTCGATCCTTGACGCCAGGCGCGCCGCGTTGGTTCGGTAGCGGGTCGCGTGGGTCGGGTCCATCCTGGCGAGCTGTGTCGCTACGGCATCGACGATGACCGCTGCATTGCGGGGATCGAGCCAGATGTGTCCGTCCCGTCTGCCGACGGGGGCATGCGCCTCCGCCGGGTGAGTGTGCAGATGGCTCAGACGCCGCGCGGGCAGCACATGCATGCCAGGGACGTCCAACAGGGTCAGCCGCCGAGTCTTTATGCCGCCCAGCGGCCGTATCAGGAAGCCTTCCATCTCCGGACCCACCCAGACGATGAAGTCGGCGTGGTGCAAGGCGCGGGCGTCGGAAGGTTTCAGGTTGTAGCGGTGGGGCGACTGTCCGCCCTCCAGCAGCAGCCAGGGCGTGGCGACCCCTTGCATGACGCCCGCCACCAGCGAGTGGATGGGTTTCAGTGTCACCACCACATGGGGCGTCCCGGCCGCCTGCGGCGCGGTGGGAAGCATCATCAGGAAAAAGAGGAGAAGACGTGTGCCCATGGGATGCCGGAATGTGCCCTTAAAAGTGATACTATATCGCACCTTTCGCCCCCAACCGATATCCTGACGAATGGACGACGCCCTCCTGCTGCTCTCCGTACACGATCTGACCGTGCGCTTCGATGGCCGCACGGTTCTGGAGTGCGTGGAGATGGATCTGCATGCTGGCGAGATCGTTACCCTGATCGGCCCCAACGGGGCGGGCAAGACGACCCTGGTGCGGGTGGTCCTCGGCTTGATGCAACCCGACCGGGGCAAGGTCTATCGCCGGCCGGGGATGCGCATCGGCTACATGCCCCAGCGGCTGCGGGTCGATCCCGTTCTGCCCATCACCGTGCGGCGCTTCCTGTTGCTCGCGGGGCGCGGCGTGGCGGGGCGTCTGTCCGAGGTGGTGGAGGAGGTGGGTGTGGGGCACGTGCTCGACGCCCCGCTGCAGCATATCTCCGGGGGCGAGATGCAGCGGGTGATGTTGGCGCGGGCGCTGTTGCGCGCCCCCGAGCTACTGGTGCTGGACGAGCCGGTTCAAGGCGTGGATGTCAATGGCCAGGAGGAACTCTACGGTCTCATCAGCCGCATCCGCGATCGCCACGGTTGCGGCATCCTGATGGTCTCCCACGACCTCCATCTGGTGATGGCCTCCACCGACCGAGTGGTCTGCCTCAATCACCATGTGTGCTGTTCCGGATCACCGGAGTCGGTGACGCAGCACCCCGCCTACCGCGACCTGTTCGGTTCCTCGCGCTTCGCCATCTATACCCATCATCATGACCATCTGCACGATCTGCACGGTGATGTGGTGAGGCGTCCAGCGGAAAAACGAGGGGGGCGGGATGGATGATTTCCTGATTCGGGCGTTTCTCGCTGGCATCGGTGTGGCCGTGGTCGCGGGTCCGCTCGGGGCCTTCGTCGTCTGGCGGCGCATGGCCTATTTTGGCGATACTCTCTCCCATTCGGGGCTGCTGGGGGTGGTGCTGGGGCTGATGACCGGAATCGGCGCCAGTGCAGGGGTGCTCATCGTGGCGCTCGCGATTTCGTTGTTACTGGTGCTCCTGCAACGCCGGCAACGCCTCGCCAGCGACACCCTGCTCGGCATCTTCTCCCACACGGCACTTTCGCTGGGGCTTGTGGTGATCGCCTTTATGGAGACCCTGCGGGTGGATCTGTTGGGCTATCTGTTCGGCGACATCCTGGCGGTGACGCGGACGGACCTCTGGTGGGTGTTGGGCGGTGGCGTGCTGGCGCTTGCGGTTCTGGTGGCGCTCTGGCGGCCGCTGCTGGCCATCACCGTACATGAGGAGCTGGCCCGGGTGGAGGGCGTGCCGGTAGGGGTGGTGGATCTGGTGTTCATGCTGCTCATTGCCCTGGTGGTGGCGATGGCGATGAAGATTGTGGGGATCCTGCTCATCACTTCATTACTCATCATCCCTGCCGCCACCGCGCGCCGTTTTTCCTCCAGCCCCGAACAGATGGCGCTGTTGGCGGCCCTGATCGGCGTGTTGGCGGTGGCGGGCGGTCTGGCCGGTTCGTTACAGTGGGATACCCCGGCCGGCCCCTCGGTGGTGCTGGCGGCGGCCGTGTTGTTTGGAATCAGTCAACTGGTACCCCGGAGCGGGTAGTCTCGAGGAGGCGATGCGATGTGTAGATTGTGTTGGACCGTGCTGATGTTGTTGTTGCTGGCGATCGTTGGCGCGGCGTACAAATTTGGCATCCGGGGCTCCACTGCGCCGGCGGAGGATGGCCGTCTCGCCATTCTGCTCACCGACGGAGAGCGCGCCCGGGTCCTCTCGGAGATGCGCGCATTTCTAGTGGCTGTTCAGGCGATCGCCGAAGCAGCCGCCAACGACAAACCCGGCGACGCGGCGGCCGCGGCACGAAAGGTGGGCATGGCCGCGCAGCGGGGTGTGCCGGTGGCCCTGATGGCCAAGCTCCCGCTGGAGTTCAAGCGGCTTGGCCTGAGTACTCACAGGGCATTCGATCAACTGGCCCTGGACGCGGAGCAACTGGGTGATCGGGATCACACCCTCAACCAACTCGCCAAGCTGATGCGCAACTGTGTAGGGTGTCACGCGGCCTACAGATTAGGTGTGCGTGGCGTGGCGGACCGACCCCGATCACAGGGATAAGTCCTGTTTATGGGCGCTCTTTGAAAAATTGTTTGGCACTTTTTTGGACAACTCTTTATTGTTGACTGCCCCTGACTATCGCTTGTTTGTGGGGAGTCACGGTAATTTCTCCCAACGGCTGGGGAAGGTGCTGCTGGCAGAGGGTTCTGTTGGCGGTTGGGCCGGCATGACACACTAGATTATCAAGGGGGGAGCCCGGTTGCCGGGTATCCAGTGCGTATTTACGAGGTCGCCGCCGGGCGGCGGCGATATCAACACTGCAGTGAAACTTAGGAGAAAAGCACCATGCCAACATTTGTGCGTACAGATAAGTGCGATGGCTGCAAAGGCCAGGACAAAACCGCTTGCATGTACATCTGCCCGCATGACCTGATGCGTCTCGACAAAGACGGTTCCGAGACCGGTCATGCCATGAAGTCCTACAACCAGGAGCCGGATCAATGCTGGGAGTGTTACTCCTGCATCAAGATCTGCCCGCAGCAGGCCATCGAGGCGCGTCCCTACGCCGATATCGTGCCCTTGGGCGCATCCGTACAGCCTTTGCGTGGCACCGACTCCATCATGTGGACCATCAAGTTCCGCAACGGCACCATGAAGCGTTTCAAATTCCCCATTCGTACGACCCCGGAAGGCTCCATCGATCCGTATGGTGGCAAGCCCGAGGCCGACATATCGAAAGTCAATGAGCCTGGCTTCTTCGTCCAGGTAAATGGATACCGCGCCGGTGATCCCAGCGAGCTGATCCGCAAGTAAGGCGGGGTTCTCTGGAATCTGTTTTTCTAAGAAATTGAATATTCGAGGTATTTAGAATGGCTGGAGAATTTGGAAATCCCGAGGTCGTCGAGGAAGAGGTCGATATCCTCATCATCGGCGGTGGTATGGCTGCGTGCGGCGCCGCCTACGAGATCGGTCCCTGGATCGATGCCGCCAAGAAGGAAGGTGTCGACATCTCGGTGAAGCTGGTCGACAAGGCTGCAATGGACCGTTCTGGCGCGGTGGCGCAGGGTCTGTCCGCGATCAACACCTACATCGGATCCGAGCAGGATCCTGCGGACTATGCCCGTATGGTCTCCAACGACTTGATGGGCATCACCCGCGACGATCTGGCCTATGATCTGGGCCGTCACGTGGACGAGTCCGTGCACCTGTTCGAGGAATGGGGACTGCCGATCTGGAAGACCGACGAGAACGGCGAGCGTCATGATGGCGCCCAGGGCATGACGCCTCTGAAAGACGGCGGCAAGCCCGTACGTTCTGGTAAGTGGCAAATCATGATCAATGGCGAATCCTACAAATGGATCGTGGCCGAGGCGGCCAAGAAGGCGCTGGGTACCGACAACGTCCAGGAGCGCATCTTCATCGTCAAGCTGGTCAACGACAAGAACGACTCCAATCGTGTGGCGGGCGCCGTCGGCTTCTCCACCCGTGAGGACAAGGTCGTGGTCTATAAATTCAAGGCGTGCCTGCTGGTGGCCGGCGGATGTGTAAACATCTTCCGTCCCCGTTCCGTGGGCGAGGGTCAGGGCCGTGCCTGGTATCCGGTCTGGAACGCCGGTTCCACCTACGCCATGGCGGCGGAGGCTGGCGCCGAGATGACCATGATGGAAAACCGTTTCGTGCCGACCCGCTTCAAGGATGGTTACGGTCCTGTAGGCGCCTGGTTCCTGCTGTTCAAATCGCAGGCCACCAACGGTCAGGGCGAACCCTACATGGTGCGCAACAAGGAGATGCTGAACGACTATCCTCCCTATGGTCAGGCGGCCGTACCCGCATCTTGTCTGCGTAACCACCTGATGCTCAAGGAGATGAAGGAAGGGCGTGGACCGATCTGGATGGATACCGTCACCGCCCTCGCCAACCTGCGTGAAACCCTGACGCCGCGCGAAGTGAAGCACCTCGAGGCCGAGGCGTGGGAAGACTTCCTCGACATGTGTATCGGCCAGTGCGGCATCTGGGCGGGTGAGAACATCGAGCCGGAGAAAAAGAACTCCGAGCTGATGCCTACCGAGCCCTACCTGCTGGGTTCACACTCTGGCTGCTGCGGCATCTGGGTTTCCGGTCCGGAAGACGTCGGTGCGCCCACCGATGAGGGCTTGGGCGATGGCATCCCCGAACATCTGCCGAAGGGCTGGAACTGGGGATATCGCGGCATGACCACGGTGAAGGGTCTGTTCACCGGCGGCGACGGCGTTGGCGCCTCCGGCCACAAGTTCTCTTCCGGGTCCCATGCCGAAGGCCGTATGGCGGCCAAGGCGATGGTCAAGTTCGTCATGGACAACAAGGACTGGACGCCTGAACTCGACACCAGCGTTGACGAGTTGGTGGAGGAGATCTACCGTCCGGTGCGCAACTATCTGGAGTTCAAGGACTACACCACCGCGATCGACGTGAACCCCAACTACATCACGCCGCGGATGTTGCAGTTCCGCTTGCAGAAGATCATGGACGAATACGTTGCGGGTGTGGCGACCTACTACACCACCAATGCGGACATGCTCGAGTTGGCTGAGCAGAAGCTGGAGATGCTGAAGGAAGACTCCCTGAAGATGCGTGCAAAAGACCTGCACGAACTGCTTCGTGCCTGGGAGAACTACCACCGCATCCTCACCGCAGAGGCCCACATGAAACACATCCAGTTCCGCGAGGAATCCCGTTATCCGGGCTTCTACTATCGCATGGACAAGAACTTCGTGGACGAGGAAAACTGGAAGTGCTTCGTGAACTCCGTCTATGACAAGAACACCAAGACCTGGACCTGCTTCAAGCGCGCCCATGTCGATCTGGTGGACAAGTCCAAGCTGTTCAAGTAATCCTTGACAGTCATCTGGAGTTGAAAAGTCCGGGCGCCGGAAGGCGTCCGGGCTTTTTCATTTTATTAACCCGGTGGTGACCATGATTGCAGCGCATAGAGGTCGCTGTGGGATGAATAGAATTGCATCGTGGGCGCCGCGTGGAGCGCAGGGGCAAACAACCTTGTATCTCCATGTCTTGTTTGACACGGATTGTGTATTAGTATTGGCGGAAATGTCCGTACACACCGCCTCTGATGAAAGGTGTCTTCCCTCCCAGGACGCCGGTCAGAGACCCTCTTCCCCACCAGCCGATAGCCAT
>JALSTP010000149.1 GCA_026983675.1 Sedimenticola sp.
TGGCGATTCGGTGGTTGTTGGGTCGATGACTCGCCCGCATTTTTCTCCTCCTGTACGGCGTTGGCTCGATGGCGCGTCCTGACTAGCTTTTGCCCGGCCGGAGTGCTCGCAACGGTGGTGGCCTGCCGATACTGTCTTGCAACGAACGATGAGTAGAGGAGGCATCTCCATGTGCAGGTTTTTCGTGGCAGGACTGGGTCTTCTTCTGCTGTCAGGATGCGCCCCGCATCCGGCGGCGGGCGTCTGGGAACCGGTGGAGGCGGCTGCCCCCTTCACCCGCATCGATGTTCAGTTCAACGGTCGCGCCGATTTCTTCGAACCGGGAAACGAGAAGGAGACATTGCACTGTTTCTGGGCAGCGCACAGTAAAGACGAGGCATGGATGAACTGTGTCCCGGCGGAGCACACGGAGCACAAGATCCCGTATCGCCTTGCAACCCGGGGTTCGGAGGCGGTATTGGAACGCGAGGGAAAGGTGGTGATGCGCCTGCGGCGGGTTGAATAGGGCCTCACAGATCGGGCGTCGGCGGGGGTGTCGGTGAGGTGGGCACCAGCGCAACTTCATCGCCGTCTTCGATGCGCGTAAAGGGTTCGGTAAACTGGCGGTTGACCGTGACCCGCACCCGGTCGTTCTCCAGCAGTGGCGCAAACTGCGGCTTGCGCAGGCGGAGCATCTTCAACAACGATTCCACGTCGGTCACCTTGGGTGGGAGTACGATCTCCTCCGATTCCTTGCGGAACTTCTTAGCCATCCAGGCGAAGTAGAGAAGCCGGACCCGCTTTTCGCCCCCATTCGCCTCAGGGCGCTCGATGCCCGCCGCCTGCAGACGTTCCAAATATGCTTGCCAGTTCCGTGCCTGCTGCTGACCGAGTTCATAGAGGGTGTCCCAGGAGTAGATGCCGGTGTCGTGGCCGTCGTCGAATACCAGCCGCACGGCATACTGGCCTTGGGGCTCGATGCGTTCGATGTTGACCGATTCCTTGCCGGTGACCAGCTCCCCTGTGGCCTTCACCTCCGCCGCAGGTGAGAAGACCCGCAGATATTCGCAGGGCAGTTCGAAACGGCTGCCGTCGTCGAAGCCGATGACCAGCAGGCGGGACTTCTTGTGCAGGTTGATTTCGGTAGGGGTGTGTCGGGTCTGGGGCTCACTCATGGTTCTGTTCGGTCTCATGCTCGTTGGAGGGCACAAAGTTTGAGGGCTTGCGCCTCGTCGCGCAAGACTCAGGTGCCGCCAATGCGGTCGTAATAGCGGGCGCGGTAGAGCAGGCGCTTGTGTTCGCCATCGGTGAAGGCGGTGCGGGTGTGCAAAATGTTGTTGCCGATCAGACCTTGGCCGGCCTGGAGCTTACCCCGGAAATGCCACGGGGCATCCTCCGTAAGCAGACGGGCCAGAAATGCCACCGCCTCGCCAGTGGCCGCATCGTTGCGCCATTCGATGCTGCGGGTACGGGCGGTGTAGCGCATGTGCAGATGTCCGTCACTGTGGATGCTGAACACCGGTCCGGTCTGGGCGGGGCGAATCTCCTTGCCGTCGACCACGTTGGCCGGGATAGTCATTGCCTCCGGATGCATCAGGGCGCGGATATAGTCGGGGTTTTCGTCACGCAGCAGCAGGTAGGCGATCTCGTGGTCGAGCAGATCGTTCTCGCCCCCTTCCTCTGCGGGCTCCACGCAGTGCAGTATCAGACCGTGTATCTGCCGGTTCAGATGGTTGTAGTAGCCGTCGGTGTGCCAGGCAATGGGGCGGTTTGAGTAGGGGATATAAGTGCGGTGCAGGGGGTCTGCCTGTACCGTCAGTGAAGTGATGGCGTCGTCGTCGGCGCACATGTTGTGGTCCAGCCGTTCCAGACCGAAACGGCGGCCCAGGCCGCGGACGATCGCCTTGTCCGGGTCGTCCAGCGTGCGGCTCGCATAAATGGCCATGTTGGCCTTGCGGCACCGTGTCCGGATCGCCTTTTCCTCGGCTTCGGTCAATCGGCGTGGATCGCGGATTTCGACCAACAGGTCGTCCAGACTGGCGGGGTAGTCGGCCAGTTTCTGTTCGCGCCATGCCCGATAGGCTTTGTGGTTGTCGGGATCGAAAGGGGAAGACACCATCTACTGCACTCGAACGAGGGATTCAATATTGCTAATATACGCCCAAACTCAATGGCTTTCACCGTGTGACCGATGGGGGTGTCCAATGTCAGAATCTGCCGCGGATAGGCGCCCACAGTTTCCCCGATTGCTGCGCCGGCCGTTGGCGGTCGTGCCGAAAAGGCTGCACAGCTTGGTGGCGGCCAAGGCGCTCGGTCAGGTCTTCGCTGCCGAGATGGCGGAAGGGGAACTCGATTTTCTGCGCGGCCGCACGGTGCGAATCGAGGTGGAGGATGCGGGCGTCGCGGTGAGTCTGGGGTTGCGGGGCAGCCGCTTCATCGCTCTTGCCACCCGTGAGCCCGTGGACCTCGTCATCCGTGGCACGGTCTATGACTATCTGCTCCTGATCGGCGGTCGGGAAGACCCCGACACCCTCTTTTTTCAGCGCCGTCTGAGCATGGAGGGCGATACCGATCTCGGCGTGCATCTGAAGAACTTTCTCGCCTCGGTGGAGATGGCGTCGTTGCCTGTGCCGGCGGCGTTGCGGCCGCTGCTGGATCGCGGAGTGGACTGGTACGAGCGCCTCGCCTGAGTATCCACGGTTTGCTCGAATACGCCTTTTTGTTCTTTCTCGTCATCGATCCTTTCGGTAATCTGCCCTTCGTCCTTGCCCTTGTCGGGGAGCGCCCGCGCCCTTTGTACCGCAGGATAATCCTGCGCGAGACCTTGCTGGCCTTCGGGGTGCTGGCCCTGTTCGCCTTCACCGGCGATCGGGTACTCGGTTACCTCCATGTCGAACGGGCATCCCTGGTGGTGGCGGGCGGCGTCATCCTGTTTATGATCTCGCTGATGATGATCTTTCGTTCGGCATCGGAGATGTTCGAGGACGATTATGCGGAAGATCCGCTGCTGTTTCCCATTGCCGTTCCTTCGCTGGCGGGACCGTCGGCCATCACAGCGGTGATGGTCGTGCGCTCACAGGGAAACGCCACCCCGGCGGGGCTGCTGGCGGCGTTGGCGCTGGTACTGGCCTTTACCTGTGTGCTCTTTCTGTTCGGTCAGCATCTCCATCGCTGGCTCGGCCGCAGGGGAATGAACGCAGTGGAAAAGCTGATGGGTCTGCTGCTCAACCTGGTGGCGGTGGACATGATGCTGCGCGGCGTTCGGGCCTTTCTGTCCACTTGAGCCGGAGCACCATGAACCTGCGCCATCCGTTCGGCGCGTTTTCGACCGCCATTCAATGGGTGTGGAGCTTGAGTTCCGTAAACCCTTCTTCCTTGAGATGTTGTTCCAGTTCCTCCGCGTCGGGTTGGTCGTACCGGATGCCGACCCATGTCTGGGAGTAGCGGTCCCACAAGTACTTGTCCGCCCCGGTGGGGACATCCACCTCTTGGTGCAGATCCGTATCCTCGTAACGGTCTTCGCCGCCCATGGCGTGCCAGAGGTCGTAGAATTCCTCCTCTTTTTCCTTCTGTTCCGCATCCCATTGCGCCATGCTCGCCTGGGAACGCTGTTCGTAGCCTTCATGAATCATTTTTGACATGCGCCGATAGTGCCGGACGATATCGCGAGTCTCCTGGCGCGCGCGGTGCGCGTGTCCGATCAGCCAGTCGGCTTTGGGTTGCCAGCTTTCGGCGATCTTGAGAAAGATCTCTTTCCATCGATCGAGTTCTCCTTTCCGGGTGATGCCCAGGATCACGGGTGCCGGACCCCACTGGTGCGTTTCCCCGATTCCCTGCAGAGGCATGCGGCTGTAGCTCATGATTCCCATGATTCGCATCTCGCAGGGTTGGCCTTCGTAGCTGCATTCCGCCGTTCCATCGAAGACCTTGGATTCACTCTGGACCGATACGCCATATTGTGTCGCGAGCTGAGCGTTCGCGCGCGTGAGTTGCGCCGAGAGTTGTTCGTCAACGTGAAAGGCGCTCAGGTCGACATCGTCGAAGGTGATGTCGAGGTAGGTGGACAGGTCGTCGAAAAAACGCTGCTCGATGTAGTCTCTGGGAGACATCGGTGGGGTGCCATTGCCGGAGACGCCAGTCTGCAAATAGGAGTAGAAAGGCGAATAGATGCCCAGAAGGGCCTCATTTTCATCGGCAGACTGGGCCACCACCATGCGCACATAGCCATTGACGCCAAGGTCGACGGTGCCGCCGTCCACTTCCCAGCCGCGAGGAACCTCAATGGTGAAGCTCCCGTCTTCCGCCGTCCATTGGTGGAATGGCAAGGATACGTGTGGAGTCTTCACAGTGGATGGCGAGAGCGGCTTGATGGAGGCCAGCGCAAGACTGACGGTTTTGAACCCGCGCAGATCCGTCGCCTTTACGGCGGTGACAACTGGTGTCTTCCCCGCTCGAACGACGATCTCCCCCATCCATCCTTCGCCAAAGAGCACGTAGCTTTCGCCCTTCCTGAAGATCTTTTGGGGCCGCCATCGGTTGAGTATCTGCTCGAGAGTGGTGTTCACTTCCCGGGTGGTGATGATGTCACCGGTGGTTCCCCGCCAGGTGATGCGGATTCGGTCCTTTCTGGCGTCTAACCGGGCGTCTTCTGGCACAGAGATCTGGAAGTGTTTGATCGTCCGTACCTGCCATGTATGTGGCAGCGGCGATCCCCCAGACGGGGACGCGCCAAGTACCGTCCCGGTGTACAGGAGTGGCCAGAGCAAGAGGAGGGAGGCGTAGCGGCAAAACATGGGAGATCCTCCTGGAGTCGTGTTACATGCGGGTTGCATTCCGTCGTTCAGACGGGGCGGTGTGCGTTCCTGATTTTCCAGATGGGGGCGGTGTTACCCGATCGCAACCCGGTGCATCCCTGCGGTGCCGTGCCAATAGCCGTCGCATGCGCCCAGTGGCATCAGTGGCTGCAGTGCCTCTCGCGCCTCGGCGGCTTCCATCTGGCCATGTAGGGCGGCATGGTAGATGGCGATCACTTCGCCGGTGCGGTACGACTGGGGACTTATGCGGACCACGTCCACCCCAAGCCGGCGCATGGTGTCGATCTCACCGATCAGGTTGCAGGTGGGCGCCGACATGGTCTGGATACCGTTGATCACCAGAAAGGGTTGGCCTTCCTGGGTGCGCATGAGGCGGCCATCGGGGTCGTCGAGGCAGCGGTACTGGCAGTCGTCCTTCGCCAGGTTGTGGCTGCGGGCGGTGAAGCAGCGGGCGGAGAGGGTGAGCGGCAGGCGGCCGTAGGCGAAGACCTCGGTTTCCACCCCTGCCGGGCGTTCCGCCTGCATCTGTTCCAATGTGTCGCGAGAGAGTTCGATGGGGAGGGTCCAGCGTTTGAGGCCGCGTTCCGCCAGCAGCCGCAAGGTGGCGGGGTTATAGAGGTTCACCGTCGGGCCGGTGACGAAAGGGGCCTTGCCGCTCAGCAGGTGCACCGCGCCGAGGTCGTTCGCTTCCACCATGTACTGTCCATTGGCGCAGAGTCGGCGAAGGGTTTTCAGTTCCGATTCCGCCTCCAGCAGCGCCAGGGTCGAGAGCACCACCTCCTTGCCGGCAGCAGTGAGCTGATCTGCGACGCGCAGCCAGTCTTCAAAGCCAAAACTGCGCCGCTTGGAGCAGACTGTCTCACCGAGGTAGACAATATCCACCGGCCACTGCGCCGCGGCTTCGTAGAAGGCAAGGAGGTCGTCGCGCGCCCAGTAGTAGAGGACCGGACCAAGGGCGAGGCGCATGGGGATCACTGCCAGGGCCGGTGGTAGGGGCCGAGGGTGGTCTGGGTCCCTTCCGACACTTTGTCCAGTTCGGCGTTCCACTCCACGCGGGGGACGAAACCCTCGGGGTCGCGCCGGGCGGCATCGATGGCCTCGCGCCACGTGCGGGCCACCTGGGCCACATAGGCGGGCGAACGTTGGCGTCCCTCGATCTTGATCGCGTTCACACCCGCCGCCATCAATTCGGGCAGCAGTTCGAGGGTATTCAGCGAAGTGGGTTCTTCGATCGCATAATAGGTGTTGCCACCCACCTCGAAGCGGCCTTTGCAGATGGTGGGGTAACCGGTCTGCTCGCCATCGGCATAGCGGTCGGTGAGCAGACCGTTGAGGCGTGACTCGCGGCCCCCGGCGGTTTCCTTCCACTCCACGAATTTGGCCGGCGAGCAAGCGCCGCAGGTGTTGGGCGACTCGCCGGTGACGTAGGATGACAGGATGCAGCGTCCTTCCACCATGACGCAGAGGCTGCCGAAGCCAAAGACCTCGATCGCCACCGGGCTGTTTTCCACCACATGACGCACCTGGGTCAGGGAGAGCACCCGTGGCAGCACTGCACGGCGGATGCCGAAGTTCTCATGATAGAAGCGCAGCGCCTCGTAGTTGGTGCTGGAGGCCTGCACCGAGAGGTGCAGGTTGAGCTGTGGCCAGCGTTCGTGGGCGTAGGCCATGATACCGATGTCGGCCAGGATCAAGGCGTCCACGCCGAGATCGGCGGCGGTGTCCACTGCCCGCGTCCAGCGTCGCCAGCCGTCGGGTCGGGGGTAGGTGTTGATCGCCATGAAGACGCGGCGGCCCCGCTGGCGGGCGTATCGGATGCCCTGCCGCGCCTTCGCCTCGTTGAAGTTGAGACCGGGAAAATGGCGCGCGTTGGTGTCATCGCGCAGCCCCAGGTAGACGGCGTCGGCGCCATTGTCGATGGCGGCTTTGAGGGAGGGCAGGTTGCCGGCGGGACAGACGAGTTCCATCAGGGGTTCCTCGGGTTCATGAATCAGGCCACCCGACGCGCCGTGTGGCGGCGCCGGCGCAGCTCCTGCTCGATGGCGTTGAGCACCTGCCACTTCTTCGCGCACCAAGCGGGCGCCAGCAGGATCGCGGGCGAGGCGGTGCCGGTAAGGCGGTGGAACACGATTCCCGGCGGCGTGTGCTCCACCACATCGGCCGCCAGGGCGACGTATTCGTCGAAGGGCAGGGGGGCATACGCCCCGCGCCGCCATTGGTTGGCCAGGGCGGTGCCCTTCACCACATGCAGGGGATGCAGCTTGAGACCATCGGTGCCCAGCGCCAGCACCCGGTCGAGGCTCTCCAGCGTACGGTCGGGCCGCTCTCCCGGCAGGCCGGCGATGAGGTGGGTGCAGACCGGGATTCCGCGTGTCCGGGCGGCGGCGCAGGTCTGGCGGTATTCGGCGAAGCCGTGACCGCGGTTGACCCGGCGCAGAGTGGTGTCGAAGGCCGATTGCAGTCCCAGTTCCAGCCACACCTCGTGGCCCTGCCCCCGGTAACGGGCGAGCAGATCGAGCACCGGTTCCGGCACGCAGTCGGGGCGTGTGCCCACGGAGAGGCCGATCACGTCCGGCTCGGCCAGGGCCTCATCATAGAGCGCGCGCAGCGTTTCCACGTCGGCGTAGGTGTTGGTATAGGCTTGGAAGTAGGCGAGGTATTTGCGCGCCCCGGTGCGCTTGCGGATCACCCGGCGGCCCGCTTCGATCTGTTCTGCCAGTGGCCGGGTGAGGCGGCCGTTGGGGCTGAAGGAGGCATTGTTGCAAAAGGTGCACCCGCCGCGTCCCTTGGTGCCGTCCCGGTTGGGGCAGGTAAGACCCACGTCGAGGGCGATCTTGTGCACCCGCTCACCATGGCGGCGGAGCAGATCCTGGCCGAGGGTGGGGACGAAATCGGCGAGGCTCATCCGACCTTGTCCAGCACGCGCTTACGGAATTTCACTCCGCGCGCCTCCGCCAGCCGCTTGCAGGCGTCGATGTCGACGCCTTCGAGCCCCTCGATGGCGGTGGCGGTTACGTCGGGGATGTGGCGTGGCGCTTCCTCCAGGAAGCTCAGCATTGCCTCGAAGGAGCCGGGCAGCCCCGGCTGACAATGACGGTCGTAAATCTCCGGATTCTGGGCATTCATGGAGATGGAGAGGGCATCCACGCACTCGGCCAGCGCCTGGAGGGTATCGTCTTTGTGCACCAGATTGCTCAGGCCATCGCTGTTGACCCGCACCCGGCCGCTCCGCGCTTTGATGTGTCGGGCCACCTCCAGCAACACCTTGAGCCGCAAGGTGGGTTCACCGAAGCCGCAGAATACCACCTCTTCGTATTTAGCGGGATCGTCGATGGCGGCAATAATCTCCTCCGCCTCCGGGCGGTGATCCATGGTCAGGTCGTAACCCTTTACGAACGGGACGCCTTGGGTCTTGGGGCAGAAACGGCACTCGAGGGTGCAGCGGTCGGTGATGCTGAGGTAGAGGCGGTTGCCGATGATGTAGCTGATCTGCTGGGGCACGAAATTACTCAGAAAATTCAACGACGAAGGCAGGTTACCGGCGGTCCTGTGTTCGTACAATGATCTGAGTCAACAAACGGGTGGGTTCGGATCAGCGTTTCATGCGGTGGGCCACCCGCTGGCAGATCTGTCTGAAATGGGCATATTCCTGATCGCCAAGGGCACCGTCAGGGGCGGCGTCGGCATAGAAGAGTCCGATTGAACGGTTGTTTACGAACAGCGACATGGCGAAAAAGCCGCGTGGGTCCGCCATTTTCCGGAACCCCTCGGGCATCAAGGGCAGAAACTTGCCCTGGTTCGCAGGATTGATCCAGAGCGCCTGAGGTTTGCCGAGCAGCAGGTTGAAGATGTTCTTGCCGGTGGTTGCGGCGGTAAAGCCGCGGAGCGGCGATGTGGAAGCGGCATCGAGCACGAAGCGCGCCTTGAGCTGTTTGCGATCAGGGCTCAGCATGGCGAACAAGACCCGCTTGAGGCCCGCGTGTTCCCGCATCATCTGCATGGCGTGCTGGAGGATATCGTGCGGCGAGTTAGACGCGGGTTTTGGCGTGGTTGTCCGTTGGGGAGTGGGCGCCGCCGGTGATGTGACTGTTTGTGGATTTTCGCTCCCAGATGGGGATGGCCGTTGGCGTGGGGCGCCGGAGATCAGCGGATAGATATTGAGAGGCAGGCCCAGGCCGTGCAGTGTCCGTGCCGCCTCGGCGGTGGCGGAGTGCAATTCGGCCTGCGCCTCGGCGGGTTCGATAGCGAGATACTCTCCCAGTGTCTCGACGAGTTCCGGCATCTGCGCCGCATGCCAGTCCAGATAGGTGGTTCGGCTCAACTCGGCAGTCAGTTTAACGCTCAGGGAACGGGCCTGGAAATGGGCGCCGGTTTCCAGCGTCTCGCAACTGAACCGTGGCAGTGACCAGTGTCGTGCCAGCCCCAGTCCCAGTTCGTCCAGGGTACAGCCCAGTACCGCGTTGGCGGCGTCGTCGCGGTTCGTCCCCGCCTGCTCCTGTTTTCTTACGTCTGCCATCTCCGCGGGGCTGTGTGACCAAAGCGCCATCTCGGCCAGTCCCTGAAACAGGGCGGCAAGGACGATCTCCGCGCCATGAGGGTCGTTGCGGCGGGTCGTCCAGCGTTGCGCAAAAAAGGCGGCCTGGGCGGCTTGGGCGTAACAGGTGCGGAGCCCTTGCGCCCCTTCCGTCAATGGGGGAAGCTTGCCGATGGCGCTACGGAGCGCGTCCTCGCCGATCAGACTCAGGGCATGGGCGGGGGTGACGCAGGGCTCGTGGTGTTGCCCCAGCGCCTTGCCTGCGGTGCGAAAGACATGGGTGCAGAATCCGGGATCCAGCCACATGGCCGCTTCCAGATGAGGAAAGTCGGTATTGGGCGCGGCGAGCAGGGACTCCAGGCGTGTCGCGACGGCCGTTATCACCGGCAACGGTCGCGAGCCCAGACGCCCCACCCAAAATGAAACCCGGTTTGACATTGGTTGATCGACGTTTCCGTATCGGGTTCTTGCCCGTCTGAACACCCGGATACGGGCATCCAGTCATTGGTTAATAATGGGTCGGCGAAGGAGGGTGAAACTTGAACGGCGGTGGAGGCGAGAGTGTGGTGCTGATCCACGGAATATGGATGGTGGGCATAGAGCTCAGGCTCCTGGGCCGGCGCCTGCGCGCGTGCGGCTTCCGGGTGTTCTACTTCCACTATCCGAGTCTGCGACGCACGCCA
>JALSTP010000150.1 GCA_026983675.1 Sedimenticola sp.
AACCATCACCGCAAGCTTATGCCCACCAATCCCGAGCGCATGGTCTGGGGTTTCGGCGACGGTGCGGGCCTGCGGGCGGTCAACACCCCCGCCGGCCGCATCGGCGTGCTGCTGTGCTGGGAGAACTACATGCCACTGGCGCGCTTCGCGCTCTATGCCCAGGGCATCGACATCCACATCGCCCCTACCTACGACAGCGGCGAGGCCTGGACCGGCACCCTGCAGCACATTGCACGCGAGGGGGGCTGCTGGGTGATTGGCGCGGGCATGGCCCTGCGCAACCACGATCTGCCCGATGACTTTCCGGCGCGTAAGCGGCTCTATCCGGAAGACGAGGACTGGATCAACCCGGGGGATTCGGTGGTAATCGCCCCGGGTGGAAAAATGGTGGAAGGACCTTTACACCGGCAACAGGCAATCCTGTATGCGGAGCTGGATACGGCAAGCGCCGCCGCGGCGCGCCGTACCTTCGACGTGGCCGGCCACTACGCCCGCCCGGACGTTTTCCATCTCCAGGTTGACTGGCAACGCCAGTCCCCCGTGGACTTCGTTTCATGACCCGGCGGTTCGACTGCTACGGGACAACGCCCCGCGGCATGTCGTGACTGTGAAGGAGGGCTCTTTTTCGTTGTCCCGGTCAGACCAGAGGACGCAAACACGATCACTCTCCTCTGTAATGCGCAACCTGTTCCCGTGGGTCTCTTCGGCACCTTGGCTGCAACCCCGGGTCTTGAAGATGCCCTGACCTTCGACAACACCAGCCGCTCCTGCGAATCTTCGAATCTCTGCAGAGGGACTTATGCGTTCCCTCGACACACCCGCTTGAAATGAAATACATATCGGCCCGCCGTTATTCACCTCGATCCGCGTAAACGAGTTCCCGAAGCGGCTCTTTTGAAGACCTTCGGAGTCACCTGGATGACGACTGAAGAAGATTTCCCGTCATCTATCTTGAATTCCACCGCACCGACCGCAGTTTTGCATTGTCCTATTCACAGCAAACCACAGTGTCCAGCCTCCCGAACAACATGCATGCGGGAGGCGCTGAACATCTTTAAGGAGTAAAACAAGCGATGATGATGAAGACGATTCGAACCCGAATGGCAATTGGTGCTTTCCTGGTCTCGCTCTCAAGCAGCCCCCTTGCGCTGGCGGACTCGGCGGCTAAAGCGGCAACGCCGCAGAGCATGCCAACGCCCCAGCAGGCGAAGAGCGCATCCGACCGCCATGCAACGAATACCCAGAAGAACGTACAATCTAAGGTCTCGAAGGTCGCCAAGGACAAACGCACGAAAATCGTCGCAGAAGCGGTCGATGCCATAAAGCAAACAGTCGTTGCCATGCAGGCACTGAACAACGGCAAGAAGGATGAAGCGATCAAGGCTCTGGGGGTTGCCGGGGCCAAGCTCGATGTGATCCTTGCCCGCGATCCCGCGCTTGCATTGGCCCCGGTCGATGTGAAAATCACCACATTCGATTACTATGCAGACCTGGACGCCATCGCCGCCGACAAGAAAATGGCGCTGCATGCATTGAAGGAAAACCGCGTTCAGGAGGCGCGCCTGCTGCTCAGGGATATGGCGAGTGAGATCGTTGTCCGTACCACTGAACTCCCCCTGGCCACCTATCCGATTGCAATCAAGGATGCGCTCAGGCTGATCGGCGAGGACAAGAACAAGGAAGCCTTGGGTGTCCTGGGCGCAGCACTCAATACGCTGGTCATCGAAGACGAAGTGATCCCCCTCCCTCCACTGCGGGCATCGCTGCTCATCGAGCAGGCCGACATCCTCGCGCAAAAGAAGGAGCGCACCCAGAAAGAGGAGGCGTTGTTGAAACGTCTGCTCGACGACACCCAATGGCAACTGCGTCTCGCCGAGGCATTGGGCTATGGCGATTCGAAACTGTTCAAACCGATGTACGAGGAATTGAATCGCATCCGGGAAAAGACCGCCCACAACAAATCTGGCACGGGCTTTTTTGGCAAGCTTCGTGAGGAGATCAAAAATCTCTCAGGACGGCATACCGTGCAACATCACACAAAACATCACAAATAGGTGCGCTCCCTTTCGGAAGGCGGCGACCGGGCAGAGAAATCACCCTCCCTGGCCGTCGCCAACCCCTGTCGGACGCTTTTGCACGAGGTCCAGAAAGGGTTACAGTGGGGCGTTTTTTTCTCCAAGGAAGCCGTTGAATGAGCGCAGACGATATCCAGAGCAGGCCGCTCCTACGTGCCTTTATCGACCGGGCGCAGCAGTTTCCACCCATCCACGTGGCCGTGGTCAACGCGGAGGAAGCGCATGTCCTGCAAGGGATGATGGAGGCGCGGGATGCTGGCCTGATCGAGCCCATTCTGATCGGAGACATCGCCGCCATCGACGCCCTTTGCAAGGAAATGGGCTTTGACGCCAAGGACCTGCGCCTGATCGAGGCGCGCACTGAAGAACAGGCCGCCGAAGCGGGCGTGGCGCTGGTTCAGAAAGAAGAAGCCAGTGCCCTGGCCAAGGGCTGGATCCATACCGACGCCCTCATGCATCCGGTGCTGGAAACCCTGCGTGTCGGGCAGCGAGTCAGCCACGTGTTTGTGGCCGAGGTGCCTTCCTACTCCAAGCTGTTGTTCATCACCGATGCAGCCATCAACATCTCGCCCGACCTGGGCATCAAGGCGGCAATCCTGCAGAACGCCATCGACTTGGCGCGTCTGCTGGGGGTGGAGACGCCCAAGGCTGCCGCGCTCTCCGCGGTGGAGGTGGTCAAGCCCGCCATCAGGTCCACGCTCGACGCCGCCTGCCTGAGCAAGATGGCGGAACGTGGGCAGATCCGCCACGCCGTGGTAGACGGCCCTCTCGCCTTCGATAACGCGATATCCGCAGAGGCCGCCCACATCAAGCATATTCGCAGCCCCGTCTCCGGTGAGGTAGACATTCTGCTCGCCCCCGATCTGAATGCCGCCAATATCCTCGCCAAAGATCTGGAATATCTTGCCGGCGCCACCCTTGCCGGCATCGTGGTGGGGGCGCGTGTCCCCATTATGCTGCCTTCCCGGTCGGACCCGCCCGTCGCCCGGCTGGTGGCGGCGGCGCTGGCCGTTCTGATCCACCGGATGGGACAACGGCCATGACCAGCGGCGCACATGTCCCCATAATCCTATTAACCCGGCAAGACTATATATCGTATTCAGGGCTTCAGGCAGGCACTGGAA
This sequence comes from Sedimenticola sp., assembly GCA_026983675.1. Lineage (GTDB taxonomy): Bacteria > Pseudomonadota > Gammaproteobacteria > Chromatiales > Chromatiaceae > JALSTP01. Next base: position 3,200 of record JALSTP010000150.1, read on the forward strand.
CGCAGGTCCTGCGCCTGCCTGAACCCCCTAACCCGGATTATTCATGAATCGCCGCGATGATTGCGCAGAGAATTGTCCGCACAGGGGATTTTCCGACCGAGTGGAATACGGGCTGTATTGCCGAGGAAGGAAAATTCCCTGTGTGGACAAGGATCAAGCAAGGGCGCGAGCGACTTCATGAATAATCCGGGCTAACCCTTGATATTCAAAGACAGGCCGCGGCTGAGTACGATATACAGTATTGCCGGGTTAACAACCAGGATACGACAATGAAGATTTCATTCCATGGCGCGGACCACGAAGTCACCGGCTCCTGCCACCTGATCGAATGCAACGGCAAGCGCCTCCTCATCGACTGCGGCATGTTCCAGGGCGGCCGCGAGCTGGCCGAAGAGAACGCGGCGCCCTTCGGCTTCGATGCCAGCGACATCGACTACCTGCTGCTCACCCATGCCCACCTGGACCACTGCGGCCGTATCCCGCTGCTGGCCAAACGGGGGTTCACCGGCGAGATCATCACCACTGCCGCCTCCCGCGAGCTGGCCCGGCTGGTGATGCTCGATTCCGCCCATCTCCAGGAAGAGGAAGCCGCCTACCAGTCGCGCAAGGCCGCACGCAGTGGGGGACACAATCACGACGCCAAAGTGGAGCCACTGTACACCCTCCTCGATACCCTCAACAGCATGGACTTCTTCGGCCGCACGGCGGCGTATGACCGGCCCATCGATATCGCCCCCGGCATTCGCGCAACCTTCATCGATGCCGGCCATATCCTGGGTTCGGCAAGCATCTTTTTGGAACTGGAAGAGGCCCACCACCGCCGAACCGTGCTGTTCTCGGGTGACCTCGGCTACAACGGCAGACCGTTGTTGAGAAACCCCGCCAACCCACCCCATGCCGATATCGTGGTCATGGAAACCACCTACGGTGATCGCCTCCATAAAAAACTGCAACCCTCGATCGAGGAACTCTATGGCGGCATCACCGAGACCTTCGGCCGGGGCGGCAACGTGATCATCCCCACCTTTGCCCTGGAGCGCGCTCAGGAACTCCTCTACTTTCTGCACGAAGGCGTCGCCTCTGGACGCCTCTCCGCCAGCACTCAGGTGTTCCTCGATTCGCCCATGGCAATCTCCGCGACACAGATCTTCGAGCACCACCCGGAATGCTACGATGCCGAAACGGCAAGGCTCTTTTCCGAAGGCAAGGATCCCTTTTCGGTGCCGGGCCTGCATTTTACCCGTGAGACGGCGGCCTCCATCGCCCTCAACAACCTCGGTGGCGGAGCCATCATCATGGCGGGATCGGGCATGTGCACCGGTGGGCGGGTGCGTCACCATCTCAGGCACAACCTGTGGCGGGAAAATTCGGGAATCATATTCGTCGGCTATGCCGCCCATGGCACCCTCGCGCGACGCATCATCGACGGCGCGCCAACGGTGCGCATCTTCCATGAGGATATCCCTGTACGGGCCCACATCTACACCATCGGCGGTTTCTCCGCCCATGCCGATCGCGATGAACTGCTGGCCTGGTACCACCGGATCGGGGGACCGGAGCGCACTTTCCTGGTCCATGGCGAAGCGGAGGTGATGGAGCACTTCGCCCAGTATCTCACCGATACGCAAGTGGAGATGCCGGAACTGAATCAGGAATACGTCCTTTGACCAGCCGATGGCCATACTGACCCTCAACGCCGGCTCGTCGAGCCTCAAGTTCAGTCTGTTTCGGAGGAGCGGAAGTGCACTACATTGCACGGTCCGGGGCGCCATCCGTGATCTCGACGGCACCCCCCGGTTCGAGGCATTTCGTGCCGATGGCCAATCCGTCGAAGACGGACCTCTGGAAACTGCCAACCACGAACAGGCCATCGGCTTCCTGCTTCAGTGGCTGAAACAACACCGCCCCGAACTCCGGCTCGACGCGGCTGGCCATCGTATCGTCCATGGTGGCAGCGGGTTCTCCGTCCCTGTCGTGCTGGACGATTCGGTGCTGGAAACATTGCGGACATTCGTCCCCCTTGCGCCCCTCCACATGCCCCACAACCTGGCCGCCATCGAGGCGTTACGGGGCATGGCGCCCAAACTGCCCCAGGTGGCCTGTTTCGATACTGCCTTTCACCGCACCCTGCCCGAGGTGGAGCAGCGCTACGCTCTCCCCGCCGAATGGTACCGCCGGGGCGTGCGCCACTATGGCTTCCACGGTCTCTCCTACGAGTACATCGCCTCGGTGATGCCACAACACCTTGGTGACGCGGCCAAAGGCCGGGTCATCGTGGCCCACCTGGGCCATGGCGCCAGCCTGTGTGCCATGATCGAGCGCCGTTCGGTCGCCACCACCATGGGCTTCACCCCCCTGGACGGCATCCCCATGGCCACCCGGCCGGGGGCCCTGGATCCCGGCATCGTCCCCTGGATGATGCGCGAGGCGGGGCTCTCCGTCGCCGAAGTGGACGACCTGCTCAATCACCGCAGCGGCCTTCTCGGCCTCTCTGGCATCAGCGGGGATGTGCGTACACTCCTGGCCGACGCCCGGCCCGAGGCGGCAGGGGCAATCGACTATTTCATCCACCACACGGCCCGTGCCCTGGGCTCGCTGGCGGCCGCCATGGGCGGCCTGGACGCGCTGGTGTTCACTGCCGGTATTGGAGAACATGCCGCCACCGTCCGCGAGCACATCTGCCGACAAGCGGCCTGGCTCGGCATCCGACTGGACGCGGCGGCCAACAGAGCGAATCATATCCGCATCAGCACGGCGGACAGTCCCGTGTCGGCATGGGTTATCCCCACCGACGAAGAACGGATCATCGCCACCCACACTGCCCGTCTGATCGAGGCACAGCACGCATGACAGCGACCGATCACCGCATCGATGCACGGCAACTCCTCCATCAACTGGAGACGCATTGGCAGGAGCGGTACGCCCCCGCTGAGTTGCACAAACGCCTGCACCGCCTGCTGCTGGCCCTAAAGGAGGCATTGGCTAGAAACAGCATCAATGCCCATATCGTCACTCATACCTATCTGCGCCTCGCCGAACGCAAGGAGATTTCCGCCGCGGAGATGGAACAGGCGAATCACGCCCTGAAGGAGCTCCTGAAGAGTCTGGGTATTGCCCTGGTCAGCATCCTGCCTGGCGCCTTCATCACCCTGCCCGGCCTGTTTGCCCTGGCGCGGCATTTCAACATCAACCTGATGCCGGACGGCGCCGGCCAAAACGAAGAGAGGAACGATACCATGGAACGCGCCACCGACGATCCACCCCTGTCCCCGGAGGAACTGGACCGCATCCACGCCTGGTGGCGCGCGGCCAACTATCTTGCCGCCGGACAGATCTTCCTCATGGACAATCCCCTGCTGGAAGAGCCGTTGAAACCCCAACACATCAAGCCGCGCCGTCTGGGTCACTGGGGCACCACACCCGGACTGAATCTGCTCTATGCCCACATGAATCGGGTGATCAACAAATATGACCTTGACGCCATCTTCGTCACCGGTCCCGGTCACGGCGGCCCGGCGCTGGTGGCCAGCACCTGGCTGGAGGGTACCTATTCGGAACGCTATCCCGACGTCTCCCGCGACAAAGCGGGCATGCGGCGGCTGTTCAAACAGTTCTCTTTTCCCGGTGGCGTGCCCAGCCACTGCGCCCCGGAGACGCCCGGCTCCATCAACGAGGGCGGCGAACTGGGTTATTCCCTGGCCCACGCCTTCGGCGCCGTGTTCGACAATCCCGACCTGATTGCGCTCTGTGTGGTGGGCGACGGGGAGGCGGAGACCGGGCCGCTGGCCACCGCCTGGCACTCCAACACCTTTCTCAATCCGGCACGCGACGGTGCGGTGCTGCCGGTGCTGCACCTCAATGGCTACAAGATCGCCAATCCCACGGTATTGGCGCGCATCGACGAAGAGGGCCTGATTCATCTGTTCGAGGGCTACGGTTACCATCCCCATATCGTGGCGGGTGACGACCCCATGGACGTGCACCAGAAACTGGCTGCCGCCCTCGATACCGTCATCGGCGAGATCCGGGGGATCCAGCACCGCGCCCGCGAGGAAGGCAACCTCCAGCGCCCCCGCTGGCCCATGCTCATCCTGCGCACCCCCAAGGGCTGGACCGGACCGAAGGAGGTGGACGGCTTGAAGGTGGAGAACTACTGGCGCAGCCATCAGGTGCCTATCCCCGATGTCACGGCACCCGGGCACCTAAAGATCCTCGAGGACTGGATGCGAAGCTACAAACCCGAGGAGTTGTTCGACGATTCGGGCCGGATCCGCCCCGAGATCGCCGCCCTCGCCCCAGAGGGGGAACGCCGCATGGGCGACAACCCGCACGCCAACGGCGGGCTGCTGCTGAAACCCCTGCACCTCCCCGATTTCCGCGACTACCGCGTCCCCGTCGAGCAGCCGGGCGCCCACCTCGGCGAGGCCACGCGCCGCTTGGGCGAGTACCTGCGCGACGTGATGAAACTCAACCTCGATGCCGCCAACTTCCGCGTCATGGGACCGGACGAGACCGCATCCAACCGCCTCTCGGCCCTGTTCGAGGTCACCGACCGGGCGTGGATGGCCGACACCTACGACGATGACGATCACCTCGCCCCCGATGGCAGGGTGATGGAGATCCTCTCCGAACACACCTGCCAGGGCTGGCTGGAGGGCTACCTGCTCACCGGCCGCCATGGGCTCTTTTCCTGTTACGAGGCCTTCATCCACATCGTCGATTCCATGTTCAACCAGCACGCCAAGTGGCTGAAGGTATGCCGCGAGATCCCGTGGCGTGCCGACATCGCCTCGCTCAACATCCTGCTCACCTCTCACGTCTGGCGCCAGGACCACAACGGCTTTTCGCATCAGGATCCCGGTTTCATCGACCATGTGGTGAACAAGAAGGCAGACATCGTGCGCGTCTACTTGCCACCGGACGCCAACTGTCTGCTGTATGTAGCGCACGAATGCCTCAACTCACGCAATCTGGTCAACGTCATCGTCGCCGGCAAGCAGCCGGAGCCGCAGTGGCTGGACATGGACGCCGCCATCAAACACTGTTCGGCAGGCATCGGCATCTGGGAATGGGCCAGCAACGACCAGGGTGCGCGCCCGGAGGTCGTCATGGCCTGCTGCGGCGACGTACCCACCCTCGAGACCCTGGCCGCCGTGGAGATCCTGCGTGAACAGGACCCCCGTCTGCGCATCCGCGTCATCAATGTCGTGGACCTGATGACCCTGCAACCCCACGAAGAACATCCCCACGGCCTGCGCGACACGGATTTCGATGCCCTCTTCGGCACCAACGTGCCCATCATCTTTGCCTTTCATGGCTATCCCTGGCTGATCCACCGCCTTATGTACCGCCGTCGCTGCCACCCGCACCTTCATGTGCGCGGCTACAAAGAGGAAGGCACCACCACGACCCCCTTCGACATGGTGGTGCGCAACGACCTGGACCGTTTCCATCTGGTCATGGACGTGGCCGACCGCGTACCGGCGCTGCGGGACCGCGCCGGACACATCCACCAGGCGATGCACGACAAGCTGGTGGAACACCGTGAATACATCACCGAACACGGCGAGGACATGCCAGAGGTCCGCGAGTGGAAATGGTCGGGAGGTGGCCAATGACCGACACCTTTTATGACATCCCCCGCCCCGATCTGCCCACCGCACTGGAAGAGTTGAGCGAGCTGGCGCTCGATCTTCGTTGGTCATGGAGCCATGTGGCGGATGCACTGTGGCGCCGCATCGACGCCGAGCTCTGGCACCGCACCCAGAACCCCTGGCTCATCCTGCAGATGGTGAGTACCCATCATCTCAAGAAGCTGGCGAAAGACGAACGCTTTCTCGAGCTGCTCCAGACGCTGCGTGAAGAGCAGCAAGCAGCGGCGCAAAAACCGGGCTGGTTTCAGGCCCAGGGCTACGACGCGAGACTCAAATCGGTGGCGTACTTCAGCATGGAATTCGGCCTCAGCGAAGCGCTCCCCATCTATTCCGGGGGCCTTGGGGTACTGGCCGGCGATCACCTCAAAACCGCCAGCGAGCTGGGCCTGCCACTGGTGGGCGTCGGTCTGCTCTATCAACAGGGCTACTTTCGTCAGGGTCTGGACGGCGATGGCCGCCAACTCGCCTTCTACCCCTACAACGATCCCACGCAGATGCCGGTGCGCCCGGCGCGCGACGCCAGCGGAGAATGGCTGCAGGTCACCCTCCCCTTTCCCGGCCGTGACCTCCTGCTGCGGGTGTGGGAGGTACGGGTCGGCCGGGTGATGCTCTATCTGCTTGATTCCAATCACCCGCTCAATGCCCCCGCCGACCGGGGCATCACCTCCGAACTCTATGGCGGTGGCCGGGAGATGCGGCTGCAGCAAGAGATCGTGCTGGGTATCGGCGGTTACGCCGCCCTGCGGGCCCTGGGGCTCGAACCCGAGATCTGCCACATCAACGAAGGACATGCCGCGCTGGTGGTGCTGGAACGGGCACGGCGGTTCCAGAAACAAGCCAGTCTCGACTTCGCCACTGCCCTCACCGCCACCCGCGCCGGCAACCTGTTCACCACCCACACACCGGTGGAAGCCGGTTTCGACCGCTTCGACATCCCGTTGGTGGAACGCTACCTGGGCGCCTACGCTACAGACCTGGGCCTCTCCTTCGAGACATTCCTGCGTTTGGGGCATGCGCCGGGCGCCTCTCCCCGAAGCCCTTTTCAGATGGCCTGGCTGGCCCTGCACGGCAGTGGACGGGTGAACGCGGTGAGCCGTCTCCACGGCGAGGTCTCCCGCGGCCTCTTCTCCCCTCTCTTTCCC
>JALSTP010000151.1 GCA_026983675.1 Sedimenticola sp.
GCTTGGGCTGCCGATCATTCGCACCTCCGTGGATCACGGCACCGCCCTGGACCTCGCCGGCAGCGGCCGCGCCTCCGTCACCAGCCTGGAGGCGGCGCTGGACACGGCGGCGGCGCTTGCGCAGGGCGAATAATCATGCCCCAATCTTTGCCTTTACCTGCAGAGCCACATCCAACGCCTTCTGGCCGACGCGCCCATCCACCAGCGGCGGACGCCCGGTCTGGACGCTCTCGACAAAGGCGGCCAGCTCGGTATCGAGGGGCCGGACAGGTTCGACATCGATGCGCTCCGTGACGATCTCCGGCCATGCACTGTCCTTGACGGGATGCGGAAAGGCGGTCTCGATACGCTGATCGATAAAGTCGAGGGAGAGGTAGCGGTTACGTTCGAACACCCGGATGCGGCGGATCTGTTTCTCGGAAACCCGGCTGGCGATGACGTTGGCCACGGCGCCATTTTCGAATTCCAGACGCGCGTTGGCGATGTCGATGTGCGATGTCAGCACCGGCGTCCCCACCGCCGATATGGCGCGGATCCCGGCGCCGACGAGGGAAAGGATGATGTCGATATCATGGATCATCAGGTCGGAAACCACATCCACATCGGTGGCCCGGGCAACGAAAGGGCTCATGCGATGGGCCTCGATGAAACGGGGCGTCTCAATATAGCCGGCCAGGGCCATCACCCCGGCATTGAAACGCTCCAGATGGCCGATCTGCAGAATCACGCCATGCGCCTCCGCCAAGCGGACGATCGTCTCCGCCTCGTCGGCGGTGGCGGCGATGGGCTTTTCCAGCAACATGTGCACACCCTGTTCCAGAAACGGCCGCGCCACCGCGAGGTGACGCGAGGTGGGCACCACGATGCTCACCGCATCCACCTCGTCCACCAGATCGCGGTGATCCGTAAAGGGCCGGGTACCCGCCTCCTCCGCCACCCGCCGCGCCGCCGCCGCGTCCACGTCAGCGACGCCCACCAATTCAACATCGGACATACGGGAATAGATCAGGGCATGAAAACGCCCCAGATACCCGACGCCGATCACCGCTACCCGAAGTTTCCCACCCATGACCTTTGTCCGCTTTGCCAAAGCTCCGGCAATGTACCACAGGTGGATGAACCATCGAAGTCAGGGGAAAGCCGTCGCCACCAGCAGTGCGCTGAAAAGCCCTCTTTTCTTCACTGTCAGAGGCCGAGAGGAAAATTCACTGGGCGAAAAAGATGCACTGTTCGTACGGGGAAAAATTCAACGAACACGGCATGCGCCACAAACCAATCAAAGTGGATATACGGCCGATCACCGCGAGGCCCGACAGGCTCTTGGGAAAAGCAGGAGAGACCGGCGTGTTCAGCCGTCCGAAATGCGCAGTGGCGCCGGTGACGTTTTCACCGCCGCCATGTCCGATACCTGAAACGTGCTGTGTAACTGGTAGCCGATGCTGACGGCCACGCCGAGCCCCACCAACATCACCAGCACCATGAGGATATCAGGCTTGTGACGGATTGGTTTTCTGTACATTGTTGTCCTCCGCATCCCCATGTGTTTTCCGGAATCCGTCATACTCGACGCCGTTTGGCCGCAAATCCACGGATATCGATGCAAACGCCGAAATCCGGCCGACTCTGCTTTCCGGCTTCGGCACTGCGGAGGAAAACTTGACGTAGAGTTCCGCTGATGAGCGCCAATTCAGCAGCCGGGTGCGAAGAACGTGAACCCGATCCCACTTTTTGTCACTCCTCCGCGGCCCCCGCTTCCTTCAGACGTGCCGCGATCTTCGCCTGTTTGTTCCGGTTGGCCAGTGTGAGCGGCGTATTGCCCGCGGCATCCTTGGCGTTCACGTTGGCGCCACTCTTGAGCAACAAGTCGACCAGGCGATGATAACCAAAGGCAACCGCCGCCATCAGCGCCGTGGACCCCTTGGCATCGGCGGCATCCGGATCGGCGCCGGCGGCAAGCAGCGCCCGTACGGTGCGATAGTTGCCGTTGAAGGCCGCGCTTACAATCGCTGGTCGGCCGGTCACACTCTTGCTGTTGGCATCCACTCCCTGCGCGAGCAGATCCCGCACCACCTCCACCCGTCCGGCCGTAGCCGCCACCGTGAGCTGCTGGGCGGGATCGGCGGCCTGCGCCGAAAATGCGCCACTCCAGAGCAGAATCAAACCGAGAACTCGCTTCAACACTCGCCTGCAACCGTCCCAATTAGCATAACACATGATATGACTTTATTTCGTCCATCCATTCGAATCCTGAAGCCGTCGCCGCTCTGGCCCGGATTATTCATGAATCGCCGCGATGATTGCCCGGAGAATTGTCCGCACAGGGATCAAGCAAGAGCGCGAGCGATTTCATGAATAATCCGGGCTGATATGTTTTGACTTGCAAGTAACTGTTCCATAAGGGACTATGGAACAGTTCTTGGCCAAAACATCGGACTGTATGTTTTGACTCCTTAAAACTTGCAAATTCGTCAAAACGTAGGGTCTAGGAGTCTGTCGGATTTAGGATTAATCTACTCGGCAACTGCTCCATGCGTTGCTCTACCTCCTGCATCCATGCAGTCGTGCGCTGGTGGGAAAGCGGTCCATTTTTCCTCGATTTTTCGTTGCATAGGCCCACTATGCGCCTCAAAATCGAGAAAAACTGGCCTCGCCTTCCCACCATGCTCGCGACGATCACCTAAACCCGACAGACTCCTAGCCGCCCTCCAGCAAGATGGGGCAACGCAGTCTGCGGGCCAACACGCCACGGCCTGTCATTGAATATCATGGGGTGAGGGGCTTCAGGCAGGCGCCGGAACAATACGCAGCACGAAGGCAATGGTCATTCCCTTGCCAAGGTCGCTCCAGTACATCCATGCACTCGCGACACTTGGACGTCCTGCCCAACGCACCGGAACACAGGTCCGGTGCCTGCCTGAAGCCCTGAATGCGATGTATATTGTTGTCGGGTCAATGAATTTTGCTAAGATGCACGCCGCCCCTGGCCGCCGGTTCGGCGATCCGGGATATCTTTACGGTCGAGGCGGTTACGTGACCGGCCGTTCGTATGCATCATCATTGAGGAGCGCACAACCCATGGCCCGATACGCCATCGGAGACATACAGGGCTGCTATGACGACCTGCGCGCCCTTCTGGACACTCTCCACTTCGATCCGGAGAAGGACCGTCTGTGGCTGGTGGGCGATCTGGTCAACCGCGGGCCGAATTCTCTGGAGGTGCTGAGATTCGTAAAGAATCTGGGCAAACGCGCAATCAGTGTGCTCGGCAACCACGACCTGCATCTGCTCGCACTCAGCCAGGGAAACCGCAGACACTACAACAACACCTCGCTGGACGCGATCCTGAAGGCCCCCGACCGTGATGAGTTGATCGACTGGCTGCGTCGCCGTCCTCTTATGTACCGGCACAAGAAGACGGGATTCAACCTCATCCACGCAGGGCTGCCCCCGCAGTGGGACGCCAGGACCGCCCGCGCCCGGGCAAAAGAGGTGGAAGCGGTGTTACGCGGTCCGGAGTTCAGCGACTTCTGTCAACAGATGTACGGTAACGATCCGGACCAATGGTCGGACGATCTGAAGGGCATGGAGCGGCTGCGCTTCATTACCAACTGTTTTACCCGCCTGCGCTATTGCGATCCAAAGGGTCGCCTCGGGCTACGGGAAAAGGGGGCGCCCAATGGGCGCAACAACGGGTTCATGCCCTGGTTCCGGGTCCCGGACAGGGCCAGCCGGGACGACAAGATCATCTTCGGCCACTGGTCCACCCTCGGTTATCTTCACGAAGGCAATGTCTGGGCCATCGACACCGGATGTGTATGGGGGGGACAGTTGACTGCTCTCCGGGTACGCAGAAAAAAAGGGCTCAAGCCCTTCCGACATCCCTGCGCGGGAGCACTCAAACCGGGGCAGGAGTGACGCGCTCCAGGGTAAGAAAGCTGTAGGGATGGGGATTGCGGGAATCCGCGGGGTGATCCTCGCGGGCCACCTCCCGCCATTCGGCGGGATCGTATTCCGGAAAACGGGCATCCCCCTCGAAGTGGCCCCGCACCCGGGTAAGCTGCATACGCCCTGCCAACGGCAACATGGCGGCATAGAGGGCCGATCCACCCACCACCATGATCTCGGGCGCGTTACCGGCCGCCGCCAGCGCCTCGTCCACGGAATGGGCCACCTCGCATCCCTCCGCATGGTAGTCCGGGTCACGGGTGAGGACGATGTGGCGGCGCTGGGGCAAAAGGCCGGGAAGGGACTCCCAGGTCAGGCGACCCATGACAATGGGCTTGCCCAAGGTCAACGCCTTGAAATGACGCAGATCTGCAGGTAAATGCCATGGCAGACGATTATCACAGCCGATCACCCGGTTTTCTCCCACGGCGGCAATAAGGGTGATGATCGGCTGTGTCTCATGCATAAGGGCCATTGTATCCTTGCAGGGTTGCATTTTGCACCGGAAGAGCGCTATTAACCCGGCAACAATATATATCGTGCTGCCGGGTGAACAATCCCCCTATCCTGCCAATGCGAGGCCCCGATGAGACATCCGTCCTTGTTTTTCATGGCCCTTGTAGCGCCGCCCGCATTCCCTCCGGATGGCGTCTGTGCAAGCGATTTCGATGAGGGACTTGCCGCCGTGCGACAGAGTGATCGAAAGGCCGCGTTCCAGGTCTTTAAGGCCGCCGCCGACGCGGGTGACGAAAGGGCCTACGGCAAGCTCGGCGGACTCTATCTCTACCACGCCGGCATGCCGACAGATCGGGGCGCAGCCTATGTTTGGTTCGGGATAGTCATCCGCTTCGGCGATGCCGAGGCCCGGCGTTTTCAGGAGGCCGCAGAATCCGCCCTGTCGCCCACGGCGTATGAAAAGGGCGCTCGCGGCGCGCCATGCCGGACGCACAACATGAAAACACCCGCCGCAGCGGGTGTCTCTATCAGCGGTTGGCGCAGGCATTGGAGGCTATGAACAGATCTCCCCTTCCGCCTCGATCATCATCTCCATGATCACTTCCATCTCCGTGGGATGGCTTTCCGCCTCCTCACGCCATTCACTGCATTCGATCTTCAATGCATCATCCATCTCAGGCCACCTCCAGTCGTATTTAATAACTTTCTAATTAACTAAGATAGCATCCGGGACGGGATTGTCAAGGAATCCTGTTCCCCGCGAAAACCGCGGGGCAGGTCTGTCTACGCTTTTCGGGCCGCCTTGCGTCGCATGAAACCGAAACCGGCCACTACACTCGAAAAGAGCCAGAAGGCCGCAGGCAAAGGCGTCGGATAAAGTGTCACCCCCGGCGTGTAATCGTATGTTACAGAGATCGAACCTGGCGCAGAAAGCGCGAGATCGAGGAACGCATAACCTTCTGCATCGGCAAGGTTGTAGAGAACGGGGAAATCCGCCTTAAGCGGCAAACCAATCGCAAGATCTATCGCGTCCAGCGTTTCCCCTGGATCCCCCACAAGCACATCCACGCCAATATCGGAGAGCACGTTTCCGCTCTCTCCGCCAAAATGCCCGCCAATATGCCGATCCTGGGTCGTGCAGGGAGCTCCGGGCGCCCCGACGCAACCCTTGCTGATCGTCACCGTCTGATCCACGAGATCCACCGCCGTGGACGAAGAGGGGGAGTAGCGGAGCGACAGGACCGCATCCGCCTTCAACACCGCAGCCGAAACCAGCCCGGGATCGATGAATGCGCTGGAATCCACGCCCGCCTCGCCCACGTAGGGGACGTCCACGCCAAAGTAAACCGCATCCAATCGCCCGAGAGAGTGATCGAACTTCGGAATCTGCGGTTGAAACCGGTCATTGTCTATAAAGAAATAATCATCGGATGCGGGATCGGCCGGATGCCAGTCCGCCGGCCGCCCCAGGAAGCTGAATAAGGTCGTTGCATTCAGGACCGTGGGCGCACTCACCGTATACTGGAGAGTGCTGGCCATTCCCTCCGTGCCAAGAAGTACCGATACCGCCGCCAACCACCATCTGCTGTTGATCTTCATCATTCCCCGCCCCATGTTGCGCGTGCCGGACAACAACCCTGTCAACCGTTACGTTTTCCGCTTGAATGGACCCCACCCACTCCACTGGCCCGGTGACACCAATCAAGCTATCAACATGAAGGAAAGGAAACCAGTAATTAGGCTATAAAATCCTGACTCTGAGAATTTAATTCGTTTTTCAGGATGTTAATTCGCTTTTTCCATCTCAGTTGAGTTTGCAACCATCTCCCGAGAAACGCCCTTCCCTCGCCTTTTGAGCATCCTCCCAAGTGCCAGAGACGTGACCCACGGCGAGATTCAGCGATCCCGTGATGATGATGCCGGCGGTAGTCGTCACCCTTAGCTCTCCATCCTCCAGGACACCCTCCAGGCGGTCCACGGTATCGTCCACCAGATGGTAGGCCGCGCCGGTTACCTTGCCCGAGGTATCGATATCGAATGCCAGCAGCCCGCTGACGCTTCCTTCATAGAAGGCGGCATACCGATACTCGGCTGTCACATCCCCCCCTATGCGATGCCCGGAAAACGGGACCGACCCGGAACCGGGCACCTCGTAGAGGGCGCCCGACACGCTTTCCGTGGAGGGAAACCGGCCCTCTACACGCCGGATCCCCGCCGGGACTGTCTTGGCGCCAACGGAAACTTGGGAACTGGAGGAACAAGACGAACCGGAGCCATCCGTCGAACTGCTGGAGCAGTGGGAACTGTCCGACTTCACCGTTCCCACCGCCGGTTGCCCGCCCGAATCCGTTGCGTTGTCATTGCCACCGCCCGATGCGCCACCCGCACCGCCAGTGGAGCTGTCCCCACCGCCGGTCCCCGCGGTGGCTCCCGAGGTGGCCGAACCGGCGTTTCCACCCCCCGTACTGGAGGACGAACTCGAAGAACAGGAGGAACCGGAGCCATTCGTCGAACTGGCGGAGCAGTGGGAACTGTCCATGTTCGTGGACCCATTTTGGCCATCGCCGGTTGCCGTTGGAGACTGTGTATCCCCGGTTCCCCCTCCAGTTGCGCCATCTGGAGCGGTTTCACCCGCAAACCGAAAATCGCGATCATTGACAATCGGGTCTGTGCTGTTGATCGAAACTAGAGTGTTGGCCGATGCCGTCAGAAACCTCACGTCGCCCGTCAGCGCGGAGACCAGCACGCCGAAATTACGCGGCGGCTCTTCCGATGTCATTCCCGCGAAGACCCCGGCATAGGTACACCGCAAGGTTCCGCGCAGATGCGCCATGGCCGCTTGCGCATCGGGCAGAGCATGCACCCGGCCATCGACAGAGGCGGCATCCGACCTGATGTTCACCAGTTCTGCGCCGAGATCCGGGCTGTCGAAATCGACCGCCGGCCAGTTGTTGGCGATAGCCCTCACCTCCGGCGTTATCTCGATGCCGTTCTGCGGATTGCCATCCTTGTCGAGCATGATCAAAAAACGCACCATGTTCTGCACACGGCGCGAAGAGAGATTCGACGCGCCCGCCAGTTCAACCGGGGTAACCACTTTCGCACCCTTGGCGCTCCCGAGCGTCACGCCACCAATGGAGAAAGCCACGGCTTGGCCTTTTTCATAAATAAAATGTCCGTCGGGCCCCGTGACTCCCACCCGGTTTCCAGAGACATATTCCAACCCCGATACGTTCGTATCCTTGAAATAGCCGGAGGCAGTGCCATCTGTCCCATCACCGGCGCTGCCACCGCCGCCTCCACCACCACATCCGGAAAGAACCCCAGCCACAACCCAGAGCAGATATTTCAAATAACCCATGATCGCACCATCCCGGTGTTGCCAATTGGAATCAGAAGGCTCGCTTGCGCCCATTTCATCGAAAAAGCGAACGCTCTCGAAGTGAATGCCGTTAATAACGACGTTATTCAAAAATGTAGCAGAGAAGGCAGGGACCGATTTATGGAGCGTCAAATTATTTTGTAACACCTATGCGAATATAACCGAAAGGATAATATGGCATATTCAACTTAAGTGGCATCACTCCCTCATGCTTAAGTATTGATCATCGTAAATTAGGCCATACAGCCATCTTTTTGACGCAACAAAGACACGTTTGCTTCTATACTCATCCTTGAACGTGGAAGGGTGAAAACCAAGTGCGGGAGCGGCAACAATACCCTTCGCCATCGCCGCCGGTCGATCATCGATCCACAAAATCAACGGTATTGCGAAGAATAAACGACAAGAGAGGAAGGTACGCCATGAAACGCATCCTGGCATCCACATTCGTTCTAAACACCATCGCCACAGCCGCGACGGCTGGGCCTATGCTGCTCACCGACACACAAATGGATCACGTTACCGCGGGCTTCGTCGCTGTGGATGTCAATGCCGCCGCTGCATCCTTTGGCCCCGGCAGTCAGACGTTCACCAATACCGGAGCCAGCACCCGCTCTTTCCATACTCCCAACGGATGGCAGATCGACCTTGGCGTTGGCCATGGCACCGCTATCGCGTGCTGTGGCACCTACAATGACACAACCGTCAATACTTCTGCCGCCGTCGCCGGTGACAAGACATTCATCTACGAGAATCACTCGGAAAGCCGCAGCGCCTTCCATTCCGCCTCCAGGGGCAGAATCCTGGCCATCGCGGTGACGGCGCCATCCGGCCAAGAGGAGCAGTTGAATCGCATTGACCTTTCGGGGTTGTCGCTAAGGGTCATGAAACGGCAGTAGTCTCCACGAACGCACCCGTTCGCCGCATGCGAAGATCTCGTATTCGACAGGGGAATCCCGACGGCCCGGGGGCACCGAAGAGAAGACACTGGCGACAGGCGGCCTCGGCGTCGAGTCAGGAAAAGCCTTTGAGCAAAACCCACCCTGCCCGGCTTATGGCTCCCATCATGCCCTGTGGGGCGGGCACGGCTCCCTTATATTAACCTGGCAACAATATATATCGTATTCAGCCGCGGCCTGTCTTTGAATATCATAGGGTGAGGGGCTTCAGGCAGGCGCCGGACCTGCGTTCCAGTACGCTGGACAGGATGTCCAAGTGTCGCGAGTGCATGGATGCACTGGAGCGACCTTGGCGAAGGAACGACCCTTGCCTGCGCACTGCGCCTTGTTCCGGCGCCTGCCTGAAGCCCTGAATGCGATATATAGTGTTGCCGGGTTAATAGGACCTCCGTCACCTTACCTTGCCCTTCCACGAAGCGGGAAGGGTCCGCCAGAATCCCACTTTCGGATCGTCGGTGCGGCGTTTCAGCGCGGCCACACCGCCTTCGAGGAACTCATCCCGCCAGCCGGACAACACCGAGGCCGGCTGGCCGGTCTCCCGGCTCAGCGCATCCAGGCTCTCACCTCGAAGCAGCCGCAGCACCACCTCCTGCCTGCGCTTCGCCGACCACCGTTTCGGTTGCTTTTCTCACTCATGGACACCTCCTGTCGCTCTTACTCTACGACCAAATGTGTGTCCAGTTTATTCGAGGGGCAACCCAGCCAGACAATCCTTAGTTCGGCCATGATGCGATGACCTTATGCACCCCTCATCAGCCAAAAGTAGAATACATCATCGGCCGTTTTATCCATTGGTTCACTTCGACTGCAACTTTGATGGCATGCCTCAATTGATAATTGTGACAGGACGCAAACACGACAATACTTATCACCACTGGATAGGTAACCAGATGGGAAACCGGTTTCCAGTCGTTCAAGAGACGTTTGACAATCCAACCCAGTCAAAGGAGATTTGACAATGAAAAAGATGACTTCCTATATCCTTGGTGCAGCTTTGGCCTCTGCCTCCCTGTTCGTAAGTGCTCAAGAGCCAATGACCTTGACCGACCAACAGATGGACGGTATCTCCGCCGGCGGTCTCTGGACCACCAACGGGGTGTTTTTCGCCGGAGGCGAACTCATCAAATCCATCAAACGCGGCCGTTATGACGTGCGTGCCCACGTACGCGGCAATATCGCCACCGCAGACGCCTCAGCGGACGCCTCGGGTCTCAACACCGACTCGGAAACCTGGACCGCAACGAGTGTCGTTCAGGGTTTGGGGTCGGCCTCCGTATCCAAGAGCGTCTCGCTCACAAACGGCGCCCATTACTATTTCTGCCACATCTGCTTCAAGTGATCTGGCAATAATGTGGCGGTGGCGGCGCCAGTACCACTGGGCCGCCCGCCCACACATCACGTAACAGGAGGAGCCCCCTGGGGCGTTGGTCCCGGGGGGCTGATGGGTGCAGCAGGATTGCGGTACGCGCCCTTTCCTCTCCACACCATCAACAAGCCGTGGAAAGCAAGCCAATGAAGATTCGCGCACGTGCCCTGCGGACATTCAAGGGAAAACATGCCCCGGCGCTTCTGCTGCTGGCTGGAGTGGTGTACGCGTGGTTTCCCACTGTCGCTCCCGCCCGGTCCGGCAAGCCCGTGCGTTCGCTGCTGGAAATACGGCACGAAAACGTGGTCATCCAGAACTGGGACCTGAGCTGCGGCGCGGCTGCATTGGCCACTCTCCTAAAGTATCAATACGGTCAAAAAATCGCTGAAAAGGATATTGCGTCCGCGCTGATCAGGCGAAAGGAATATGTCGACGACCCCTCGATGATCAACCAACGTCACGGTTTCTCTCTGCTCGATCTTAAGCGGTATACGGACCAACACGGGTACAAAGGGATCGGTTATGGTAAATTGACGCTTGCAGATCTGAAACGAAAGGCCCCGATCCTGGTGCCACTGAGGCTGAACGGCTACAACCATTTTGTGGTTTTTCGAGGGATGGCGGGTAATCGTGTGCTCCTGGCGGATCCCGCTTGGGGGAACCGGACCCTGCTTGAAAACGATTTCATTACAGCATGGATCGACTTTCCCGTCTTCGGGCATGTGGGTTTCGATGTGGAGCCCCGGGAAGGTCCCGCACACGCCGGCGCGCTCAAGCCGAAGGGACGGGATTTTGTAATGCTGAGGTAGGGATACGCCATATGAACCCTTTTATCGATTCACCACCGCTGTATGGCCTGCTCGCAATGGTGCTGGCAGGCGCCTTTTCTCCAAAGATTCAGGCGGCAGACGCCGCGCTTGTCAAACCCACCTCGCAACAAGAGATGGCGCACAAGATCGATATCCTGAATCGACGCATCCAGATGTTGGAGCGGCGCCTGTTCGAACTGGAGCGGATGCAGATCGTACAACCCCCCGCCGGGGCAGGAAAGGCCCCTGCTGAAGCGTCCCGCGCCCCTGCCCCCCAACAAACGAAGACCGCGGCCTCCAAACACGCCCCCGGCGAATTCGAAGTGGATGAAGACGCCGCGGAACGGGCGTTGGAAAGGACCCTGATCAAGGAGGGCGCCCTGTTGCTGAGATTCGGCCAGATGGACCTGACCACCACCCTCTCCTTCACGCGCTTCACCTCCACTGCCCCCGCCTTCCTCAAAAGCAGTGCGGGTGCCGACATCGTCGATCTCGCGGCCAACCACGAACGCCGAAGCATCACGGATCTCCACCTTCTGGCCCGCCTGGGACTCCCTTACGACGCACAGATCGAGCTGGGTGTTCCCTACCGCTACGTGGATGAATCCATCGTCGGTAAGGTCAACTTTGCAGAAAAACAGGAAGCGGCCGACCACAATTCCGGCCTGGGCGATCTGAGCATCGGCCTGGCCAAGACGCTCATGACGGAAGCGGATGGCTGGCCGACCGACCTCATCGCCCGACTCCAGTGGAATACGGGCAGCGGCGATGACAGAGTGGATACGGGCGTTCCACTGGGCTTCTCCACCGAGGAATTGGGCGTCTCCCTCGGCATGACGAAACGCCAGGATCCGCTGGTCTTCACCGGCCGGCTGGGCTACACAAAGACCTTCTCGAAGGATGGTTTCGACCCGGGCGACCGCTGGAACCTGTCGATCGCCGCCCTGCTCGCGGCGAGCCCCGACACCTCCCTGCGCATCGGCCTCGATCAGACGTTTTCCGAGGCATACAGCCGTAATGGCGTCACTGTCGACGGGTCCGACCAATTGTCGAGCATGCTGGTGCTTGGGGCGTCCTCCATCCTGGGGCCACGCAGCTTCCTGAATGTGTCCATCGGTGCGGGCCTGACCGAGGATGCACCTGACTACAATCTGGGGGTTTCCTACACCCTGCGCTTCAGCCCTCTCAGCAATTGAGTCCCTGGGCAGAGGCGGCCATCACCCGGCAGGCCGCTTCGGTACGATTGGTTACGCCCAGCTTTTTCATGATCTGCCGCACATGGGCCTTGACCGTGCATTCGCGTATATGCAGCTCGAAAGCGATGTATTTGTTCGACTTGCCCTGCCCCAGCAGGTGCATCACCTCGCGCTGCCGGGGGGTCAATGCCTTGCACACCTCCTTGACCGCAGGATCCAGCAGATTCCACTCCGTCTCATTCATCGTTTCCTCGGAGCCCATCAACGTATCCGGAATATAGACGCCGCCGGCGAGGACCAACTGGATCGCGGCGATCACCACCTTCGGGTCGAGGGAAGAGGTGATATAGCCTCGCAGACCATGACGAACAAAGGCATCAAGCAGTCTCTCTTCCCGTTCCCGGTCGGAGAAGATGACGATAAACGTCCCCGGCAATGCCTCTTTCAGGCGGTCGATCTCGGTCGCAACGGCGGGGGCATGGACGCTTTCCATACCAATGCTCAACAGGGCCAGGTCGACCCCCCCATGCGCCACGGTTCCGAAATCGAACGCGCCCAGGCTGTCCAGATCCGGAAACGGGAACACGTCGGAGAGCTGGATACCCCGTTTGAGCATGTCGACGAGGGAGAGACGCGTGAGGTTGCGCCGCTCGACCAGAACCAGCTTCACATCGGAGCGGTGGATATTGATCGACAACCGCCGGTCGAGCGCACCCGACACACGTCGCTCACGCCTGACCGGGGAAATCTCACCTGCAAGGGACTGGGTTTGTATCGTCCTCGGAGCCTCCGGGGACCTTTCACTACCTTCCATGTTGCCATCCTTTTATTGGTTTTTCATCCGAACCACTGGGAAACCAAAGACACGGGCGCTCCTTTCGAACCATGCCCTACGACTTTTGTTCCTTAACCCTTAGTATGACCAAAACCGAAACGATTTCAAGAATGTTAAATGGCAATATGACCCTCCGACGCAGGCGTTTTTTCACGTCAAACGGCCACAGGCGCCTTGATATGGGGATGGGCCCGATACCCCTCCAGCAGGAAGTCCTCAAAACAGAACTCGAACACCGAGGCGACATCGGGATTGAGCCGCATGCGGGGGAGCGGATAGGGCTTACGGGAGAGTTGCAGGTCGGCCTGCTCCAGATGATTGAGATAGAGATGGGCGTCGCCAAGGGTATGGACGAAGTCCCCCGCCTCGAGCCCGGTCACTTGGGCGATCATCATCGTGAGCAGGGCGTAGGAGGCGATATTGAACGGCACCCCCAGAAAGATATCGGCGCTGCGCTGGTAGAGCTGGCATGAGAGCCGCCCTTCGGCCACGTAGAACTGGAACAGCACGTGGCAAGGAGGCAGCGCCATGGCGTCTACCTCGGCCGGGTTCCAGGCGGAGACGAGGTGCCGGCGCGAATCGGGATTGGCGCGAATCTGCTCGATCACCTGACTGATCTGATCGATGTGCCCGCCATCGGGCGCCGGCCAGGAACGCCACTGGGCGCCATACACCGGCCCCAGTTCACCCGTCTCATCGGCCCACTCGTCCCAGATGGTCACGCCGTGTTCATGCAGATAGCGGATATTCGTATCGCCGCGCAGAAACCATAGCAGCTCGTGGATGATGGAACGCAAATGCAACTTCTTGGTGGTGACCAGCGGAAACCCCTTGCTCAGATCGAAGCGCATCTGATAGCCGAACACGCTAAGGGTCCCGGTGCCGGTACGGTCCTCCTTGCGAACCCCGCGCTGACGCACATGGCCCATTAACTCAAGATACGGGTGCATGGTTGACCCCTCTCTTGCGATAGGCAAGGAACAACAGCAGGACACCGGCAAGAATCATGGGCAGGCTCAGCACTTGCCCCATGGTCACCCAGCCGAAGGCGAGATACCCCAGTTGCACATCGGGCATGCGCACGAATTCGATGGTGAAACGAAAGATCCCATAGGCAACCAGAAACAGGCCCGACACCGCCATGCGCGGCCGTGGCTGCCTGGAGAAGAACCACAGGATCAGAAACAGCACGAGGCCTTCGAGGAACGCCTCGTAGAGCTGTGACGGATGCATGGGCGCACTCCAGCCGGTCGTTGCGCCACCACAATATTGACTAAACCGCTGACACGGCACACTGACGCCCCAGGGAAGATCGGTGGGCTTTCCCCACAGCTCCCCATTGATGAAATTGGCAATACGCCCAGCCCCCAGGCCGATCGGCACCAACGGGGCAAGAAAATCTGTCACTTCGAAAAATGCTTTGCCATAACGGCGGCCAAACCAGGCCATCGCCAACAGCACGCCAATGAGTCCCCCATGAAACGACATACCGCCTTCCCATACGCGAAAGATCATCGCGGGATTATCGAGGAAAGCAGGAAAAGCATAGAACATCACATAGCCGATACGACCACCCAGAACCACGCCGATCACGCCATAGAAAATGAGATCGTCCACTTGGCGGAGATCCCAGTTCGTCTGCATCCGTGCCCGCCGCCGCCCCAGCCACCAGGCCGCAGCGAAGCCGACGAGGTACATCAGTCCGTACCAGCGCACCGCGAGGGGACCGATGTGGACAATGACGGGATCGATACCGGGGAACTTCAGCATAGGGCCCTATGGTACAACATCCCGCCCCCGGAAACCGCTTTTTGAGGCCGATAGGTCCCCTTCCACATCGACGATTTCACACTTCCAGGCAAAATGCGCGCTGGTTCACGAAACCCAATCCCCGCCTTCCCTTTTCCATCAAGCCGTTAGTTCCCACGCCGTTACAGGAGGCACACAAAGGCACACGGAAACAAACATAGGAAGAAGACAATGACGGCATATCTACATGAACATCGATTTCTGGATTCTCTCGGCGCACGCGTTCGCCGCAAGCGCCGCGAAAAGGGCTGGACCCAGGAGCAACTGGCGGTCCGGGCGGGCACCAATCAGGCGGTGATCCAGAAGATCGAGAACGGCAAGAGCCTGCGTCCCCGCAAGATCGATCAGATCGCAGAGGTCCTCGAAGTGAACCCTGCCTGGCTGATGTTCGGTGACAAGGCAGCGGCCAATCTGCGGGACGACGCCCGCGAGGTGGCCGAGGCCTGGCAACGTCTGCCCGAGCCGAGCCGGTCGCGTATCCGCGAGGAAATCATGCGCCTGGCGACCACTCCGTCGCATGCAGCGACGGGCGGGTCAGAACGTCGGCACCACTCGTAGGAAGAAGGTCTTGAGATAGGCGGTCTCCGGGATCGCCGGATGGATCGGATGGTCGGGGCCTTGCTGCCCCGACTCCAACAGTTGCAGGCTGCGATCGGTATGCCGACCGGACTGCTGCACCAGTGTCAGCAACTGCTCGCGGCCCAGGTGGTAAGAGCAGGACGAGGTGATCAAGACCCCGTCCCGACTCAACACCTGGAGCCCCATCTGGTTGAGCCGCCGGTAGGCCGCCGTTCCCTCTTTCGCATCCCGCTTGCGCTTGATGAAGGCGGGCGGGTCCAGCATCACCACATCAAAGCGCTCCCGCTCCGAGCGCAACGCACGCAGCACATCGAAGGCATCGCCCCGGCGCACCGCCACCCGGTCCTCCACCCCGTTCAGAAGCGCATTGCGCTCCACCCCTTCCAGGGCCGCCTTGGACGGATCCACGCAGAGCACTGCCTCCGCACCGTGGGCCGCCGCCTGCACTCCCCATGCACCGAGGTAGGCGCAGCAGTCCAGCACCCGTTTGCCTTCCACATATTTCAGCATCGCGGTCCGGTTGGACGCCTGGTCATAGAACCAGCCCGTCTTCTGGCCATGCACCGGCGAGACCTGGAAGCGCACGCCATTCTCCTCCAGTTCCGCCAAGATGGGCACTTCGCCCGCCGCCTCTTCCACATAGGCGGGCAGCCCCTCCAGTTCCCGCACCGGGGTATCGTTACGGAACAGGATCCCGCTGGGGGCGAGCACCTTCTCCAGGGCGGCGATGACCTCACGGCGCATCCGCTCCATGCCGGCGGTGGTGATCTGCACCACCAGCAGACGGTCATAGCGATCCACCACCAATCCCGGCAGACCGTCGCTCTCGCCGAACACCAACCGATAGAAAGGCCGGGCGTAGAGCCGACGGCGCAGACCGAGTGCGATCTTGAGCCGGTGCACCAGCAGGCTGGCGGAGAGGGGATGTTCTCGGTCACGGCTGACGATGCGCGCGCAGATCAGGGAGCGGGGGTTGACGTAGCCGGAACCGAGCCAGTGGTTGCGGTGGTCCACGATCTCCACCGGCTGGCCGGGCTCGAAGCTTTTGAGGGGCGTGGCCTGGACATCCACCTCGTTGGAATAGATCCAGCAGTGACCGAAGCGGATGCGCCGCTCGTGGCCCTTCTTCAAACGCAGGGCGTCGCTGCTCATAGCGGTTGCTGCCGCATCAGCACCCCTCGCCAGAGAGGTCCTCGTCGCGCCAGCGCGCCTCGGCCGCATCGTCGGAATGGCGGGCCTCTACCCAGCGTTCGCCCGATTCTGTCCGCTCTTTCTTCCAGAACGGGGCGCGGGTCTTGAGGTAGTCGATGATGAATTCGCAGGCACGGAACGCCTCGCCCCGGTGGGGTGAAGCCACCGCCACCAACACGATGGGGTCCTCCGGCCGCAGCTCCCCCACCCGGTGCACCACCCGCACGCCTTGCAGTTCCCAACGCTCACGGGCCTCTGCCACGATGGCGCCAAGGGACTTCTCGGTCATGCCCGGGTAGTGTTCCAGGGTCATCGCAAGCACCCGGTCGCCGTCGTTGAAGTCGCGCATCAGGCCGAGGAAGGTGACGACGGCGCCAATGGCCGGGTTACCGGCGCGCAGGGCGTCCACTTCGGCGTCAAACTGGAAGGGCGCCTCCTGGACGCGAATCACGTCCACGTTCAGCCCCCCGTCACCGGTGGGAAAAAGGCCACCTCGTCGCCATCCGCGAGGGGGGCGTCGACGCCGACCGTCTCCTGGTTCACCGCCACCAGCACCGTCTGCTCACCGTCGAAGGCTTCCGCCCAGACGCCACCGCGGGCGCGCAGCCGCTCCAGCACCTCGGCCACGCTGGCGGCCGGCGCCATCTCCTCGCTCCCGGTGCCAAGCTGTTCCCGCAGCCGCGCGAAGTAGCGTAGGCGGATCATCGCAACAACTCGCTGAAGGGCAGAAAGGCCACCCGGTCGCCCCGGGCGATCACCTGCCGTTCGGGGATCACCGCCAGGCCGTTGGCCCAAGCCACCGAGCTGAGCACCCCGGAGGAACGGCTGGGGAAGATACGGACCACCGGCTCTCCATCATCGCCCCGCTCCAGCCGCGCGCGGGCGAATTCGCGGCGTTTGTCGGGCCTGGGCCAATCGAAGTCGGCGCGGGCATAGGCGGGCGCGGGCGTCACGTCCCCCGTCATCCCTTGCATCCGCAGGATGAACGGCCGGGCGAAAAGGCAGAAGGTGACGAACAGGGAAACGGGGTTGCCCGGTGTACCGATGAAGGGGGTCTCGCCAATATGACCGAAGGCAAGGGGCTTGCCGGGACGGATAGCGACCTTCCACAGGTCGAGAGTGCCGAGTCGCTCCACCGCCGGCTTGACGTGGTCCTCCTCGCCCACCGATACGCCACCGGAGGCCACCACCAGGTCGGCCTCCCCCGCACCGCGGGCCAGGGCGTCGCAGGTGGCGTCGAGGGTGTCCTCGACGATGCCGAGCGGAATCACCTCGCAGCCCAGTGAGCGAAGCAGGCCCGCCAGGGTGAACTGGTTGGAGTTGTAGATCTTGCCAGGCCCCAACGGCTCGCCCGGCATCACCAGCTCGTCGCCGCTGGAGAACACCGCCACCCGCAGGCGGCGGTGGACGGTCACCTCGCCCACGCCCACCGAGGCGGCCAGCCCGAGATGCTGGGGACCAAGACGGGCGCCGGGGGCGATCACCGCTTCGCCCTCGCGGGTATCCTCACCGGCGCGGCGGATGTTGGCCCCCGGCTGCGGCGGCTGTTCGACGACCACCTCGTCGCCCTCGCGCCGGCACACCTCCTGGATCACCACCGCGTCGGCGCCGGGGGGCACCGGCGCACCGGTGAAGATGCGCGCCGCGGTGCCGGATTCGAGTGGCTCGCCGGTGGCGCCGGCGGGGATGCGCTGCGCCACCCGCAGGCGATGATTGGCTTCCAGATCGCCGCTGCGCACGGCATAGCCATCCATCGCGCTGTTGTCCCACGGCGGGTTGTTCACACGGCTGACCACCAGCGCCGCCAACACCCGGTCCAGGGCGTCGTCGAGCGGCAGGGTCTCGACGCCCTCCACCGGCCGCGCATGGTCAAGCAGCAGGTCGAGGGCCTCATCGAGGGTCTTCATGGCCGGCCCCTTGTGGGCCACGGCGTCACATCCGCATTCGCTCATGGTCATTCCTCCAGCAAACGGGGGAACATCTGGGCAAAATTGCACGGCCGGGTGCGGTGATCGAGCTGATCCTTGAGGATTCGGTCCCAGCCGGTGCGGCAGGCGCCGGTGGAACCCGGCAGGCAAAAGATGAGGGTGCCGTTGGCCAGACCGGCGATGGCGCGCGACTGGATCGAGGAGGCGCCAATTTCCTCCATCGACACCGCGCGAAACAATTCGCCAAAGCCCTCGATGGCCTTGTCGAAGAGGGGCGCCACCGCTTCCGGGGTGCTGTCGCGGCCGGTGATGCCGGTACCGCCGGTACTGATCACGACATGCACATCGGGATCGGCGATCCAGCGCGAAAAGACGGCGCGCATCTGATAGATGTCGTCCGGCACGATCACCTTGTCCACCACCTGATGACCTGCCTCCAGCGCCCGGTCACGCAGGGTGGTGCCGGACTTGTCGGTCTCTTCGGTGCGGCTGTCGGAAACCGTCAACACCGCGATATTGAGGGGCACGAAGCCCGTGTCATGGAAGTGTCCGCTCATGGCTGGCCCTGTCTCGTGATCGGCTGTCCCTGAGGATGCAGCATCGGCCCGCGAGGTTCAACCCTCTGCGGCGGAAGGTTGCCAGGCGAGATCCAGCTCGCGCGCTGCGCGCACGTCGTCGAGGCGCCGTACCGGCAGGCTGTGGGGCGCGGTCTTGACCTTGTCGGGGGTGCGCTCCGCCTCCTCGCGAATCCTCACCATCGCCTCCACGAAGGCGTCGAGGGTCTCTGGGTCCTCGGTCTCGGTGGGCTCGATGAGCAGGCACTCGGGCACCAGCAGCGGGAAGTAGGTGGTGGGGGCGTGCATGCCGTAGTCGAGCAGCCGCTTGGCGAAGTCCATGGTATTGACGCCCAGTTCTTTCGCCTCACGCCGCAGGGTGATGATGAACTCATGGGTGGCGCGGCGGTTGGGGTAGGCGGCCTCGAATCCCGCATCGGTGAGGCGCTTGAGCAGGTAGTTGGCATTGAGGGTCGAGTAGTCGGCCACCCGCGACATCCCCTCGCGACCCAGCATGCGGGCGTAGACATAAGCCCGCAACAACACCCCTACATTGCCGCCGAAGGCGGAGAGCCGGCCAATGCTCTGCGGCCGCGCCTTCTCGGTCACCCAATGGTATTCGTCACCGTCATACGCCACCAGCGGCACCGGCAGGAAGGGCTCCAGGCGCTCGCTCACCCCCACTGGCCCGGCGCCGGGCCCGCCGCCGCCGTGGGGGGTGGAGAAGGTCTTGTGCAGGTTCATGTGGATGACATCGAATCCCATGTCGCCGGGCCGCACCTTGCCGAGGATGGCGTTGAGATTGGCGCCGTCGTAGTAGAGCAGGCCGCCCGCCGCATGTACCCGTTGGGCGATCTCGGCAATGCGCCTTTCGAACACCCCGAGGGTGGAGGGATTGGTGAGCATGATGCCCGCGGTCTGGGGACCGAGCGCCTCTTCCAGGGCATCCAGGTCCACGTCGCCATCGGCATCGGTGGGGATCTCCCGCACCTTGTAACCACACATCACCGCCGAAGCGGGGTTGGTGCCGTGGGCGGCGTCCGGCACCAGGATCTCGCTGCGCGCCGTGTCACCCCGGCTGTCGTGGTAGGCACGGATCATGGCCACGCCGGCGAACTCGCCCTGGGCCCCCGCCGCCGGAGTGAGCGACACCGCCTGCATGCCGGTCACCTCCTTGAGGATCTCCTGGAGGTCGTAGAGGCAGGCCATCACCCCCTGGCTGTGGCTCTCGGGCGCCAACGGATGACGGGCCAGAAAGCCTGGCAACATGGCCAGCGCGTTGCTGCCGCGCGGGTTGTATTTCATGGTGCAGGAGCCGAGCGGATAGAAATGGGTGTCGATGGAGAAGTTCTGCTGGGACAGGCGTGTGTAGTGCCGCACCGCCTGCATCTCGGAGACCTCCGGCAGGCGCGGGGGGCGCTTGCGCCGCATGGCGTCCGGGATGGCAGGGGTCTCTTCTCGCTGCAAGGGCGCCTGTGCAGTGGCGCGGCGACCGGGTCGGGAGTGTTCGAATATCAACATGGGCAGGGTTCAGATCTTGGGTTCCACGGGACAGCGGCTCTCGCTGCGCATGCGGATGATGCGTTCGAGCTTTTCATAATAGATGTCGATATCGGCCCCGGTGCGCATCTCGGTGGCGCACACCAGCAGGGCATCGCCCAGTTCGGGGTAATCGTCGTGCAGATCGAAGCCCCCGAGGACGTTGTGCGCCGCCAACGAGCGCAGTACATCCTTTACCGGGGCGGGCAGGCGCAGCACCCGTTCATGGAACGCCGGGCGGTCGAACGACGGTTCGACACCCTCGATTCCGGTGAGCCGCTCCACCAACCGGGCGGTGTTGGCGTGCGAGGCGGCGGCGACGCGCGCCAACCCTTCAGCGCCGAGCAACGCCATGTGGATCGTGGCGGCGGTAACCATCAGGCCTTGGTTGGTGCAGATGTTGGAGGTGGCCTTGGAGCGGCGGATGTGCTGCTCGCGCGCCTGCAGGGTGAGGGTAAAACCGGGTTTGCCGTCCAGGTCCACGGTGCGTCCCACGATGCGCCCCGGCATCTGCCGCACGAACGACTGGCGGCAACAGAGGAAACCGAAATAGGGCCCGCCCGAAGTGAGCGGGGCGCCGAGCGGCTGACCCTCACCACAACAGATGTCGGCGCCATTGGCGCCCCATTCGCCCGGCGGCTCGAGCAAGGCCAGCGCCACCGGGTTCACCACCGCGATGGAGAGGGCCCCGTGGGCGGCGGCCCAATCGGTGAGCACATCCACCTCTTCCAACACGCCGAAGAAGTTGGGCTGAGGGATCACCAGGGCGGCGATGTCCTCGTCGGCATGGTCATCGAGCGCAGCGGGATCCGTGTGCCCGCCAGCGGGATCATAGGGCAGGTCCAGCAGCTCGATACCCTGATACCCCACGATCGCCTGCACCGCCCGCCGGTAGGCGGGATGCACAGTACGCGGCACCAGCACCCGGCGGGACTTGGACTTGCGGTTGGCCCGCACCGCCATCAACACCGCCTCCGCCAGCGCCGAAGCACCGTCGTAGAGCGAGGCATTGGAGACGTCCATGGCGGTGAGCGCAGTCATCATGGACTGGTACTCATAGAGCAGTTGCAGGGTGCCCTGACTGGCCTCGGCCTGGTAAGGGGTATAGGCCGTGTAGAATTCGCCGCGGGCGGCGAGCTGCCATACCGCTGCCGGGATGTGGTGGTCGTAGGCGCCGGCGCCGATGAAACAGAGCGGCTGGCCATCCTCGCGGGCGCGCGCCTGCATCAACCGGCCCACCTCCATCTCGCTCATCCCTGGCGGCACCGCCTCCAGCCCGCCGCAACGCAGCGCCCCGGGCACCTCGTCGAACAGCGTCTCGATGCTCTCCGCGCCAATCGCCTCCAGCATGGCGCGGACATCCTCATCGGTGTGGGGAATGAAGGGCATGGATCAGTGCTCTTCTTCCGCCAGCACTGCCTCATAGCCGGCGTTATCGAGCAGGCCGGCCATCTCCGCCGGGTCGGAGAGCTTGACCTTGAACAGCCAGCCCTCGCCGAAGGCATCCTGATTGACCGTCTCGGGGGCGTCCGCCAGCTCGCCGTTCACCTCGACGACCTCGCCACTCACGGGGCAAAAGATGTCCGAGGCGGCCTTCACCGACTCCACCACGCCGCATTCTCCACCTGCGTCCACGCTGTCGCCCACCTCCGGCAACTCCACGAAGACGAGATCGCCCAACATCTCCTGGGCATGATCGGTGATACCGACGGTGACCGTGCCATCACCCTCATCACGGACCCATTCATGGGATTTCGTGTATTTCAAATCGGCAGGAAGATTACTCATGACGCCCCCTCAACTTGTCTCGTGTTAGTTGTGACCCCGCGCCGACGGACCGGGGTTCCCCAATTATTCGGTTTCCAGCGGCTTGAAACAAGCCTTTCCGTGACGCACGAAGGGCGGCTGCACCACCTGCGCGGGTACCCGCTTGCCACGAATCTCCACGTCGCAATGGCTGCCCGGATGCATCTCCACCCGGGCAAAGGCAATGGATCTTCCCAATGTCGGGGCAAAGCCACCGGAGGTGATCTCGCCGATGCGCTGTTCGCCAGCAAAGACCGGCTGATGGGGCCGCAACACCCCGCGCCCTTCGAGCAACAGGCCAATGAAACCCCTGCGGACGGGGCTGTTGAGCTCCACCACCAGCGGGCTGCGGCCGATGAAATCGCGCGCCACCGGCTCCAGCGATACCGTCCATTCCAGCCCCGATTCCAGCGGCGACGTCTCTTCGTCCATATCCTGGCCGTAGAGATTCATGCCCGCCTCCAGCCGCAGGGTGTCGCGGGCGCCGAGGCCGCAGGGGGCGACACCCGCCGTCAGCAGGTCCTGCCAAAAGCCCTCTGCCGCCTCCGCCGGTAGCATCACCTCGAAACCGTCCTCGCCGGTATAGCCGGTGCGGCCCACAAACCAGGCGCCGTCGGTACAGGCGGTGAAGGGCTTGAGCTCAGCGGCACATTCACGCACCGCGTCCGGCAGCAGCGGCAACGCCTTCGCACGCGCGTTCGGCCCCTGCACGGCGATCATGGCCAGATCGCGGCGCGGCGCCACCTCCACGTCGTAGGCCGTTGCCTGCTGTTCGATCCAGGCCAGATCCTTTTCCGTGGTCGCCGCGTTGACCACCATGCGATACCACTCGTCGTCCATATAGTAGACGATGAGGTCGTCGATCACCCCGCCCTGCTTGTTCAGCATACAGCTGTAGAGCGCCTTGCCCTTGGTCTTCAAGCGCGCCACATCGTTGGCCAGCAGATAGCGCAGAAACGCCTTGACCCGCGCCCCGCGCAGATCCACCACCGTCATGTGGGAAACATCGAACATACCGGCGTCCTGGCGCACCGCATGATGCTCGTCCAACTGAGAGCCGTAGTGCAGCGGCATCTCCCAGCCGCCAAAGGGGACCATGCGCGCACCGGCCGCCTTGTGCGCTTCATAGAGGGGTGTTTTCTTAACCATGAATGTGTTCTCCAAAAACTGAAAAGGGCGGCACAGCGCCGTCACGACGCCATGCCGCCCCTCTGTCCGGAAACCTGAGAGTTTGGGAACCCTTCCTGCCCCTGCCCCGTCGGTGGGCCGCGCAAGACGGCCGCTCTCCAGAGTCGATCCGGGACTGCATGCCCCTTGCTTCGCGGTCCTTTTGCCTGAGCGATTCCGGGCGGATTTGCGCCTTCGGCGCCGGTCGGTGACCGGTCTCTCCCACGAAGCAGAGATCGAGAGCGGAACTATACCCGCTCGGCCATCCCTTGAAAAGCATTGCCATGCCGCGCGCCTAAACCATATTTTTTGTAGGTTTTTTGTCTCAGATCAAAGAAACGGATTGGCAAGGGCCTAACATCGAACACCCTGCTAATCGACAAGGAGACTCTCAATGTTCAGAATGCGATCCCTCTATTCGATCCTCTTCGGCGCGCTCGTCGCCTGCCTCTCTTCCAACGCCTTTGCGTTCAGCAAACAGGAGATGGGCACCGTCATCAACCTCGCCGGCAAACAACGCATGCTGACCCAGAAGATGAGCAAGGAGATCCTGCTCATCGCCAAAGGCGTCGATGCGGACGCCAACAAGGCCAACCTGCAGAAGACCGCCGCCCTGTTCGACAAGACCCTCAAGGGGCTGGTCAACGGTGACCCGGATCTGGGGCTGCCCAAGACCACCGACCCCGCCATCCTCGATCAGCTCGGCAAGGTCTCCGAATTGTGGAGCACCTTCAAGCAGAACGTGGATGCCGTCCTCGCCGGCAAGATCGACAAGGAGGTCCTGACCAGGGTGGCCACGCAGAACCTGCCGTTGTTGAAAAACATGAACAAGGCGGTACAGATGTACGCCAAGATGAGCGGCTCCAAGCTGGAGCCCGCCATGGCCACCACCATCAACCTGGCCGGCAAGCAACGGATGCTGACCCAGAAGATGACCAAAGAGCTGCTGCTGATCGCCAACGGCATCGACGTGGACGCCAACACGGCCAACCTGAAGAAGACCGCGGCCTTGTTCGAGCGCACCCTCAAGGGCCTGCTCGACGGTGACCAGACGCTCGGCCTACCCGGAACCAAGGACCCGGCCATCCGCGCCCAGCTCGGTGCCGTGCAGAAACTGTGGGCGGAATACAAGCCTGTCCTCGACAAGGTGGACACCTCGCCCGCGGGACTGGCAAAGGCCGCCAAGCTCAACCTGCCGCTGCTGAAGGAGATGAACAAGGCAGTGAAGATGTACGAGAAATCGGTCAAGTAGACCCACTTCCCGTTTCGCCCCCGGGCCGCCTCTTCTTGGCCCGGGGTTTTTTCCATCACGCCTCAACGCGCCAGGGTCGGGAGCTCGCCGGTTAGCCCCAAGGCGCGGCGCATGATGAGGTGTTTGACCGGCGTGGCCGTGTCGGTGAGTTTCAGCCCCAGGTTACGGATCAAACGCAACGGCAGGATGTCATTGCTGAAGAGGCGCTTGAAGGCATCCATCGCCGCAAGCATGGCCATGTTCTCTCCTTTGCGCGCCCGCTCGTAACGGCGCAGGGTGGTGAAGCTGCCGATGCTGCGCCCCTTGCGACGCGCCTCGAGGAGCACGTCGGCCAGGGCAGCAGCGTCGAGGAAACCGAGATTGACCCCCTGCCCCGCCAGCGGATGCACCGCGTGGGCCGCGTCCCCCACCAGCGCCAGTCCCGCCTGCACATAGGCGTCGGCATGCTGGAGCCGCAACGGAAAGACACCGCGCGGCCCCACCTCCACGATCTCGCCGAGAATACGCTCACTCGCTTCGGTGAGGGCCTTGAGAAAAAGATCGTCATCCAGCGCCATCAGCTCCTCGGCGCGCGACGGGCGGGTGGACCAGACGATGGAGCAACGGCCATCATCGATGGGCAACAAGGCAAGCGGGCCACTCGGCATGAAACGTTGCCACGCGGTCTCCTTGTGCCACAGTTCGGGGCGCACGGTGGCCACCAGCGCGTGCTGATCATAGGGCCAGCCGTGGTGGGTGATGCCCGCCAGTTCGCGCACCTGTGAGTCGCGCCCGTCTGCGCCCACCAGCAACCGGCAGCGCAGCCGGGCGCCGTCGCGCAGCGTGACGACCGTCTCCTCGTCTCCCCGTTCGAAGCGGTCGAGGAGCGCCGGGCACAGGGGGTCCACGTTTTCGAATTCACCCAGCCGCTCCCACAAGGCGAGCTGGGTGACGCGGTTCTCCACGATGTGGCCCAGGTCCGGCTCGCCGATCTCGGCGCTGTCGAAGTGGATGCTGGCGCCGCCGGTGGCGTCCCAGACGTGCATCTCGCGATAGGGGCTGACGCGCATCTCCGTCATGCGCTCCCAGGCGCCAAGGCGCTGAAGGATGCGCTGGGAGGCGCGGGTCAGGGCGGAGACGCGGAGGTCAACCTCGTCCGGCGGCCATTCCCTTTGCGGCGCGCGCGCCTCAAGCACGGCGATGCGGAAACCGTGAGGCGCCAGGGCGCACGCCAGGGCGCTGCCCACCATGCCGCCACCGGCGATGACGATATCGTATCGGGCTGTCGGTTCAGGCAACGGGCAACCCCCTCGCCAGACGCGGCAGTTGGCCGTTGAGCCCCATGAACCGGCGCGCGGTGCGGTGTTTCAGCGGCGGACAGAGATCCAGCCCCAACAACCCGCAGTCGCGCGCCCAGCGCACCGGCGGCAGCGGGTTGGTGAAGACGCGCGCCAAGGTGTCGGTGATGGCTGCGACGATGCGTTGGTCTCCGCGCCGCCATTCGGCATAGCGTCCCAGCAACGCCGCCGCCCCTGGGTCAGCACGCTTGCGCGCCGCCTCGGCCAGCAGATCGGCAAGCGCCGCCACATCGCGGATGCCAAGATTGAAACCCTGACCGGAGACGGGATGCACGGCGTGGGCGGCGTTTCCGATGAGCACCACGCGGCGGCGCACCTGGGCCTTCACCCGCAGCCGTTTGAGGGGATAGGCGACGCGGCGACCAGTCTTGAGCAGACGGCCGAGACGGTAACCGAAACGGTCCTGCAACTGGGCGAGGAAATGGCCATCGTCCCAGCCCATGATCTCCTCCACCTGCGCGTCGCGAGCGGTCCAGACCAGGGAGCAGCGCCCCTCGGTCATCGGCAACATGGCCAGCGGGCCGGTGTCGGTGAAGCGCTCAAAGGCGATACCCTCGTGTGGCCGCTCCGGGGTGACGTTGCTGATGATGGCGGTCTGGCCGTAACTCCACTCCTGAACCGGAATACCGAGCAGCCGGCGCACCACGGAATCCCCGCCATCGGCGGCCACCATCAGGCGTGTCTCCAGGCTGCGGGCCGCGTCACCCTCGCGCACCTCGACCCGCACCCGATCCGGCTCCAGGGTGAAGGCATGGAGTTGGGCGGGACACAGGAGGTCGACCCTTTCGGCCGAGTCGAGACCGGCCAGCAGCGCCTGACCGAGGTCACGCGCGGCGACCACATAGCCCAACGCCTCGACCCGTTCCTCTTCCGCGTCGAGATGGGCAAAACCGAAGTGGCCCCGTTCCGAGATATGGATATGGCGTATGGGCTCCGCCTCGGGGGCGATGGCGGACCAGACCCCCATCCCGTCGAGGATCCGGCGCGAACCCCAGGCGAGGGCGATCACCCGGTCGTCGTAACTCGGCTGGCGCGTCGCATCGAGGGCGTGCGCCTCCACCACGCCGATGCGAAGACCGGTGCCGGTCAACGCATGGGCGAGACTGGCGCCCACCATACCGCCCCCGATGATGAGCACGTCGTAGAGGGTTGCCATGATCAGGAATTCATCAGGGTTTCGATCTCGTCCACCGTCTTGGGCGCATCCTTGCTGAGGATATCATGGCCATCCTTGGTGACCACCACGTCATCCTCTATCCGGATGCCGATCCCCCACCACTTCTTGGCCACGCCCTTGGTGCCGGGCGCGATATAGAGACCCGGTTCCACGGTGAGGCTCATGCCCTTTTCGAGCAAACGCCAGGCCCCATCGACCTTGTAATCGCCCACGTCATGTACATCCATCCCCAGCCAATGACCGCTGCGGTGCATATAGAAGGGCTTGTAGGCCTCGTTCTTCACCAGGGTCGGCACCCGCCCCTTGAGGATACCGAGGGAGACGAGGCCACGGGTGAGAGTGCGCACCGCGGCATTGTGGGGATCGTTCCAGTGATTGCCGGGCTTGACCTTCTTGATCGCTGCCTCCTGGGCCTTCAACACCAATTCGTACAATGCGCGCTGGGCCGCGCTGAAGCGGCCGTTGACCGGGAAGGTGCGGGTGACGTCGGAAGCATAGCAATCCACCTCACAGCCGGCGTCGATCAATACCAGGTCGCCATCATTGAGCCTCGCGCCGTTGTCGACATAGTGCAGTACGCACGCATTGGCCCCGCCACCCACGATGGGCGGATACGCCTGAAAGCGCGCCCCGCGCATGCCGCACTCGTGCTTGAATTCCGCCTCCAGTTGGTATTCGTACATCCCCGGCCGACAGACGCGCATCAGCCGCCGATGGCCGCGGGCAGAGATCCTCGCCGCCTGCCGCATGGCCTTGATCTCGGACCGGCTCTTGTAGAGGCGCATGTCGTGGAGATAGTGATCGAGGGCGATAAACTCCACCGGCCCATGCACGCCCGAACGCGAGTGGGTGCGGATGCGATTGATCCAGGTTGACATGCGGTTGTCGAGATCGGGATTGCAGCCCATGGCGTAGTAGACCCGCTCGCACTGCTCCAACATGCGCGGCAGGATGTCGTCGAGATCGCCGATGGGAAAGGAGTCGTCGGCGCCGTAGATCTCCACCGCGCCCTCCTGGCCCGCCCGGCTGCCGTCCCACTTCTCCCGTTCTTCATTACGCTCGCGGCAGAAGAGGATGTACTCTGCCTGTTTGCGGCCGGGGATCAGGACCGCGACGGCCTCCGGCTCCGGAAACCCAGTGAGATAATAGAAATCGCTGTCTGGCCGGTAAGGATAGTACACGTCCCGGTTGCGGACAGCCTCTGGCGCGGCGGGAAGGATGGCGATGGCGCCATGCCCCATCATGCGCATCAGTTGCCGACGGCGGCGGCTGAATTCGGACGCAATCATTTTTGCTCTTCCACCTCGGCATATACCAGCATCACCGCCACCCAAAGATACTCCACGAGTTCCGCGTAGGCCTCCTCGTTCTCCTCCGTATCGGACACCTCCGCCTCGACCCGGCCGAAGTCACTCAAATCCCGCAACACTTCGCGCGCATCGTCTCCCAGGTCATCCGTTGCGAGCCCTCCCAGCCCCAGCCCGTAGAGGAAACCGGCCACCCATGAAGCCAGGGCCCGGGTACGATCCGCAAGGGCCGCACCATCATCCGGCAGCAGCGGAGTGAAACCCAGCCCCGGCCCCGTTATGGACTCCCGTGTCGCATCGAACAAGCGTTTCAGCGGCTGGCGGCACGGCCCGCCCTTATCCTCCTCGTCAAGCAACTCCTGCTGCCACACCGCATCAGGATTTTCCACATGACTGCTCAATATACCGCAGAACATCCCATGGATCTCGGAGGGCTCCGCATCCAATCGGCAATGCTCGAACACGTCGGCATACTCCATATAGGTACCGGATTCAGCAGTCACTCTTGTCTCCTCGGTCTCACCCTCGCAACACGGCCCACCGCGGGGAAGCAGCATTGTATACAACATGATAACATGGGAGGCTCACCGTTGACCGTTGGCAGAGCGCACTCTAATATTTGGCACATGGCAAAAGAGACAGACCTCAGCATGGCAGAACTCGATCTCAAGAAACTCGAAAGTCAGGTCGAGGAGTTGATCAGTACCTGCGCCCACCTGAAACAAGAAAACCGTTCACTGCTCGCGCGCCAGGAAAGCCTGGTCGCCGAGCGGGCCGAGCTCATCGAAAAGACCGAACTCGCCAGATCACGGGTGGAGGCGATGATCACCCGCTTGAAGTCGATGGAAACCGGATCGTGAATCAGCCTGAGAACACCCCTGTCAACGTCCATATCATGGACAAGGAATTCCGCATCGCCTGCAGCGACGAGGAACGTGAGAACCTGCTTGCGGCCGCCCGTTACCTCGACGACAAGATGAAAGAGATCCGGCGGGGCGGCAAGGTGATCGGCGCGGACCGCATCGCGGTCATGGCGGCCCTCAACATCACCCATGAACTCCTCCAGATCCGGAGGGAAAAAGAAGAGAAGACCGCCGCAATCTCCGAACACATCCAACACCTGCAGGAAAAGATCGCCGTCGCCATCGATTCGGGGAAACAACTGGAACTTTGATCCATTTCGGTTTACCTTGTACATGACGTTCCCTGCAGTGTTCGTTAGCCGCCTGGGTATTTTCTTGAGCCTAATCCATACCCTGGGAGCATAAAGCCGGTGCTGGTGTGCATGTCCGTTTCGTGCGGGAAGCCTGAAGCACCCCTGCTGTTCCCCCTTGAACCCACTGGTTCAAGAACAAAGGTCGGCGACGGCACAGGCGGGGAACGTCTCCTTGTTGCAACGCTGGCGACTCCATGAAGGCGACCCGCCTCCACATCCGTCAACTGCGACGCAGCCTCGATCCACGTACTCAACGCGAACACAGCGTTGCGCTTGCCCGCAACCTGAAACGCACCCCGGAATTCACACGCAGTCGACGCATCGCGTTCTATATCGCCGCCGATGGCGAGATCAACCCCGCCCCGCTGCTTCGCATTGCCCTTGAACACGGCAAGCGCTGTTTTCTCCCCGTGCTTCGCCGGTCCCACCTCAACCATCTATGGTTCATCGAATACCGTGCAAACGACATACTTCGACCCAACCGTTTCGGTATTCCAGAACCTGACATCCGACATCGCATCCTGACCAAGCCCTGGTCACTCGACCTGATGCTGACACCGCTCGTCGCCTTTGACGACGCATGCCATCGCATAGGCATGGGAGGCGGCTACTACGACAGGACCCTGTCGTACCTGCACCATCGACATTGCTGGAGAAAACCCATGCTTATTGGCCTTGCCCACGAGTGCCAGCACATCCGCTTCATCGAGCAACATCCCTGGGACATCAGGATGAACATCATCGCAACCGAACACAGGATCCACCGCTGCACACAAGGGTAAATCACCACTCACAACGCGTAGAACATGGCATACCTGCGTTCTATTGAAAAATTTTTTCACCACCACAGAAGCCACGTAACACACCAAACACCCAACGCACCACACACCCCCATCGTTCAGTCCATTGAACTCATAAATCTCAAAACACCCAGTGTTTTATGCTGTGAAACGCACTTTCATATACCATTGCAAGGCCGTATACACGGTGCCGATGCAGAGAGAGGCAGGGGCAATCGGTGACGTCGATACGAAGACAACCACGTTCGATACGATAAACATTACACAGCAGAACTAAAGCCATGGATGAAAACACCGATAACAAAAACAATGCCATGCAACGAGGCGCTTCATTTCTTCCATCGAAGGCAGATGAAAAAGATGACAACGCCCCTTGCATGACTGGTTTTTTCATCAACCTTTATTATACTGTTTGAGACTATAAGACAGTCTCAACGGGAGGGAAAAAGAAATGGCGATCAGGAAAACGGCGAAGAAGAAAGCCGCAACCAAGAAGAAAGCAACCGTGAAACGCAAGACAACGGCTGCCAGGAAACCGGCCGCAAAAAAAACCGCGGCCAAAAAAGCGACCACCCGCAAGAAAGCAACCACGAAGAAGAAGACAACCAAAAAGAAGGTTGCTGCAAAGAAGAAGGTGACAACCCGGAAGACAACGACGAAAAAGAAGACGGCAAAGAAGGCGACAGCCAGAAAAACAACAGCGAGAAAGACGACCGCGAAAAAGAAGGTCGCAGCCAAGAAGACGGCCACTCGCAAGAAAGCCGCCGCGAAGAAGACACTGCGGCCACGCAAAGTGACGCCTCGCAAAAAGGCGACCCGGGCAAAACGCTGATTCGCCCCTTCTCGGCAGCAAAAAAGCCCGCGATTGCGGGCTTTTTTGCTTCAACCCACCTTACGGGTTCTGGTTATTATTATTAACCCGGCAACAATATATATCGTATTCAGCCGTGGCGTGCCGGTTCGCAGCAAGGCGGCCCATCGCCGCTGTAGCCACCCTACAGCAA
>JALSTP010000152.1 GCA_026983675.1 Sedimenticola sp.
AGATGGGACAACGCAGTCTGCGGGCCGGCACGCCACGGCCTGTCTTTGAATATCATAGGGTTAGGGGCTACAGGCAGGCACCGGACCTGCGTTCCAGTGCTTGGCAAGGGAATGACCCTTGCCTGCGCACTGCGCCTTGTTCCGGCGCCTGCCTGTAGCCCTGAATGCGATATATATTGTTGCCGGGTTAATATTAACCCGGCATACCGCCTTTTCAGGAATCGTCGACACCGGCGAACAGCCGATAGGCGGGATTGTCCGTCTCCTCCCAGAAAGGGTAACCCAGCTTTTTCAACATCGCCCAAAACTCGCCGTGTTCGGACGGGTCCACCTGCACCCCCATGAGCACACGCCCATACGCCGCCCCATGGTTACGATAGTGGAACAGACTGATGTTCCATCGCTTTCCCAAACCGACAAGAAAATCGAGCAATGCCCCAGGCCGTTCCGGAAACTCGAAACGCACCAGGGTCTCATTCCCGACGCCATGGGCGTGCCCACCCACCATATAGCGGATATGCAGTTTCGCTGTTTCATTCTCGGTCATGTCGACGACCGAGTAACCCTTGTCAAGCAGACGCGACACCAACTCCTTTCGCTCATCGTCGCCCGACTGGAGTTCCACCCCCACGAACACCTGGGCCTGACGGCGATCGGCATATCGATAGTTGAATTCCGTAATACTGCGCCGGCCAAGGGTGCGGCAGAAGGCCAGGAAACTGCCGGGGCGCTCGGGGATCTGCACGGCGAACAACGCCTCGCGGCGCTCTCCAAACTCGGCGCGCTCCGCCACATGCCGCAGGCGATCGAAATTGATGTTGGCGCCGCTCTCGATCGCCAGAAGATTGCTGCCCCGCAAACCTTCCCGCTCCACATACCGCTTCATTCCCGCGATAGAAAGCGCGCCCGCCGGTTCCGCAATCGTGCGTGTGTCATCGAAGATATCTTTTATCGCGGCACAGATCTCGTCCGTACTGACCAGGATCACTTCGTCCACCACCTTTTTCGCAACGCGCCAGGTCTCCTTGCCCACCTGCCGCACCGCCACACCATCGGCGAACAGTCCCACCTGCTTCAATGTCACCCGGCGGCCTGCTTCGAAGGCGCGATAGAGAGAAGGGGCATCCACAGGCTCCACACCGATGACCTTGATCTCGGGGCGCACATATTTGACATAGGCCCCCACGCCGGCAATCAACCCGCCGCCCCCAACGGGCACGAACAGGGCGTGAACAGGCTCGGGAAACTGGCGCAACAGCTCCATGGCAATCGTACCCTGCCCCGCGATCACATCCGGATCGTCGAACGGGTGGATCAATGTCAGGCCCCTTTCCTGCACCAGCGTCAGGGCATGCGCATAAGCCTCATCATATGAGTCGCCAAACAACACCGTCTTCGCCCCAAAGCTGCGGACGGACTTGACCTTGATCGGCGGCGTCGTCTTGGGCATCACGATCAGCGCATCGATCCCGAGCACCTTCGACGCCAGCGCGACGCCCTGGGCATGGTTTCCCGCCGATGCCGCAATGACGCCACGCCTGCGCGCCTCATCATCGAGATTGACGATCTTGTTATAGGCGCCACGCAACTTGAAAGAAAAAACCGGTTGCAGGTCCTCGCGCTTGAGATAGATGCCATTCCCCAACCGGCTCGACAATCCCTTGGCCCTTTCCAGGGGCGTCTCCTTCGCCACATCATAGACGCGGGCCTTCAGTATTCTTTCGATATATTTGTTCGGCATCGAGGCATCCTGGTTCGGCGGCACCGGATCTGAACAAGGAGCCACCATGACATCACACTATGTGATGGGTATGATAACGCGCATTGGTTTCCGCAGGGGAAGAGAAATGACGCAGGACGAAATGAAGAAACTCGCGGCCCAGGCCGCCATCGAATACGTGGACGGCGGCGTTATCGGGGTCGGCACCGGCTCCACCGTCAACCATTTTATCGACGAACTGGCCAAGATCAAACACCGGATCGACGCGGCGGTCTCCAGCTCGGAGGCCTCCACCGAACGGATGAAGGGACATGGTATTCAGGTGATGGATCTCAACGCCGCAGGAGAACTGGAACTCTACGTGGACGGCGCCGACGAGTCGAACCACCAACTCCAGCTCATCAAGGGGGGCGGTGGCGCATTGACCCGTGAAAAGATCGTCGCCGCTGCGAGTAAAAAGTTCGTCTGCATCGCGGACGAAAGCAAACTCGTGGATATACTCGGCACCTTCCCGCTGCCCGTGGAGGTGATCCCGATGGCGCGCAGCTACGTGGCGCGGGAACTGGTCAAGCTGGGCGGCACACCCGTATGGCGAGAAAATTTCGTTACCGACAACGGCAACGTCATCCTCGATGTCCACAATCTCGAGATCATGGAACCGATCCAGATGGAGCAGTCCATCAACAACATCGCGGGGGTGGTGACCGTGGGCATCTTCGCCCTGCGGCCGGCAGACGTGCTGATCCTCGGCACGGATCAAGGCGCGAAAACCGTACACGCCGAATAAGGGACAACAGAACATAAACGGCCGGACGACGCCGGCCAGCTTAACGCTTGCAAAAAAAAACGGGGCCCACAGGCCCCGTTTTGCATCACAGCATCCAAGTTGTGCTTAGAAGTTGTGGTTCAGGCCGATGCCCCAGACAGTGGTGTCTTCAGCGTTATCGAAACTGGAATCCACATACTGGGCATAAACCTGGGTACGCTTGCTGAAGTTGTGGTCCAGGCCAATGGCGAATCCATCGTGATCGCCTGCCGAATTCCGATCATCACTCACATCAAAGTACTTGGCCTTGACGGTGTTGTTACCGAAGTTGTAGGCGCCACTAACCTCCCACTTATCGGCATCAATGATATCGGGACCGCCCGCCGCATTGTCGAGGTTCATGTTCTCATACACACCACCAACCTTCCAATCACCGCCGTTGTAGCCCAAGCCAACGCGCCACTGGGTCAGGTCGCCTGCACCGCCAAGAGCGTCGATGTCCTTGTCACCCGCCTCATAGGCAAGACTTCCAAAGAAGCCGGAGTTGGAATACAGCGCTGCAACGGAATAGGCATCGGCGATACCGTCCGCGTTATTGTTCTCACCCGGCACCAACGCGGCCGCAAGCGTCAGGCCCGCCATGTTGGGCGAAATATAGGCGATGGTGCCGTTGGCCCGGCGATCCGCCAGATTCTCGGTGTACGCATTGTTGTTATCACCCGCAGTATCGGCGAAGTAGTCCAGAGAACCGGTGGAGATCTTCAGCGGCGTGTCGTGACGGCCGATGACGAAGGTTCCCCAGTCGCCCGCCAACCCGACATAGGCATTACGTGCACCGAAGAAGTCCTTAACACCCCCGGCGGCGAACTCGTTACCACCAGAATCAGCATTGTTCCCCTTGCCGGAGATATTGACCGCAAATTCCATCTTGTAGATGCCCTTCAGGCCATTCCCCAGGTCTTCGGAACCTTTGACGCCCAGACGCGAGTTCCAGTCCCGGATCCGGATGTTATCCGCCGCTCCGTTATCGAAACCCTCGATCGCCTGACGCACCTTGCCGTAGACGGTGGCATCGGCCGAAGCCGCCATCGGGGCGGCGATTGCTGCCGCAACTGCGATTACCATAATTTTTTTATTCATGTGTGAACTCCCGCTTTTTCGCAAAAAACACAAAAGTTAATGGATCGTGCGGGGAGTATATTAGACAACCGAAAACAGGATTGCAACACTTTTTTGGAAAAAAACGACAATCAACCAAATTGTGGTAAAAAGAACACAATACAAGGGAATCTCATTCTTATATTAGCGTTTACTGTAAGTTACAGCACTTTCTTGCCAGAATAGCTCACACACGAAGACCCTTTATCTGGTCAATTCGTCCGACTTTTTGTTGCAGCCATACAACACCCCCAATATATGGACATATGGCAAGCCGAAACCCCAATATGTAGAGCCACCCAAAAAGCATCCGTCTGTCGCCCCAATGACACAGTCCGTCAAGCGCCGTACCGGACTGTCATGTCACATCCCGCGTTTGACAGAAGATGGCGCCCAAGGAACAAGACGCACTGAGCCCGGACGAACCGCATGAAGATCTGCATCCTCCGCCCTCGCGCCTTCGATACGCCCAAATGACAAACCCACCTTGCGGTGGGCTTTTGTATGGCTGGGGACGGAGGATTATTCGGCGCTCCGCGCCCCGGCGAACCTGCTGGAGGTTCTCATCCTCCGTCCTCGCGCCTTCGCCACGTCCATAACGACAAACCCACCTTACGGTGGGCTTTTGTATGGCTGGGGACGGAGGATTCGAACCTCCACATACGGAGTCAGAGTCCGCTGTCCTGCCATTAGACGAGTCCCCAATAGGCGATGGAACCGTTTGCGGCTTTTCCCCGCGGTTAGCGCTTGGAGAATTGTGGCCGCTTGCGCGCTTTGTGCAGACCGACTTTTTTCCGCTCCACTTCACGCGCGTCGCGAGTCAGAAAACCGGCTCGCCGCATTGCCGACCGCAGACCTTCGTCATAGGCGGTCAGGGCTCGCGCAATACCGTGGCGAATGGCACCCGCCTGGCCGGTAGTCCCCCCGCCCTTGACAGTCACCCGCACATCGACACGGTCGACCATTTCAGCGGTTTCGAGCGGTTGCCGCACCACCATACGCGCCGTCTCGCGCCCGAAGTAGTTGTCCAGGGGACGGCCGTTGACGGTGATCTTGCCGCTGCCCGTAGTCAGGAACACCCGCGCCGCCGAACTCTTGCGGCGGCCAGTGCTGTAGTGATTCGCTTCTGCCATCTTGTTCAATCCGGTTGTGTCACTGCTGTTCGATGTTTAGAGTTCCAGAGGTTGGGGCTGTTGCGCCTGATGCTGGTGATCCGGGCCAGGATAGACCTTGAGTTTCTTTAGCATCGCGCGGCCCAGCGCATTCTTCGGCAGCATGCCTTTGACCGCCTGAATGATAACCCTCTCCGGCGCCTTGGCAAGCAACTTTTCGAGACTGATGGATTTCAGATTACCGACGTACCCTGTATGGTGGTGGTACATCTTGTCCTTCATCTTGTTTCCCGTCACGCGGATCTTACCGGCGTTCACAACGACGATGTAGTCACCCGTGTCCACATGGGGGGTATAGATCGGCTTGTGTTTGCCGCGCAGACGGCGCGCTATCTCACTTGCCAGTCGGCCAAGGGTTTTGTCCGTGGCATCGACCAGATACCAGTCGCGCCGCACCTCGGCGGGCTTTGCACTCACTGTTGTCATCTCTTGCTCCAGAGAAGAAAGCAATCAAACCTTCGGAAAAAGAGCGCGAATGATACAGGACGCCGGCACACGAAACAAGTGTCCATCGAGGACTCCACACCTCCACTATTAA
This sequence comes from Sedimenticola sp., assembly GCA_026983675.1. Lineage (GTDB taxonomy): Bacteria > Pseudomonadota > Gammaproteobacteria > Chromatiales > Chromatiaceae > JALSTP01. Next base: position 5,355 of record JALSTP010000152.1, read on the forward strand.
CCCGGCAACAATATATATCGCATTCAGGGCTTCAGGCAGGCGCCGGACCTGCGTTCCAGCGCGCTGGACAGGATGTCCAAGTGTCGCGAGTGCATGGATGCACGGGAGCGACCTTGGCAAGGGAACAACCCTTGCCTGCGCACTGCGCCTTGTTCCGGCGCCTGCCTGAAGCCCTGAATGCGATATATAGTGTTGCCGGGTTAATACCGGCGGCCGGTTACTGCCACCCCCTGTTTTTTGCCATTTATGGGAATATAACGCATTGAATTACTTGACTATCACCAAGGATTCCGGGATGTTTTCCCTTGTAATCGAAAAGAAGAACAAGCAAGCGGGCGTGGCTTACCGAAAACACGCATCTCGCGCCCCGTTTTGCGTCGGAGACCGAAAGCAATGGGAATACCCGCGATCACGACCACATCCGCAGAGCGACGCCACAGAGGGGAGCGGCGCCACTTCACGCTGACAACCCTTATATATGGCGTGGTTCACGCACGCCGGCGGCAGGCGCGGCGCGCCATGGACCACCTCACCGCGCCGATGGACTGGTACAGCCCAGCGCTTTTTGCGTTCGCGGTGGGCATTGTCCTGCTCTCGGTGGTGGATGCCCTTCTTACCCTCCATCTCCTGTCCAACGGCGCATGGGAAGCCAATCCGGTTATGGCCTTCTTTCTCGAACACGGGGTTGCCGGCTTTGTGGTCGCAAAGATGGTGCTCACCGTCACCCCCCTCCTTCTATTGACCGCCCTATCCAACTATGCATTATTTAGTCGACTGCGCATCGCTACCCTCTTTCCTATGCTGTTCTTCGGATATCAAGTGCTGATTGTCTATGAAACGCTGTTGATTTCGGCAATCTGAAACACTTCCGAAGATTGATGAGGCGTTATTATTAACCGGGCAACGATATGTAGGGTTGCCGGGTTACCAATAATGTGTTGATAGCGATCAATGGCAACCAGGACGATGAAGACGTAGGATGGCGCATGGAGGCCGGCATCCGCGCCTCCCCATTCTGTCGTCAAGTGGAGCCATTCTTATGAGACTGATCAAGCCAATCCTGTTTATTCTCGCCATGGGCGCTGCCTTCGGTACAACTGCGGGAACGCTGGTGACCAAACCCAGCCAGCACAGCGTCAAAGAGACCATGGACAGACTGGAAACCATCGTCAAGGGCAAAGGGATGACGGTATTTGCACGCATCGACCACCGTGCCAATGCGGAAAAGATCGGGGAGAAAATGCCCTCGGCAGAGGTCTTGATCTTTGGCAATCCCAAGATGGGCACCCGTATCATGCTGCGCGATGTCCGCGCGGGACTCGACCTGCCCGTGCGCATCCTCATCTATCGAGACTTCGACGGTAAGACCTGGATTGCCTACCACAATCCGCAGGATCTCAAGGCAAGCTACAACGAAGAGGGGTGCATAGCCATCGACCAGATGGAGAAGGCCCTGCAGGCCCTTACGGACGCGGCGGCCAAGTAGGCTTCCGGCGGGGCTAACCCATGGCGGCCGCCGGAGGGGATCCTGTGTCCAGCTCCTGTTCGGTGACGATCCGGTTACGGCCGGTCTCCTTCGCATGGTAGAGGGCTTGGTCGGCCCGTTCGATCAGGTCCTCACCCCCTTCTCCCGGCCGTAATACGGCAACACCTACCGAAACGGTGATGCCCGGCAGTTTCTCTTTTGTCGCCTTCTTCACCAGGGTGAGCTTGGCCACGGCCTCATGGATCGTGCCGGCCACCGTCGTCGCGCCGCTCAGGTCGGTGTCGGGCAGGAGGACGACAAACTCCTCGCCGCCGTAGCGGGCGGCCGTGTCGGTGCCCCGGATGTGTTTCTTTACGGCCGCGGCGACGCGGCGAATCACTTCATCGCCGATCAAGTGTCCGTAGGTATCGTTGAAGCGTTTGAAGTGGTCGATATCCAGCATCAGGAGAGAGAGCGGCGCACCACCGGCCTCGGCGGCGGCGATCTGCTCATCGAGGGTCTCCGCCAGCATCTTGCGATTGAACAGGCCGGTCAATGGATCCAGGCGCGATTCCCGCCGTACCCGGTTCAGCTCTTCGCGCAGTTGCAGCGCGTCTTCCTGCGCCTCTTCCAGATGCTCTTGCAGTTCACGGTTCGCACAAGCGGCATTTTCGGTCGCCCGGAGCAACCCCGCCACGATCTCCTTGATGCCGCTGGCGCTTGGAGAGGCCTCGAGGGCTTGCAGATGACTCTCCAGTTCCTCGCCGAAGGCGGTCACGCCGTCAGAGGCCGAGGAGACCCCTTTCAACACATTCGCCAGCACCTTGCCGATGCCGCAAAGCTGGGATTCGAATTCCTGCCCCGGATCATTGGCGTAATAGGTTTCGAACAGATCGGCCAACAGATGGCTGTCCACGACGCCCGAACGCCTGCTGCGCTTTTCGATATCCTTCACCAGCGCCGCATTGCGTCCACTGACATATTCATAGCCAATCGCGTAATTGGCCGGCGTCGGCGCGATCTTGTTCTTTCCCAAAAAACCGATCGCCTTTTTCAGGTACTCGCTGGCCTCATCCAGAGGATCCTGGAAATCGAAGGCGTGACCCAGCTTTTGTTTTTTCATGGCGTTATCGGCCCAACCTGCTGTATATATTTGATTTTATGCAATCCGATAGCGGATCCTTCCCTCCCGAACAAGCCATGCAACGGCAAGATCGAACACCTGTAGAGACTCCTTCCAATCCGGAAGATGTTGGCCAGCATGTCGGCCCGATCAGGAATTTCTTTAGCCTCCTGCATCCCGCGCGACCCTGCGTCGCGAAACGGTGCAAGGAGGTGGAAGGGCTAACCTCGGACCCGTTCCAGAAAGAATGCCGGCATGGCCAGGGCGGCCTGGTGGATCGCTTCGTTGTAGTAGCGCGTGGGGAACGCGCGTTTGGCGACATCCTTGTGGCGAAACCCCTCTATGGGGCCGCCCTTGCGCGCCAGGGTGGCGCTCCACCAGCCACTGGGGTAGACGCACTGGGGGAAGAACAGGGTCTTCACGTCGGCGGCGCCGGCCGCCGCCATCGCCTTGCGCATAGGGAGCAGGATATCCATATGGATCAGAGGCGATTCGCTCTGCTGTATCAGCAATCCCCCGTCGCTCAAGGCGTTCAGGCAGTCACGATAGAACGCCTCGGTGAACAGCCCCTCGGCGGGGCCGATGGGATCGGTGCTGTCCACGATGACGATATCCAGGGAGTCCGCCTTGGCTTGGCGCATCCACTCGATGCCGTCGGTGAACCGGAACTTCACACGCGGATCTGCATTGGCTTCACACAGCTCGGGGAAATAGCGTTCGGCGAGCCGCGTCACCTGTTCATCGATCTCGATCTGCCAGACCTTCTTCACCCCCTTGTGGCGCAGCACCTCGCGCAGGGTGCCACAATCCCCGCCGCCGATGATGCAGACCCGCTTTGGATCAGGGTGGGTAAACAACACCGGATGGGCCATCATTTCATGATAGAAGAAGTTGTCCCGGGCGCTTAGCATGATGAAGCCGTCGATGACCATGAGATTGCCAAAATCCGTGGTCTCGTAGATCTCGATGCGCTGGTAGGGGGTGTGCTCTTCGTGCAGCTTGCGTTCGATCCTGAGGGAAAAGGCGCTCCCCGCTTCTTCGCAGATCTCGGTGAACCATTTCTCTTCGTCCAGCATGGCCGCGCCCTCGTCGATATTCTGCCGATGGGCACCATAGCCGAGATAAGCAGGGGGCCGCAAGACCGTTTCAAGTGGCCGGAGTATCCCCCATAATCGGGCGATTGAGGCCATCTACCGGAAACCGCATCCATGTCGCCAGAAAACCCGCCCATCCGCCAGGACTACGCCATCGCCCGTTGGGGCGAGGGGCTGTTCCACATCAATGACGACGGCCACGTGGCGGTGCGTCCGCAGCCGGGGCAGCGGGACGAGATCGATCTCTATCGCCTGGGGATGGAGCTGCGCACGCAAGGATTCTCCTGGCCGGTGCTGGTGCGATTCACCGACATCCTGGAACAGCGGGTGCGGCAGCTGCAACAAGCGTTCCACGACGCATCGAAGCATCAGGGATTCCAAGGCGCCTACACGGCCCTCTACCCAATCAAGGTCAACCAGCAACGCAGCGTGATCGAGCACCTCGTGGCCGGGGGAAGCGGTGCGGTGGGTCTGGAGGCGGGCAGCAAACCCGAGCTGATGGCGGTGCTGTCACTGACACCGCCGGGCGGGGTGGTGGTATGCAACGGCTATAAAGATCGTGAATACGTGCGTCTGGCGTTGATCGGCCGGCATCTTGGGCTGCGCATCTATCTGGTGCTGGAGAAGCCCGGGGAACTGGAATTGATCCTGCGCGAATCCGCCAGTCTCGGCATCCCCCCACGGCTGGGACTGCGCATCCGCACCGCCGTGGCCGCGGCCAGCAATTGGCAGAACACGGGGGGCGAGAAGGCGAAATTCGGCTTCACTGCGCAACAGGTTGTGACGCTGCTGGAGGCGCTGCGCCAGCGGGACGCGCTCCAACACCTGCACCTGCTGCATGCCCATCTGGGATCGCAGGTGCCCGATCTGGGAGACATCCGCCGGGGGATGACAGAGATTGCCCGTTACTACGCCGAACTGCGGCACGCCGGGGCGCCGCTGACCACCGTCGATGTGGGGGGAGGACTGGGCGTCGACTACGAGGGCAGCCACAGCCACCACTACTGCTCGGCCGACTACGGCCTCGACGAATACGCCGGCGCGGTGATTGCAGAACTCACGGCGGTCTGCCGGGAGAAGGCGCTGCCCCATCCAGAGGTCTTCACCGAATCCGGCCGCGCCATGACCGCCCATCATGCGGTGCTCATCACCAATGTCATCCAACGGGACCCGGCCCCGGACAGTGACGACAAGGCGGGGGACACAGACGGGGCCATGGCGAAAGAGCCGGAACAGCTCTACCGGGATGCGATGACCCAACTGCAGGCCGCCCGCCAGGAGTTCCTCGACGGCCGCACCGGCCTCGGCCAGCGGGCCGCGGTGGAGCAACGTTTCTACCGCCAGTGCCGCCGGGTGCAACAGCGCCTGATGGAAACCGATCCCGGCGCCCCCCTGCTGGACGAACTGAATCAAAAACTCGCCGACCGGCTGTTCCTGAATTTCTCTCTGTTCCAGTCGGCGCCCGACATCTGGGGGGTAAGCCAGATCTTTCCAGTCGTCCCGTTGCACCGCCTGAACGAACCCGCCATCCATCACGCCATCATCCACGATCTGACCTGCGATTCCGATGGCCGTATCGAGGAGTATGTGGTCCGTGACGGGATCGCACACACCCTGCCGGTGTCCGCCCCCCATCCCGGCGTCCCCTGCCTGTTCGGGATCTTCCTGGTCGGCGCCTACCAGGAGATCCTGGGCGATCTGCACAACCTGTTCGGCGACACCGATGCAGTAAACGTGGAACTGGACAGCCAGGGGGGTTACCGCCTGGTGGAGGTGGAACGGGGCGACACGGTGGAGGAGCTGTTGCGCTACCTGCATTTCGAGCCACTGGCCATGCTGCGCGGCTACCGCCAACGGCTGCTGAACACCTCCCTCTCCCGCGAAACGGCAGAGCAATATTTCGCCGAACTCAAGGCCGGCCTCTACGGTTACACCTATCACGAGGAATAGCGCGCTTCAATTCCCCGCAAACATGCGGAAACCGCCGCGCCCTTCGCGCTTGACCTCGTACATGGCCTGATCAGCGTGGGCCAGCAGCATGGCGGCATCCTCGCCGTGGCTGGGATAGAGCGCGGCGCCGATGCTCACCGAGACCTCATGGGTCTCGCCCCCCAATTCAAAAGGCGAGGCCAGGGCCCGTTGCACCTTTTCCGCCACGGCGGCCACATCCCCCTGACCGTGGACCTCGGGCAGCAGGGCGGTGAACTCGTCGCCCCCCAGACGGGCGCAGGTATCCCCGCGGCGAACACAGGACTGCAGCCGGGCGGCAAAGATCTGCAGCACGCGATCGCCCACCGGATGACCGAAGGTATCGTTGATCTGCTTGAAATGGTCGAGATCGAGATACAGCAACGCCAGTTTGGCGCCGCCCCGCTGCGCCTGCACCAGGGCCAGCCCCAGCCGGTCCATGAACAGCTGGCGGTTGGGCAGGCGGGTCAGGGTATCGTAGTAGGCCAGGCGGCGGATACGCTCCTTCACATGCGGCTG
>JALSTP010000153.1 GCA_026983675.1 Sedimenticola sp.
TCGGGAGCACACGGCTCACTCAAGACCCACGGCAGCAGTTGTAACGCGCGCCCCCCATGCCGCCCCGACACTAGCGCATAACAACCTAGCGAGGTGGGGACGAGATAACGTGCTTCGGCCATCCTAATCCGCCTCCACTGGAGAAGAGACCCGAAGGGCCATGATATCGGATACGCATGGGAACTCACACTGCACCACCACTGCCGCCAACAGCGCCATGGCATCGCGCCGGCTGCCCCGCTTGAGACTGAACACCGGCAGTGGGCGCCCCAACCGCCGTGCTATACGATCTGCATTCCGACTCACCGCTCCATACTTCTGTCTCCCATCCGCATACACGCCCACCCCCAACGCCGCGCGGGGCGCCAAGCCGCGCCACAGAGCCACACGCGCATCCAGTTCATCGGCTGGACGGCCCACGCCTGATTGCCCGATCACCATGACCCCGGCGCAACGCCACCATGACTGCGCCATGGAACGCAGCTTGCTCGGCCCGGCGCGCACCCCCCAAAGCGAGAGCTGTTTGTCCTCCGGCCAGCGACGCTCGCCGCGTGCGACCACGATCCTTTCGCAGCCGCAGCCCACCCCGCCCATCACCGTCACGGGCCTCGGCGGGCAATCGCTCAGCAGTTGCAACAGATCCGCTTGCGAATCCTCCAGGAAGGTATCGACGATGATTCTCACACCGCCTTGTCCGCGGCCATGACCGTGAACCACCCCAAACGCCCCTCCCAGACATCCTGCAGACATCTCCGGACACGCCGCCATCCCCGCCCCAGCGCGGATGCCCGAAAGCTCTCTGGCTGCCAATGCGGCACCGGCAGGTACTGGGGCTCCAGTATGCCCAACATCCACGCCGCACGCACGAAAGCGATGACCGTGGGAATGAAACCCCGGAAAGATCACTCGCCCGGCGTATGCCCATCGGCTCCGCGGCAAACAAAGTGGACAAAGTGATCGCGAGACCGGGATGCGGAACCCGCGTGCAGTCTGGCCAGCCTTGCAAGACCAGCGGGATGTCCAACGCCCAGCCTTGTGGCAAACGGGGATGCGGCTCGGCACAGGTCAAACGCCACACGAAGGCCGCCGGCGAGTAGCACTCCACCTGGCGGTCTCTCCGCGCATCCGAGGCCATCACGCGCTCGCTCGTATGGACGGCCACTTCACGACCCTCGCACAACCAAGCCAGCACTTCGGGAGGCGAGGAACTGAACACCCCCACCCGGGGTGCGATCCAGAGCAAGCCGGGCACATCGATCTCCACGCAATGCCCTTCCCGCGCCAACGCCATCGCCTGGCGTAGCGCCCCGCTCAAGCCACGCACGTCCACATCGGAATCTAGCGGCATGGCGCACGCCACCATGTCTCTCCTTGCGGGAGCTTCGGCATACCCCGCCGGGCACACCCGCCCCCTATGGCATCTACGCTCATCAACGTGCATGTCCGAGCTCCCGCAACAAGGTTTCCATGCCAGTCGCCAGGGTCAAGCCGGTCGCGGTGGTCAACGGGTCATCCATGGCGTACCGCCCCCACAAGGCCCAGACCAGATCCCGGAACACCGAGCTTCCCCGCAGGACGCGGCCATAAAACATTCCGACCAACCGACCCGACCCGATCTGGATGGGTATGATGCTCACCAGTCGTTTGTTCTCGAAGTCGTAGATGCAGGGCAACCCCACGCGGATGCCCAAGGCACGCATCAAGTCTCGGTCTCCATGGCGCAGGCCGGCGATCAGGTTGGAAAGCAAGGGACACGCCCAATCCTCTCCGACAAGCTCCACGCCCACATTGGCCAGACACAATCCCTGTTCCTCAACGAGCAGCCCCTTTCCTTCTTCCGATAGCTGAGCCAGCAACGCCGGCAGAAGCTCGCCCATCGGCACGCCGGGCCGCATCTCGCGCTTCCGGGACACGGTCACGAAATGCCGGCGCACCAACCATTCCATACTGCTTCTTGGGGTGGGCGATCCCCGCCTCATCGCGCAGGCGTTCCAGAACATCCCGCTGCAAAAGGGGCGTCTCAGCCTGGGATAAGAACCACTCCATGGCCGCCAGCGCCATCCCTTGCATCCAGCCGGAGGCGTAGAAAAAACTCCTCCGCGT
>JALSTP010000154.1 GCA_026983675.1 Sedimenticola sp.
GAGTGCATGGATGCACTGGAGCGACCTTGGCAAGGGAATGACCCTTGCCTGCGCACTGCGCCTTGTTCCGGCGCCTGCCTGAAGCCCTGAATACGATATATATTGTTGCCGGGTTATTAACCCGGCAACAATATATATCGTATTCAGCCGCGACGTAAAATTTCCAGTTGCGCGTGTAAAGGGGTCATCACCGGTTCCAGCTTACGCCGCATCAGACTGCCGATGGCGTCCGTGGTGCGGAATACGGGGCGCACCACACCATAGCCGACGCCGGAGAGGACGTGCATGGCCATCATCAAGGGGCGGAGAGAGCCGTCCGCCAGCAGACAGGCATGGAGATCCCGTTTTCCCTCGTCGGCACAGTCCCGCTCCGCCTCTTCGATCAGGGCCTCGATGGTGAGATCCGGCCTGCCTTCCGGCCGCAGCGGTGCAAAGTAACGCGCCACCGCGTCCAGCGTAGAGGTCACCACCTCCTGATTGGCAGGTTTTTTGAGTGCCCGCTGCACCGTTTGCAGGAATGCCTGCCCCGATGCCGAGCTTATTTTAATGGCATGGCGCGCCCACGGATTATCGGCTTCCGCGAGTGTCTCCATGGACGCCTGAATACGGCCAGCATCCGTCCGCGGGGCGCCCTCCGGAAGGTCGTCCGGCACGGCGTTGAGAAAACCCACATAGAAGGCCGGTTTACGCGCCGCCCGGCGCCACAGGTCCGCCCGTTTCTCCTCATCGAGCAATCCCGGTTGCAGGACCAGGGAGAGGGTCTCGATCATCGTCTCCGGCTCGGTCTCGAATGGCAGGTAGTCGATGAGAAACGCAGCCAGTTCCTTGCCCATCTCCCCCGCAACCACAGCAGGGTTGGCCAACATCCGGCGCGCATTGTCGGGTTCAGGCAACGCCCACCAGGCCCGCCTGGCAAGTTCGTCCGTCAGGCCTTTGGCGCAGGCCACCGCCACCACGGCTTCCGGTTCACCGAGCAGTAGAAGGCGGTCAAGATTATCGTCCCGGATCTGTCCCATCCGGGTCCAGCGGCGCAGGTACACGGGATAGCCCCCCGGCGATCCGGTCACGTGGGAAGAGAGGACCTCACGAACCTTTTTCAAATATTGCTCGTCCTTACCCGTCGGATTGAGCTGAATCTTGGCCTCCCCCGTCTCGGTCAAACCATAGACCACCAATCGGGATTCGTCGATTCGAATCGCACGCGGATTATTGGAGAGCAGGACATTGAGACGCAACGCATCTTCACTGGAGAGTTCCATCGGACAGACGCCGCAACCGTCAGAATCGTGCGAGGAAATGGTGAGAAAAGTAAAACATCCAGTGGTCCGAATCAGTCGGAAACTTCCTTCGGCGGTACATAGCTGGCGTCCTTCGGGTTCAGAAAGATGAATTGCCAGCCCCCCTCGTCGAGCTCCACGTAGTCCATGACCGCCTCATCCAGAAGCGGCAGATACTCAGGAGAAATCACGATGTCCAGGCCTTCACAACTGAAGCGGATATCTTCTTCCTTGGGATCGTCGAACCCCATGAGATAATCGATGGAGCCATCGTCTTTCTTGCGCGCCGCAAAGCGCAACGCCATACCCTCAGTACCGCCTTGTTTGGCGGAAGCGATCACCTGTTGAGCCGCTCTCGGCGTTACCTTAAACATCTATCAACCTCTTCTCAATTTGATATTCGCCGTTATGCATCAATCGCCGTATTTACAGCGCTGAACATGGGCGACGAAACGTCTGGCCCAATCGTTGCCCCCCACATTGCGCATATGGGTGTAATTGGCCAGCATGTTCTTGTGGACAATCCCATCATGCCGTCCGTCCACACCCGTTCCCCGCAGAACATCGAATGCAAATACCGAATCACTCGCCAGATTCTCCAACGCCGAATAATGAAACTCGTGGGCGTAAATCACCTTTTGCGGCGTACCACCGTCCAGTCTGGGCCAGGGCGCATTTCCGTTGTCCCGCAGTTTGACATACCCCCTTCCCTGCGGTTTCCTGTGCATCACAGCATCCCCCGGGATCACGCCTGCCATTCTACATCTTT
>JALSTP010000155.1 GCA_026983675.1 Sedimenticola sp.
GCCAGGGCGTTGCCCCTGTTGTAGTGGCCAATGGCGGTATCCACGCCGCCGAACGCCTTGGCCGCAGCGGCGTAGTCCCCGGCGCGGTAGAGGGCGATGCCCCGCCAGAGGGGGTCTCTGAACAGGCGCGCCGCCCTCGCGGCCTCGCCTTCTCGGAGCAGCGCCAGCGCCCGCTGGTCCTGATTGAGCCAAAGATCACGCCACTCCACAGCCTCGCTGTCCGCAGGCTGAATCAGGAGCGCCAGCGGGAGGATCAGCAACCCGTTGCGCCGGAACAGCAGCGCGGCCAGGGGCAGGGCGAACAGCAGTAGCCAGGCGCCATCGTCTCGCCACTGGGGACTGCGATGCGCCGCTTGGGTGGCCATCCGATCCGTCGGGCGTGCGATGCCCTCCAGCAACGCGGTGATGTCGTCGGTAGTGCGGCGATAGGCGATGAATCGGCCGCCACCGGCCAGGGCCATGTCCTTAAGTTTGGCCGTATCCCTGTCGTCATCGGAACGCGCTGCCCCGGGCACGATGGCATAGACGCTCAGGCGTTGGCCGGTGCCTTTCACTTTGCTGGCCGCGTCGATTGCGGCCGCATCAGCGCGGGCGGTGATCATCAACAGGTCGCCGTGGGTTTCGCCGCTGCGGTGGATCATTGCCAGACCGGCGTGAATGGCGTCGGCGGGGTTGTGCCCGGGGGCCGGCAGTAAGTCGCTGTCGAGGCTCTCCAGTAGCGACACCACCAGCCGCCGGTCTCGGGTCAGCGGCATTACCGGATAGGCCTCTGGTCCGAACGCGACCAGGGCCAGACGCCGTGGCGGCAGGCGCTCCAACAGGCTGCGAAGTCTGGCCTTGGCCGCCTGCAGGCGCGATGGCTTGATGTCAGTGGCCTGCATGTGGCGGGAGAGGTCGAGCAGAACGACCAGCGGTGGGGCGGCTGGTCGGTAGAGGGGTGTCGGCGCCTGACGCCAGCTGGGGCCGGCCAGCGCCAGCGCAGCGAGGGTCCAGAACAGGGCGAGGAGCAGCCAGGGCAGCCGTTCCGCGCGGCCCGCGGCTGGAATCAACAGAGTGCGCAGTAACGGCGCGTCCACCCACTGCGGCCAGGGGTTGACCGCACGGTGGCGCCGCCAGCCGCGCCACAGGATCAGCGCCAGTGGCAGCAGGGCGAGCAGCCAGGCGGGGCGCAGGAAGTGGAAGGACGCCATTGCCGCCATCATGCCCCTGCGTTCCCCGCCATCGATCTGCGCAACAACAGGAGCGCGCTGGTCACCAACGATGCCGCCAGCGGCCAGGGATAGAGCGGGGTCCAGTATTGCAGCGGGATCGGTGCGCCCAGGGCGGGTTCCAGTTCATCGAGGCGCGTGTAGACGCGTCGCAAGGCATCGGTGTCGAGGGCATGGAAGTCGCGTCCGCCGGTGATCGCCGCCACCTTCTTCAGCACCTCGCGGTTGAACCGCGCCGCCCCCTCCGTGGACCAGAGGCCGTACGGGTTGGGCGCGGGTACGTCCTGACGGCCAATGCCGATGGTATAGATGCGGATGCCGTAGCCGGCGGCGATCGCCGCGGCTTGACGGGGGTCGAGTTGGCCGCTGTTGTTGTCACCGTCGGTGAGCAGCACCAGAGCGCGACTGCGCGCAGGGAGGTCGCGCATGTGTTTCACCGCCATGCCGATGGCGTCGCCAATGGCGGTGTATTCGCCGGCGAGGGCGACTTCGGCCGCCTCCAGTAATGCCTTTACCGCTTCGTGATCGTGAGTGAGCGGTGCGCGCAGGTAGGGGCGCTGGCCGAACAGGATCAGCCCGAGCCGGTCGCCGTGGCGATGGTCGATAAAGGCGCCCGCCACCTCCTTCACCAGCGACAGGCGGTCAATTGGCGCCCCTTCCCGCTCGAAATCGGCCTGGCGCATACTGCCGGAGATATCCACCAGCAGCATCAGGTCGCGGCCGGTCACGGGCAGGGGGGCAGCTCGGTCGCGCCACAAAGGTTGGGCCGTGGCCAGCAGAAAGAACGTCCAGCAGAGCAGGGACCAACGTATGGCCGGAGACCCGATTGCGGCGCCCGGGCGGGTGGGGAGCCGCTGAAGACGGTCGATGAAGGGGACGCGCAGCGCCGCCGTCGGGGTGGCGGCGGCAGGGCGCAGAAGGCGCCGCACCAGCAGCGGCAGTGGCCACAGCAGCAGGATCCACGGCCAGTGCAGGCTCAACATCAGCGGCACACCGTGGTGATCCAGGCCCGCGCCACCCGTTCGAGGGCGTCGACATCGACCGCTCCCCGACCACTCCAGAGCCTCCACCCCAGGAAGCGCCCCGGTCCGTGGGTGAAGGCATCGGTGTGGCCGCTCCGGTCCAGGAACTGTAACCAGGCGCCGCCGAACAAGGACGCCACCTGCTGGCGTGGAAAGCGGCTCAGCGCCACCCGCCTCAACAGGGTGGAGACGCCGAGAGCAAAACGGTCTGCTTCGCCGTCGCCACAACGCTGGCGCAGCGCCGTCAGCTCCCGCAGCGCCCCGCGGCGCAGCCGGCCCCGCTGCCAAATGCCGTAGAGCACGGTTCCGGCGGTGACCACCAGGAGCGCCAACGCGATCCACACGCCGGGTCCGGGCGGCCAGACCGGCACCCCCTCCGGTTGCAGGATGTCATGTAGCGGTGGCAGGGAAGGGGCGGGAGGCGCGGTCATCATCTTTCCAACAGGCGATCGGGCCAAGGGGCATCGGTGCTCAGGGTGCGCAGTGGGATGCGGTGCCGCCGCAACAGCCTGCCGATGGCATCGACACGGGACACGAACTGGGCCTCGAATGCGGCGCGCACGCGGCGTGAACGGGCGTCCAGGGTAAGACGTTGGCCGTCGCTGGCGAAGCCAAGCGGGCTGGCTGCGGGCAACCGGGCCTCCATCGGGTCGTAAACGAGAAGGGTGGCGAGTTGCTGGTGACGGGCCAGCGCCGCCAAGCGTTTGCCAAGGCCGTCGCCGGCGTTCTGAAAGTCGCTGAGGATCAGGACGGCATTACCGGGCGGCGCATGGCGTCGCACATGATCAAGGGCGTCCGGCAGCCGGCTCGTACCGCCCCTGCGGGGGCGTTGCCGGATGGCGGCAAGATGCTGGAACAGACGGGCCGCGGCCGGATCGCCTCCGCTGGCTCTGGTGGTCAGACAGCGTCGGCCCTGGCCAAAGAGCGTGCCGGCCACGCGGTCACCCCTGGCGATCTCCAGCCAGGCGAAGAGGGCGGCGGTGCGGGCGGCAAGTACCCATTTGAAGCAGCGGCGGGTGCCGAAGTGCATCGAGGGCGAGGCGTCGACGACGATGTAGAGGGTGCGCTCCCGCTCTTCGTGGAATACCTTGGTGTGGAGGCTGCCGAGACGGGCGGTGACGCGCCAGTCGAGGGCGCGGTAGTCGTCACCGGGGAGATACGGGCGCACTTCGTCGAAGTCCAGGCCGCGCCCCCGGGAGTAGGCCCGGTGGAGACCGCCGAACAGGCCAGCGACGGCGTCTGGCGCGGTGGCGGCGATGTGGGCGGCGGTGGCGCGCAGCCGCATCAGTTCGCCGAAACCGACGCGGGTGGCGCCGTCGGGTGGCAGGGGCTGGGCGCTGGCGTACGGCATGGGGGGCGCTCAGGGCAGGGCCACCACGTGCAGCAGCCGTTCGACGATCCGGCCACTGTCGATGCCGTCCGCCTCGGCCTCGTAGCTGGGGAGGATGCGGTGGCAGAGGACGTCGGGGGCGACGGCGTGGATGTCGGCGGGAGAGACGTAGTCGCGGCCCGCGAGCCACGCGTGGGCGCGGCTTGCCAGGTCGAGGGCAATGGTGCCCCGGGGGCTGGCGCCGAGGCGGATCCAGCCCGCGAGTTCCTCGTCCAGTGGGGCGGGGTCGCGGCTGGCCGTCACCAGATCCACGAGATACTGCTCCAGTTCCGGTGCAAGGTGCAGGTCGAGGGTCGCCCTCCGGGCGTCGAGGAGCGTCTCCTTGCTGATCCTCCGTTCCATCTCCGGCGCAAGTTGGCGACGCCTCTCGCGCATCTCTCCCCGGACCAGCCGCAGGATCTCCCGTTCCGCCTGCTTGTCGGGGTAGCCGATGCGAATATAGAGGAGGAATCGGTCACGCTGCGCCTCCGGCAGGGGATAGGTGCCTTCCTGCTCAATGGGATTCTGGGTGGCCATCACCAGGAAGGGCGTGGCCATGGGGTAGCTCGTGTGGCCCACCGTCACCTGGCGTTCCGCCATCGCCTCCAGCAGCGCCGACTGCACCTTGGCCGGTGCCCGGTTGATCTCGTCGGCGAGGAGGAAGTTGTGAAACAGAGGACCGTGCTGAAAAAGGAACCGTCCCTCTTGCGGTTTGAACACTTCGGTGCCGATCAGATCCGCCGGCAGCAGGTCGGGGGTGAACTGAATTCGGTGGAAGTCGCCTTCGAGCCCGCCGGCGAGGGTCTTGATGGCAGAGGTCTTGCCTACCCCCGGCACCCCCTCCACCAGCAGATGGCCGTCCGCCAGCAAGGCAATGATCAGCCGTTCGACCAGTCTTTCCTGGCCCAGTATGCTTTGGTTGACGTGGGACTGAAGCCGCCGGATCTCGTCGAGGGAGGACATGGACGCGCCTTTGATGCACCTGCTTCGAGTCTACCATATTCAATGAAGACACCAATGGTGGAAGGTTGGATCGACACCGCGCTTTTTCCCGTATAATGCGTGTCGTTACCAAAGTATCCTGTCAGCGCACATCTTCCCTATGAAACCATTGAAACGCGGCGACATCCGCTCCGAGTGTGGGAACACGTACTACACTCGGGGACTGGGCTATTACAACACCGGTCGGGTACTGGAGATTTCCGACATCGAATCTGACGCAGACGGGGACAGCATCACCTTCAAGGCAAAGGTCGGCGGCTCCCGGGGCACGCCCTACAGACAGGAGATTGCCATCGAGTGGTTTGGCGATGAGGTCAGTATCGAAGGTCATTGCAGTTGTCCGATGACCTACAATTGCAAACATGTGGCGGCGGCCTGCCTGAAATTCATCGATGTCGCCGGGAATTGGCTCAACCCTTCCCCTTCGGTGGCATTGGGTTGGTTGTCCGAGTTGGTGGAAGCCGGCGGCGAAAAGGAGGAAGCGCCGGGGCCGCGGGACGATTTTCTGGTCTATCTGTTGCAGCCCGGTTCGGCGCCCGGGCGGATCCGCATCGAATACAGGCTGTTGCGCACCAAGAAGCACGGGGGCCTGACCAAGCCCCGTAAGGTGCAATACTATCGTTTGACCTCATCTTACAACCGGCCCCGGTACCTGACCGCCGAGGACGTGGATATCATCAATCTCCTTGAGGTGAGCCGGGGTGATGTCTGGAACTATCATCCGGTACAAGGCGCAACGGGAGGGATCGCGCTGTTGCGCATGTTGGCCACCGGTCGGTGCTACTGGCGGGAGGCCGAGGAAGGCGCGGCGCTCGAATGGTCCGATGAGATACGGCCGCTGGCATTGTCATGGCAACGCGAACAGGACGGGGGGCTGCACCTCGAGGTGGGAGTCCAACCCCCGGGCCTGATCCTGCTGGTGGAGCCACCGTTCTATCTCGATCCCAAGACCCACGCCGTGGGTGCGCTGGATATCGGGGCGTTTACCACTGGACAACTGGCCAAGTTGCTGGCCGCCCCGACATTGAACGAGAAGGTGGCGGCGACATTCAGCCGCGAACTGTTGCTGCGTTATCCGGATCTTGCCATCCCACCGCCCGTGGAGCTGGAGACCCGGGAGATCGGCGGGGTGGCGCCGGTCCCGGTGCTGGACCTGTTTCGAACCCCGATGGAAGGTGGCGAGATTCATGTGATGCGTATCGGCTTCGACTATCAAGGGTACAGAGTGGCGCCATTGCCTTTGATGGAGCAGGTGACGCTGGAGGAGGCGGGCGGGTTGGTGCGGATCGCACGCGAGCTTGAGCAGGAGGTTCAGGCGCTTCAACGGCTGGAGGCGTGGGGCTGCGAACCGTTGGTGGATCAGGACAGCGGCGATGTGGCCTTCTATGTGCCGGGGGATGGGACGCTGCTGGACAGCGTGGCGCGCTGGAAGCGCATGGTCGAGGAATATCTGCCGCAACTGGAACGGGAGGGCTGGCGCATCCAATATGACGCCTCCTTCCAGCTCGGCTTCTACGAAGCGGACGCATGGTGGGGCGAGCTGGCGGAAGAGGGCGACGGCGGCTGGTTCTCCATGAGTCTGGACGTGGAGGTAGAGGGCCGGCGGATGCCGTTGCTGCCCCTGTTGGGACCGGTGCTGGAGGCCTATGAGCCAGACGATCTGCCCGAGACGGTGCATGTGCCGCTGGGGAAACATCAGTACCTCGCCGTGCCGGGCGAGCGGATTCGGCCCTGGATCCAGACCATCGTCGAACTCTTCGATCGCGAACCGCCCCAGGGCGAAGCGTTGCGCATGTCCCGATTCGACGCCGCGCGGGTGGCCGAACTGGAAGACAACAGCAATGTGGCCTGGCGCGGAGGTGAGCGGCTGCGCAGCCTGGGCCGCCGCTTACGCGACTTCAAGCGGATCGAACCGGTCGATCCGCCGCCTGCCTTTAACGGCGAACTGCGTGATTATCAGAAGAAAGGCTACGACTGGCTTCATTTTCTGCACGACTATGAATTGGGTGGCATCCTCGCCGATGATATGGGACTGGGCAAGACGGTGCAGACCCTGGCCTTCCTCGCCAGTCAGAAGGCGCGTGGGGGGCTGTCCGGGCCGGCGTTGGTCATTGCCCCCACCAGCCTGATGGGGAACTGGCAGCGGGAGGCGGCGCAATTCACCCCGACGTTGAAGGTGCTGCTCTTGCACGGTCCCGGACGGCGCCGCCATTTCCAGCACATCGGCGCGCATGATCTGGTGCTCACCACCTATCCGCTGTTGCCTCGCGACCATGAGGCGTTACTGGAGCAACGCTACTCCATCCTGGTGCTGGACGAGGCGCAGGTGGTTAAGAATCCCAAATCTCAGGCGGCGCAGGTCGTTCGCCGGATCAAGGCGGATCAACGTCTCTGCCTCACCGGCACGCCGATGGAGAACCACCTGGGCGAACTCTGGACCCAGTTCGATTTTCTCATGCCGGGGTTCCTCGGCGACCAGAAGAGTTTTTCCCGACTGTATCGGACCCCGATCGAGAAAAACGGCGACACCGGCGTGCAGGCGCGGCTTGCCCGCCGCGTGGCGCCCTTCATGCTGCGGCGGCGCAAGGACGAGGTGGAAAAGGACCTGCCGAAGAAGACCGAGATCGTCCGCAACGTCCCACTGGGCAAGGCGCAGGCGGGGCTCTATGAATCGATCCGCCTGACGATGGAGAAAAAGGTGCGCGACGCCGTGGCCTCGAAAGGGCTGGCGCGCAGCCACATCACCATCCTGGATGCCTTGCTCAAACTGCGCCAGGTCTGCTGCGATCCGCGGCTGGTGAAGCTCAAGGCCGCGGCGAAGGTCAAACAGTCGGCCAAACTCGAGATGCTCATGGGTCTGCTGCCGGAGATGCTGGAAGAGGGCCGGCGTATCCTCCTCTTCTCCCAGTTCACCACCATGATCGGCCTGATCGAAAAGGAACTCGGCGCCCGCAACATTCGCTATTCCAAGCTCACCGGCCAGACCCGCAAGCGCGACGAGGCCATCCGGCGTTTCACTCAAGGCGAGGCGGATGTCTTCCTAATCAGCCTCAAGGCGGGGGGTGTCGGCCTCAATCTCACCGCCGCCGACACCGTGATCCTCTATGATCCCTGGTGGAACCCCGCTGCCGAATCCCAGGCCATGGACCGTGCTCACCGCATCGGCCAGGACAAGCCCGTGTTCGTTTACAAACTGCTCACTGAAGGGACGGTGGAGGAGAGGATTCTGGCGTTGCAGGAGAAAAAGAAGGCCCTCGCCGAAAGCGTCTACCGCAAGGGCAAGGGCGCGTCGTATCAACTGACGGACGAGGATCTGAATGTGCTGTTCGAGCCGTTGACAGAGGGGTGATGTGGCACACACCCCCCTACGTCATCGAACACACTCTTCGATCCGCCGGGAGCGGGAAAGGAGGTCTCAGATCCCGCCCACCAGGGCGGCGTGCAGCCCCTGTCTCCGCAGCTTGTGCAGTACGTCCGTGGAGGAGGTGACCTCTGGGTCGTAGTCGATGATCCACAGATGGCGGGCGCGCTCGTTGACACAGGCGCAGAGGACGCCCATTTCGTCGGCCAGCCGGCGTTCGATCTCGTGAACCTGGTGGTCGCCCAGTTCTTCGTTGACATGCAGTACCACATTGGTGTCGCTGATTGCCATGTTCCTTACCTCGTTCGGTGGATGAGGTGGCCCGTGCACTTCAGGACCCGTCCGGCACCTGTCGGATTAAACCCGCCAAGTGCCTTTAAGGGTACTTATAGCGTAAATCCCAAGTAATTCAATCGGTCTTTTATTCGTCGAGCATGTCCAACTCGGTGATCGGTCCCGCATTCTTGGCGTCCACCTTGCCATAGAGGTCGTAGAGGGCGGCCTGCAGGGCCTCCTCGATCACCGGGTGGTAGAAAGGCATGCGCAACAGCCTGCCGACGGTGAGACCCTGTTCGATGGCCCAGTTGAGCAGGTGGGCGAGGTTTTCGCCGTGGGGGGTCATCATCTCGGCGCCGAGGATGCGGCCGCTGGCCTTGTCGCCATAGACCCGGATGACGCCCCGGTTCTTGCCCATGATGAGGGCGCGGCCCACCGGCGCGAGCCGGACCTCGCCCACGGCGGTGGCGGACGGGTCGAGTTCGTTCCAGCGCTGGCCGACGGCGACGATGTTGGGGTCGCAGAAGTTGATGGCGATGGGGGTCTTGCGGCGGAAGGCGTGGATTTCGTCGCTCACCGCGTTGTGGCCCGCGATGCGCCCCTCGTCACCCGCCTCGTGGAGGATGGGGCGGTCGCCGGTGACGTCGCCGGCAATGAACAAGGGCAGGTCGCCGATCTGCAGGGTGTTGGGGTTGTAGACGGGGATGCCGCGTTCGTCCAGTGGGGCGCCGGTGTTCTCCAGACCCAGGTTGTCCACGTTGGGCGTGCGGCCCAGACTGGCCAGCACCTTCTCCACGACGACCGAATGTTCACCGGCGGTGACCCGAAGGTGATCGCCTTCCTCCTCGATCTCTACGGGGTGACCGAGGTGGAGGGGAAACTCCTTGCCGATGATCTCGACGGCGGCCTTGCCTACCTCCGGATCCTGGGTGCCGCCGATGGTCTCCGCCAAGTCGAAGCCGGTGACGTCGACTCCCAGCCGGGCGATGGACTGGCCCAGTTCCAGGCCGATGACGCCGAGGCCGACGACGGCCAGGGACTTGGGCAGGTCTTCCAGTTCGAACAGGGTGTCGGTGGTGAGGATGCGGTCGCCGAATCGCTCCCACGCCCCGGGCACGACCGGCCGCGAGCCGGTGGCGATAATGATGCGCTGGGCGGTGATGCGTTGGCCATTGTCGATCTCTAAGGTGTGCAGCTCCACGAAGCGGGCGTAGCCCTCGATGAAGGCGTCGCCCAGGGTGTCGGTGCTGTTGCTCAGCACCCGGTCGACGAAGGTGTCGCGCAGGTCCTGAACGTGCTCCATCGCCTCGCTCGCATTGAGGGTCAGTCCTTCGTGGCCGTCGACGCCGTAGCGGCCGAGGTGCGTGCGGCGGTGGAAGTCCTCCGCCACCTGGATCAGCGCCTTGGACGGCATGCAGCCCACCCGGGCGCAGGTGGTGCCCGGCTCGCCGCCGTTGATCAGCACGAAGCTCTTGCCGGAAGGGCGGACCTGGCTCAGGGCGTAGAGACCGGCGCTGCCAGAACCGATGATGGCGACGTCTACTAGTTTTTCGTCCACGAATGACTCCTCTGATTGTTGTTCGCTATTCGGATTCTATCGAGTTCCGGAGGCAGGGTTCCCCCGGCGTTTACGGGTTATTCCAGACCGAGGATGAAGGCCCATTGGGTCTTTGTCACGGGCATGATGGAGAGCCGGTTGCCACGCCGTAGCAGGGGGAAGTCGGCCAGTTCTCCATCTGCATATTGCTTCAGCTCCCGCAGGGTGATGATGCGCTTCAGATGGCGCACGTAGCGCACGTCCACCATGTACCAGCGCGGGTTGTCGGGATCGCTCTTGGGATCATAATATTTGCCCTCGGGATCCTCCCAGGCCGTGAAGTCCGGATAGCCCTCGCGGGCGATCTCCATGATGCCGACGATGCCCGGCTCCTTGCAATTGGAGTGGTAGAAGAATACCTGGTCACCCACCTTCATCTGGTCGCGCATCATGTTGCGTGCCTGGTAGTTGCGCACGCCGTCCCAGTGGTCGGTCTGGCCGGGTTCGGCGGCGAGGTGGTCGATGCCGTAGACATCGGGTTCGGATTTCATCAGCCAGTAGTTCATTGTTCTATTCTGCCCTTGCCGTGATTCTTCGGCAGTTGTGCTGCCATGTGCTGGTAGTTTTCGAAGCGCCGGGGGTCTATCTCGCCCTCTGTTATCGCCTGTTTCAGGGCGCAGCCCGGTTCCTCCCGGTGGCGGCAGTCGCTGAAGCGGCACCGGCCAAGAAAGGGGCGAAACTCGCGGAAACCCTGTTCCAGCGTCTGACGGTCGATGCGGCCCAGACGGAAGCTGCGCACGCCGGGGGAGTCTATCAGCCTGCCACCGCCTGGCAAGTGGTAACTGGTGGTGACCGAGGTGGTGTGACGGCCAAAGCCGGTGGCTTTCGACAACTCACCGATCTGGAGTTCCCGATCCGGCAGCAGAGCCTGGATCAGGGACGATTTGCCCACCCCCGACTGGCCCACGAGGATGCCCGTCTCTCCCTTGAGCCGGTCCACCAGGGCGTCGAGCCCATGCTGCGCGGTGGCGCTGACAAATATCACGGGATAGCCGATGCGCCTATAGACGGCAAGGCGCGTCTCCAGTCCCGCGCGTGCGTCGTCGTCGAGGAGGTCGCTCTTGTTCACCACGACGAGGGGGCGGATGCCCGCCGTTTCCGCGGCGACCAGGTATTGGTCGATGAGGTATTCGCTGGGGGCAGGGGCGGGGGCGACCACGATCCCCAACTGGGTGACGTTAGCCGCCAGCGGCTTTTCGCGGCCGGTGAAGTCGGGACGGCTGAGAACGGTGTCACGTTCCAGCAGGGCGGTGACCACACCGTTGCCGGGAGAGGTGGGCTGCCACACCACACGATCGCCGCAGACGATGTCGCCGATGTTCTGGCGTGACAGACAGTGGTGGACACGTCCCTTTGCATCTTCTACTGCCAGGTTGGCGCCATAACGGGCCACCACATGGCCCTTGCGGGGGGTGTCGTCGTCTGCCGTGGCGAGCTGTTGTTTCACCCGGGTCGCGAGCCGCTGGCGCCGTCGCTCCTGGATCTTGCGGATGCGCGCCTTCTGGCGCTGGGAGAGGCGGCGCTTGCTCATTCCTCGATAAAAAACAGCCGGCAGGGCGGATGGCCCGTGCCGGCGTCATGGCGGGTGTCTCGGGATGCAGACAAGGCTACTTGAACTTGTAGAAATCCCGGTTGAGGTACTCGGCCACGTTCTCGATCTGGTCGTCGAACCAAGTCAGGCCCAATGCCTGTTCACAACGTTGGACCTGTTTCGTCAAGCCCGGGCGGCTGGTCACCTTGCGGTCCTTGCGCGTGTAGACCTCGGTGCCATGGCACTGATAACAGTTCTTGTCGGTCAGCACCTTGCCCTCGTGGGGGTTAGCCGCAAGCGCGGCCCCGTTTAGGGTGAATATGGCGGCGATGCCGATAATGACCCGTAGATTCATAGGTTTTCTCCCTGATGGATTACGCATTCATCTTAGCCGATAAGTGGGCAATGCGCACGGCGGCCGGCGGGTGACTGTAGTAGAAACCGGCGTACAAGGGATCCGGCGTCAGTGTGCTGGCATTGTCCTTGTAAAGTTTGACCAGCGCATGCACAAGGGATTCCGCGTTCACCTGGGAGGCGGCGAAATCATCGGCCTCGAATTCATGCCGGCGGCTCAGCCATGCCATCACCGGCTCGAAGAAACGGGTGAAGACGGGGGTCACGAACATGAACAGAATGAGCGCCAGTGCGTTGTTCATTTCGGACACCCCCAGTCCGTTGTAGAACCATGGCTGTTGCGCCAACCAGCCGAGGAGGGCCAGTCCCAGCAGGGAAAGGAAGGCGGTGAGAAACAACTGCTGGCGGATGTGATGGTGTTTATAGTGTCCCAGTTCGTGGGCCAGCACCGCCTCCACCTCTTCCGGGGTCAGCCCCTCCAGCAGGGTGTCGTAGAAGACGATGCGCTTGTTACGCCCCAGGCCCGTGAAGTAGGCGTTGCCGTGTCCCGAGCGGCGGGAGCCGTCCATCACGAACACCCCCTTGGCATGAAATCCATTACGCTCCAGAAGACGCTGGATGCGGTCGCGCAAGGGAGCGTCGGAGAGGGGGGTGAATTTGTTGAACAGCGGTGCGATAACCACCGGAAACAGCCACAGCATGAACAGCGAGAAGCCCATCCATACGGCCCAGGCCCACAGCCACCAGAGTGTTCCGGCGTGGTCCATGAGCCACAGGAGCAGCCACAGGAGAGGGCCACCGAGCACCGCGGCCAACCCAGTCTGTAACAGCAGATCCGTGATGAAGCGTTTCACCGTAGTGCGATTGAAGCCAAAACGCGCCTCCACGCCGAAGGTTCGCCAGACGGAGAGCGGAAGCGTGATCAGGCCATTGATCAGAAACACAGACAGAATGAAAAGCGCGCCCGTGACTGGCGGGGACAGACCCCATGGCTGCCACACGCGAAACAGCCACGAAAGCCCGCCGCCCAAGGTCCAGCCAAGCAATACCACTGCGTCGAGCAGGATATCCCAGCGGGCGATGCGGATCTTCGCCAGCGTATAGTCGGCCGCCTTGCGGTGATCGTCGGGACTGATGCGGTCGGCAAAGGAAACAGGCACTCGGTCACGGTGAGCCGCCACATACCGCTGTTGCCGCTGCAACAACCACCACTGGAGCCCCACGCCCGCAGTCAAGGCGGCGAGGAAAAGGTAGGTAAATGGGTGCATGATCCGTCTCGTTCCGTAGTCGCGTGCCGCATTCTATCAAGTTTTCATTCGTCTCTCGGGTGGCTTTGCTAGAATGGGCGGATTCATCAAGCGGAGGAGGCGGCATGGCACAGGACCCCAACAATCTGATATGGATCGATCTTGAGATGACCGGGCTGGACACGGACAACGATCGCATTATCGAGATTGCCACCATCGTCACCGACAGCAGCCTCACGATCCTGGCGGAGGGACCGGTGCTCGCCATCCACCAGCCGAAGGAGGTGATGAAGGCGATGGATGAATGGAACCGCACGCAGCATGGCAATTCCGGTTTGACGGAGCGGGTGCGGGACAGCCGTGTGGACGAGGCCCAGGCGGAACGAGAGACCCTGGAATTCCTTGCCCGCTGGGTGCCGGCGGGCAAGTCACCCATGTGCGGGAACAGCATCTGTCAGGACCGCCGTTTCCTGGCCCGCTGCATGCCGAAGCTGGAGGCTTGGTTTCATTACCGCAACCTCGATGTGAGCACCCTCAAGGAACTGGCCAACCGTTGGGCGCCGGAACTGGCCAGCGGGTTCAGCAAGAAGTCGAAGCACTTGGCGCTCGATGACATCCGCGATTCCATCGCCGAGCTGCGTTACTACCGCGACTATTTCCTGCGGTTGCCCTGAAACAGCGGCGTGGTTTGCCGGCATCCTGGCCGGATCACGGGCGCGAATGCCGTGCCAGCGCCCAGGCCACGTGTTCACGCACCAGCGCCGAGGGGTGGTCGCGCCGTTTCTCCAACGCCGTCACGACTGCCGGCGCAGTTGGTGCATTGCCCAACGCCACGGCGATGTTGCGTAGCCAGCGTTCGTGGCCCAGGCGGCGGATGGCGGAGCCTTCGGTGTGTTTCAGGAAGGTCGCCTCGTCCCATTCGAAGAGTTCGACCAGCCCGGCACCGTCGAGGCCGTGACGTGGCAGGAAGTCCTGTTCCTGTGTGAGTCGGGCGAACCGGTTCCACGGACAGACCTGCTGGCAGTCGTCGCAACCGAAGATCCGGTTGCCCATAGCCGCCCGGAACGCCAGCGGAATGGCGCCATGCAACTCGATGGTGAGGTAGGAGATGCAGCGGCGCGCATCCAGTTGATAGGGGGCGACGATCGCCTGGGTGGGGCAGATTCGCATGCAGGCATCGCAGCGGCCGCAATGGGCGCCGCTTGGGGTGTCGGGAGGCAGCCGCAGGTCGGTGTAGATCTCACCGAGAAAAAACCAGGAGCCCGCCGACCGGTTGAGCAGCAGGGTATGTTTGCCGATCCACCCCAGTCCCGCCTGCTCCGCCAGTGCTTTCTCCAGCACCGGCGCGGAGTCGACGAACACCCGATGACCGAAGGGGCCGATCTGTTCCGCAATGCGGTTGGCCAGCCGCTGCAAGCGTTTGCGCATCAGCTTGTGGTAATCACGACCCAAGGCGTAACGGGAGATGAAGGCGGCCCCCGGGGAAGCGCATTGCGCCTCGCTGTGCGCCAAGGGTTCCGGGAGGTAATCCATGCGCACCGAGATCACGCTCAGGGTGCCAGGCTCCAGTTCCGCCGGCCGGCTCCGTTTGGTGCCGTGGCGGGCCATGTACTCCATCTCCCCGTGATAGCCGCGTTCCAGCCACTTCTGCAAACGGTGTTCGGCCTCCTCCAGCCGGATCGGGGCGATTCCGGCATGCTGAAAACCCAGTTTCCGCGCCATCTCCTTGATTCGGTTCGCGAGGATGGCGGGTTCAATCTGTTTCTCTGGCATCGGCATGGGTCCCGACTATATCATTGAGACCGGCTTCTCCAACGGGTTTCCATCATGCACCGCGTCACCCCTTTGATCGATCAGCTTCCCTATGCCCTATATACCGCAGAGCAGGTACGGGCGCTGGATCGCTGCGCCATCGAACAGTTCTCGATTCCCGGTGAGACGCTCATGCAGCGGGCGGGGCAGGCGGTGTTCGAGTTGCTGCACCGGCGCTGGCCGGAGGCGCGGGTGGTGACCGTGGCATGCGGCATCGGAAATAACGGCGGGGACGGCTATGTGGTGGCGCGGCGGGCGCGCGAGGCCGGGCTCAAGGTGCATTTGTTGCAGTTGGGGGACCCCCGGAAACTGAAGGGAGACGCATTACGCATGGCGCAGGCCTATCGGGATGCCGGAGGAGAGGTGCATCCATTCGATGTGATCCCACCCGCCACGGATGTGGTGGTGGACGCGGTGCTGGGCACCGGCCTGGAGCGGGACGTGGAAGGCGCCTGGGGCGCGGCGTTGCAGGCCATCAACGATCACCGGGCTCCGGTGCTCGCGGTGGATATCCCCTCCGGCCTGCATTCGGATACCGGGTGCGTCATGGGGGTGGCGGTGAAGGCCTCTGCGACCATCAGTTTCATCGGTCTCAAGCGGGGTATGTTCACCGGCGCCGGCCGGGAGTGTTGTGGCGAGATCCATTTCGATGCCCTGGAGGTGCCAGCCCGGGTGTATGCCACCCAGATCCTCTCCGCCCGCCGGGTCGACTGGGTGCAGCAGGCGACGCGGCTCGAGCCCCGTCCGCGCAATGCCCACAAGGGGCAGTTTGGCCACGTGCTGGTGGTAGGTGGCGCGCCCGGTTTCGCGGGTGCGGCGCGTATGGCGGGGGAGGCGGCGGCACGCGGTGGCGCGGGGTTGACCACGATTGCGACCCATCCTGACCACGCGGCGGTGCTCAACGCCGGCCGGCCGGAACTCATGGTGCATGGCGTCGGGACCGCGGAAGACCTGCGTCCGCTCCTGAAACGGGCAACGGTGGTGGCGCTGGGGCCGGGTCTGGGACAGGACGCCTGGGCGATGGGGCTCTATCGGGAGGCCATGGAGAGCGGCCTGCCGATGGTGGTCGATGCCGACGGCCTCAATCTGCTGGCCCATGATGCGTTTCACCGCTATGATTGGGTGCTGACGCCCCATCCTGGCGAGGCGGCGCGCCTGCTGGGATGTGAGGCTGCCGCGATCGAGGCCGACCGGTTCAAGGCCGCGGGCGACCTCCAGCGCCGTTTCGGTGGCGCCGTCGTTCTGAAAGGGGCAGGGACCTTGATCGAGGGCGAGGGGCATCGTCCCCCGGCGGTCTGCTCAGAGGGCAATCCGGGCATGGCCACCGGCGGCATGGGTGATCTGCTGACCGGTATCATCGCGGCGCTGATGGCCCAGGGATTTGGGCCGGAGGAGGCCGCTACCCTGGGGGTATGCCTTCATGCAGCGGCGGCGGACAGGGCGGCGGCGCGGGGTGAACGCGGCATGCTCGCCAGCGATCTGCTGCCGCATCTGAGAACGTTGCTCAATCCCTCTTCGGTATGAAACGTGAACTGTGCGCGACCTCGGAAGCCGAACAGGCGGAGCTGGGTGGATGTCTTGCCCGGGCGCTATCGGGAGGGGGAGTGGTTTTCCTCCGGGGGGACCTCGGCGCGGGCAAGACCACCTTGGTGCGCGGCTTTTTGCATGCCCTCGGACACAAGGGAAGGGTGAAGAGTCCCACCTATACACTGGTCGAACCCTATGATGTCGCCGGCCGGCATTGTTACCATTTGGATCTCTACCGGCTCGGGGACCCCGAGGAACTGGAGTTCATCGGTCTGCGCGACCTGCTCGCGCCTGAGTCGGTGCTGCTGGTGGAGTGGCCGGAAAGGGGGCAGGGCATGTTGCCGCCGGCAGATATCGTCATCCGTATCGCTTTCGAACACGGTGGGCGGCGACTCACCCTGGAGGCCTCGTCAGCGCGGGGCGAGGCGCTGTTGAAGGCATTGGAAGCCTGTTAGAGTTGTTTTAAGAATTTTATCCTATCTAACAGAAAAGGCTGGAATTAATATTTCGGTAGTGCTATTTTTTAGGACACTGGTTCCTACGCCGCTTCGGTGGATTCAGATAAGAACCTGTTCGTCTATGGGGTCGCTCTCTCCGGGGTTATAAACAATGAAAAGGCTGATCGCGTTTCTGTTGTTGATCCTTGCTTATCCTGTCTGGTCGCAGACTACGGAAATCTCCGGAGTTCGCTTGTGGACGGCGCCGGACCACGTGCGTTTGGTATTCGATTCTTCGGCCCCTCTCTCCCATACCATCTACGGTCTGTCGAAGCCCGATCGTCTGGTGATCGATTTCAAAAACACCCGGATGGGTGCCTCCTTTCCGCGCATTGCCGGGAACAAGTTGATCAAGAAGATCCGCGGCGCCAAGCGCAAGAATGGCGTGCTCCGCGTCGTGGTGGACCTTGCGGCGGCGGCCAAGCCCAGGAGTTTTCCTCTCAAGCCCAACAAGCGGTACGGGCATCGTTTGGTGGTGGACCTCTATCCGCGCAACCAGAAGAGCAAGAAGGCCGTGAGAAGCGCCGCCGATGTCCAGCAGGCGGCGCGGGATGTGGTGATCGCCATCGACGCCGGGCATGGCGGTGAAGACGGCGGGGCACGGGGGCCGCATGGAACCCAGGAGAAGGACGTGGTGTTGCGCATCGCGCGTAAGCTGGCCGTGCTGGTCCGCAAGGAGCCGGGGATGAGGCCCGTCATGATTCGTGATGGGGATTATTACCTCGGTCTGCGCAAGCGCATCGAGCGGGCGCGTCAGGCAAAGGCGGACCTGTTCATCTCCATCCATGCGGATTCCTTTAAGGAGGATCGCAGCGTGCGGGGGGCTTCGGTGTATACCCTCTCGCACCGGGGCGCCTCCAGCGAATTTGCCCGGTGGCTGGCGAAACGGGAGAATAGCGCGGACCTCATCGGAGGGGTCGAACTGGCGGACAAGGACGAGGTGCTGCGCACCGTGTTGCTCGATTTGGCGCAGAACGCCACGATGCAGGTGAGCGCCGATGCGGCAAAGGAAGTACTGAAGAGCCTGAGGCAGGTCGGTAAGTTGCATAAGCCGAATGTCCAGCGCGCGGGCTTCGTGGTATTGAAATCCCCCGATATTCCTTCCCTCCTGGTCGAGACGGCTTTCATCTCCAACCCCACCGAGGAGCGCAGTCTGCGCGATCCTCGCCACCAGGCGCGCCTGGCCAAGGCGATGATGCAGGGCATCCGGAGCTATTTCCGCCGCTATCCGCCGCCGGGCACGCTGTTGGCGAAGAATGCGTCCAAACGCCATGTCATCCACCGCGGGGAGACCCTCTCCGGCATTGCCCAGCAATACCGCATCGGGCTGGGTGAACTGCGGCGTGTCAATGGCTTGCGTGACGACCGAATCCGTATCGGCCAGGTATTGCGTATTCCCAGGAGCTGAACCGCCGACGCGCCCCGCGACTGGCCGTTGCGTTGGTCCGGTGGCACAATATCGCGCTGATCTTCTTACCTGATGAGGCGGCCGGGTGCCGCCTGCTCGCCGATGCCCACAAAGATCCACGCCTTACCCCTCCAGTTGGTCAACCAGATCGCCGCCGGCGAGGTGGTAGAGCGCCCCGCGTCGGTGATCAAGGAGCTGGTGGAGAACAGCCTCGATGCAGGTGCCACGCGGATCGACATCGAGGTGGAGCGCGGGGGCGTCAAGCTGATGCGGGTACGGGATGACGGGTGCGGCATCTCGCCGGAAGACCTGCCTCTCGCCCTGGCCCGCCATGCCACCAGCAAGGTGGCCAGCCTGGACGATCTGGAGCGGGTCATCAGCATGGGGTTCCGGGGCGAGGCGTTGCCGAGCATTGCCTCGGTCTCCCGATTGACGATCCTTTCACGGGAGGCGGGTGCGGAGGCAGGCTGGCGCATCACGCCTGCCGCAGGGGGTGATAGCGAGGCGCCGGCCCCTGCGGCACATCCCGTTGGCACCACCGTGGAGGTGCGCGACCTGTTCTACAACACGCCGGCCCGGCGCAAGTTTCTGCGCACTGAAAAGACCGAATTCGGCCATATCGAGACGGTGGTGAAGCGGCTGGCGTTGGCCTGGTTCTCGGTGGCGTTCCGGCTCACCCACAATGGCCGGGCGGTGCTGGAGCTGCCGGTGGCGGATCGCCCCGAACGTCGGCATCAACGGTTGGCGCAGGTGCTCGGCGCGGCAACACCGGAACATCTGATTACGGTGGACCACGCGGCCGCCGGATTACAACTCAGCGGCTGGGTCGCCCGGCCCACCTTCTCCCGCAGCCAGGCGGACATGCAATACTTTTATGTCAATGGCCGTATGGTCCGTGACAAGCTGGTGACCCATGCTATCCGCCAAGCCTATCGCGACGTGCTCTATCATGGCCGGCACCCGATCTATGTGCTCTATCTGAGCCTCGATCCCGCGGCGGTGGATGTCAATGTGCATCCCACCAAGCACGAGGTGCGGTTCCGGGAGGGGCGGATGGTGCACGACTTTCTGTTCCGCGCCCTTGGTCGGGCGCTGGCGGGAGAGCGGCCGGGCGAGTCGCTGCCGGTGAGCGATACTGCACCCGAACCGCCTGCCACCCGTGTGGCTCCGCGGCCGACCACGCCTCCGCGGCAACACGCGATGCCACTCAGCGTGGAAGAGCGTGGCGCCCGTTATCAGGCGGCCTTCCACATGCAGCGGCCTCCATCGCCAGGGCCGGTTGCCGCGGTCGCGGCGGAAGAGGGTGCCGATGTCCCCCCTTTGGGGTATGCATTGGCACAACTGCATGGGATCTACATCCTCTCCCAGGCGGCCGATGGGCTGGTCCTGGTCGATATGCACGCGGCCCATGAACGGATCACCTACGAGCGTTTGAAAGCGGCGACTGCCGAACAGGGCATCCGCAGTCAGCCGCTACTGGTTCCCGTCACCGTGGCGGTTTCCTCGCAGGAGGCGGATCTCGCCGAGTCCGCTCGGGAGGTCCTGGCGTCGCTTGGACTGGAAGTGGATCGCATGGGCGCCGAAACCCTGGTGGTGCGGGCCGTACCGGTATTGTTACAACAGGCCGATGCGGAACGGCTGTTGAGAGACGTGCTGGCAGATCTCAACACCTATGGCGCCAGCGAACGGGTCCGCGAGGAGATCGACGGGGTACTGGCGACCATGGCCTGCCACGGTTCGGTGCGCGCCAACCGGCGGTTGACCCTGGACGAGATGAATGCCCTGCTGCGTGACATGGAACGGACCGAGCGCAGCGGCCAATGCAATCACGGCCGGCCGACGTGGGTCAGGCTCGGGATGGCAGAACTCGACCAGTTGTTTCTGCGGGGGCGTTGATGAGGATGCTGCCCCCGGCAGTCTGCCTGATGGGGCCGACTGCGTCAGGCAAGACGGAACTCGCCATCGAACTGACACGCCGTTTCCCATTGGAGATCGTCAGCGTCGATTCGGCCCAAGTCTATCGTGGCATGGATATTGGAACGGCGAAACCCCGGGCCGAAGATCTGGAGGTGGCGCCGCACCGACTGATCGACATCTGTGAACCCACTGAGGCCTATTCCGCCGCCCGCTTCCGGGAGGATGCACTGGGGGAGATGGCCGCTATCACCACCGCCGGCCGTGTCCCGCTCCTCACAGGCGGCACCATGCTCTATTTCCGCGCTTTGCAGCAGGGACTCTCTCCGTTGCCGCAGGCGGATCCTGCGGTGCGTGCGGCCATCGAAACGCAGGCGTCGGTCGAGGGGTGGGCGACGCTGCACCGCAGATTGCAGGCTGTTGACCCTGTGTCGGCCCGGCGCATCCACCCGAACGATCCCCAGCGTCTCCAACGCGCCCTGGAGGTGTGGATGCTGACCGGCCGGCCGCTCTCGGAACTGCAACGCGGGGGCGGTGCAAGGTCCTTTCCCTATCGTCTGCTGAAGCTGGCGCGCGCACCGCGTGACCGCCAGCTCCTGCACCGCCGCATCGAGCAGCGTTTTCATGGGATGCTGGATGCCGGTTTTGAGGCGGAGGTGGCACACTTGATGGAACGGCCAGGCATGACTGCGGACCTCCCGTCCATGCGCGCGGTGGGCTACCGGCAGATGTGGAAATACCTCACTGGAGAGTTCACCCGCGAACAGATGATCGAGCGCGGCATCATCGCCACCCGTCAACTGGCCAAGCGGCAGTTTACCTGGCTGCGCGCGGAGCAGGATCTGGTCTGGCTGGAGGAAGGTCCGCAATGTGTGGAACAGGCCACGGAACGACTGGCCGACTTTTTGATCCAATAGTCACCCGGCAACATATGCCGTATTCAGCCGTGGTGTGCCGGTTCGCGGCAAGAAGGGCCATTGGCTGGCGGAGCCCTGAATGCGGCATATAGTGTCGCCAGGTTGACGATAAAGCGAGCGATCCTGACGGGTGGATTCAGGAGCGTGTCACGGAAGGCGTTGTACCCCGGTAAGTTATGCTAGAATTCCATCACTGGCCTGACAGGGGTTATGCCAGGCTGTGCGGGTAGATGGAGCCGGCCCCGGCAGCGAGCAAACCGGCAATCTCAACGAAGTTGTGTCGTCCATAACTAAAACAAGGAGACCATTCATGTCCAAAGGGCAAAGCCTACAAGACCCTTTTCTGAATACCTTGCGTAAAGAACGCATTCCCGTTTCCATATTTCTGGTGAATGGAATCAAGTTGCAGGGACAGATAGAGTCCTTCGACCAGTTTGTGGTGTTGCTGAAAAACTCCGTCAGTCAAATGGTCTATAAACACGCGATCTCTACGGTCGTGCCTTCGCGGCCTGTGCGGCTGCCCGTGGCCCAGCAGGAGAGTCAACCTGAGCCTGGAAACTTCTGATCCGGATCGGGGCGTTGGCATGAGGTGGCGAATGGGTCTCGCGCCTGTTGTCCCGTTGCGCTGATGTTTGAACGTCCCGAAAGCGGTGAACGGGCGCTGCTGGTACATGTCGAGCTGGCGGCGGAGCGGGAGCCCGGTGAACTCGATGAATTTCGCGAACTGGTGGTATCGGCCGGAGTTGAAGCGGTAGGCATCATCGAGGCGCGCCGCCGCGTCGCCGATCCCCGTCTGCTCGTGGGCGCTGGCAAGGCCCAGGAGATCAAGTCCGCCATTGCGGCCTGTGAAGCCGATGTGGTGATCCTGGACCACACCCTCTCGCCCAGTCAGGAGCGTAATCTGGAACGCGAATTCGGTTGCCGGGTGGTGGATCGAACTGGCCTCATTCTGGATATATTCGCCCAGCGGGCCCGTTCCTTCGAGGGTAAGCTGCAGGTCGAACTGGCCCAACTCAGGCACCTCTCCACCCGTCTCGTACGCGGATGGACCCATCTGGAACGCCAGAAGGGAGGCATTGGCCTGCGGGGGCCGGGCGAGACCCAGCTCGAAACGGACCGCCGGCTCATCGGTCAGCGTATCAGCCAGCTCAGGCACCGGCTGGAAAAGATGGCCACGCAACGTGGACAAGGGCGGCGCGCGCGGCATCGGGCCTCCGTGCCCACGGTTTCCTTAGTGGGTTATACCAACGCCGGTAAGTCGACTCTGTTCAACCGGCTTACCTCCTCCGGTGTCTATGCAGCCGACCAATTGTTTGCCACCCTCGATCCGACCCTCCGGCGGCTGGAACTGCCGGAAGCGGGTACGCTAGTGCTGGCGGATACTGTCGGCTTCATCCGCCATCTGCCACATGATCTGGTGGCGGCCTTCCGTTCCACGTTGGAGGAGACTGCATCGGCCGCCTTGCTGCTGCATGTGGTGGATGCGGCCAGCGAGCGCCGCCGTCAGTGTAAGCAGGAGGTCCGGGAGGTGCTACGGCAGATCGGTGCGCACGAGGTGCCCCAGATCGAGGTCTATAACAAGATCGACTTGATTGATGGTGTGACGCCCCATATCGAGCGGGATGCCGACGATCGGATTCGGCGGGTCTGGCTCTCTGCGCGAACGGGGGAGGGGATCGACCTGCTCCAGCAGGTTCTGGATGAATTCTTCCACCACGACTGTGTTCGCCAGACCTTGAGGCTTCCACCCGCCGACGGCCGGCTGAGGGCCCTTTTGTACGAAAGCGCCCGCGTATTGTCCGAGCAGGCCACGGATGAGGGCGGGTGGGAGATGGAGGTCGAGTTCGAGCAGAGGGTCTACGACCGGCTTTTAAAGAAAACGGATGCCTTTCAGCGATCGCACACCCCATGAAGGGGCAAAAACAGGGTATTGTGCTTGCTCCCCACCGTTGGGATCACTAGAATGACCGGCTGTTTTGCCGGCAAGACGGCGCGGTTGTGGCGCCTGTTTCGGGTAGGTCCTCGTGAACGTGGTCAAGGGCTGCGGGTCGACTTGCTGTCGCCGTTCATATTAAGCTTGGGCGGACTGCGCGAAAGTATGCTGATTTCGGCGGTCTGCCAACAGTGTCAATCAATAGCTGGAGTCATTCATGGCCTGGAACGAACCGGGAGGTGGTAACAAGGATCCCTGGAGCGGGAAAGGGGGGAACGAAGGTCCCCCCGATCTGGATGAGGTGGTACGCAATATCCAGGAGAAACTGGGCGGTTTGTTTGGTGGCCGCAAGTCGGGCGGCGGAGGGGATGGATCAGGGAAACCCTCGGGTGCGGGGAAGCTCGGCATCGGCCTGATCGCGGGGGTGATCCTGCTCGGCTGGCTGGCGACCGGCATCTATATCGTTGAGCCTGCGGAACGCGGTGTCGTCATGCGGTTTGGCGCCTATAAGGAGGTCACTCAGCCGGGGCCCCATTGGCATCTTCCCTATCCCATCGAAGATGTGATCAAGGTCAACGTGGACCAGGTCTCCTCCCTTCGTCACAAGGCGGAAATGCTGACCCGTGACGAAAATATCGTGGATGTGGAGCTGACGGTGCAATTCCGTATCCAAGACGCGTCTGATTACCTCTTCCAGGACCAGCAGCCGGACAAGACCATCCGCGACGCCACGGAGACGGCCGTGAGGGAGACCATCGGCAAGAGCGATCTCGATTTCGTACTCACCGAAGGGCGCAGCTCCATTGCCGCACGGATCAAGCAGCGGATTCAGGAACTGCTGAACAATTACCATACGGGCCTGGAGGCGATGAGTGTCAACATGCAGCCCGCCAAGCCACCGGACGAGGTGAAGGGCGCCTTCGACGACGCCATCAAGGCGCGGGAGGACAAGGAGCGCCTGGAGAACGAGGCGCAGGCCTACGCCAACGAGATTGTGCCCAAGGCACGTGGTGCGGCGGCACGTCGTGTCGCGGACGCCAAGGCCTACCGGAAAAAGGTGATTGCGGATTCCGAAGGTGAGACGTCCCGCTTTTTGGCCATTCTCACGGAATACGAAAAGGCGCCGAAGGTGACGCGGGAGCGTCTCTACCTGGATACTGTGGAGGATGTTTTATCAAACACCCGCAAGGTATTCATGGATACGCAAGGAGGTAACAACCTCATGATGTTGCCGTTGGATAAGATGTTTGGGGGCAAGCTTGGTTCTGCCAGCAATAATGGTCCGCGCCTGCCTTCCGAATCGACATTTTCGTCGAGGAAGCCGCCGGCCAAGGGGACGCGGGATGTGTCCCGGAGCAGGAGGACGCGATGAACAAGCTGAGACAATTCGCGGTGCCTCTCGTGGTGGCGTTGGGGCTTATACTCTATGCGTCTGCATTTGTGGTGCATCAGTGGGAGACGGCGATCAAGCTGCGGCTTGGCAAGATCGTGGACAGTGATTATGAGCCGGGTCTCCACTTCATGGTGCCACTCCTAAACAATGTCAAGACGTTCGATGCAAGGATTCAGACCCTGGACGCGCGTCCAGAGCGCTTTCTGACCATCGAGAAGAAAGACGTGATCGTGGACTCTTACGTCAAATGGCGAATATCCAATGTGGCGCAGTATTACCGTTCCACGGGGGGCAATCCCGCGATGACGGCGCGTCTGTTGGCCGAGCGAATCAATACCAGCCTGCGTAATGAGTTTGGCAAGCGCACCATCAAGGAAGTCGTGTCCGGGGAACGCTCGGAGATCATGGAGTTGTTGCGTAAGGATGCGGACGAGAAGGCGGCTGAGCTGGGTGTAGAGGTCGTGGACGTGCGGGTGAAGCAGATCGATCTGCCCGAAGAGGTGAGCAGTTCCGTGTATGAACGCATGCGGGCGGAGCGTGAGCGGGTGGCGCGCGACTTGCGGGCAAAGGGGGCCGAGGCCGCGGAGCGTATCCGCGCCGATGCCGACCGGCAGCGTACCATTATTCTGGCTGATGCCTACAAAGAATCCGAGGAACTGCGCGGTAAGGGAGACGCCAAAGCGGCGGAGATCTATGCCAAGGCATTCCGGAAAAACGATGAATTCTATTCGTTCTATAGAAGTCTGGAGGCCTACCGGACCGTGTTCAGTCAAGGAAAAGACATCATGGTGCTCCAGCCTGATTCCGAATTCTTTCGTTACTTCAAAGGCAAGTCGGGAGACCCGCTATCTGAGTGATCCCACCGTCGTACCCTTCTGACGCGACAGATTGTTGAACTCCGGTCCGGGGTTGTTTCGCCCTGTTCAGGATACGGACATGGACACAAACGCCACCGTTTGGGAAAATGGCGGGAGATCGCGGTTTTCTGGTGGCCGGCCGGTCCGTTGGCCCCAGGGCGTGGATGGCCGGGCGTCACCCCGGCTTTTTTATGGGTGGTTCGATGTGGCAAAAACTTGGGGTTGCCCTGGCGCTTCTCATGGTCATTGAGGGGATATTGCCTTTTCTGAATCCACGCGGTATGCGGAAAGCGATGGAAATGTTTGCACAACAGGATGACAGGTCATTGCGGATCGCGGGGCTTGTCAGCATGTTGGCGGGCCTGGCGCTTCTGTATCTGGTCAACTGAATTGGGTCACTATGCATAACGAGCCCTGGATACTTCCCGAGGGGATCGACGAGGTACTTCCCCCCCAAGCGTGGCGGCTGGAGGGTGTTCGGCGGGAGTTGCTCGATCTCTACGCCACGTGGGGTTATGAACTGATCATTCCCCCTTTCGTCGAGTACCTGGAGTCGCTGCTGACGGGGACCGGAGGGGATTTGGATCTCCAGACCTTCAAGTTGACCGATCAGATGAGTGGACGTCTGATGGGGATACGCGCGGACATGACGCCCCAAGCAGCGCGCATCGATGCTCAACGGCTGCGGCGCGGGGTGCCGGTCCGGCTGTGTTACATCGGGACGGTGCTGCATACCCGGCCCGGCGCACTGTCGAGCAGTCGCAGTCCGATGCAGATCGGCGTTGAGCTCTATGGGCATTCAGGAGTGGAAAGCGATCTGGAGATCGTGCAGTTGATGATGCGCACCCTCCGTTGTGTGGGCATTGCGGAGGCCTTCCTCGATCTTGGCCATGTGGGCATTTTCAGGGGGCTGGCGAGGCAGGCGGGACTCGACGCCGGGCAGGAGTCGGCACTGTTCGACGCCTTGCAACGCAAGGCGGTTCCTGAAATCGATCAGCGACTGGGACAGCTGAGTCTCCGACCCAATATGGGCCGGATGCTGCGTGCGCTGGCCGACCTGAACGGCGAGGATGCCTTGCAGCGGGCGCGCGTGGAGCTTTCGGATGCCTCCCCAGATGTGATCTCGGCGTTGGACTATCTGGAACAGGTGGCGGATAGGGTGGCGCGGGCGTTCCCCGGAGTCCCGGTGCATTTCGACCTGGCGGAACTGCGCGGATACCGGTACAAGACTGGCGTCGTCTTTGCGGCCTTCGTACCTGGCCAGGGAGAAGAAATTGCGCGGGGTGGTCGCTATGACGGCATTGGGCGGGTGTTCGGGCGTGCCCGACCAGCGGTCGGATTCTCCGCTGATCTCAAGCGCTTATTGCGGGCCGGGGCAGTCCCGGATGCGACGCAGCACCGGCCCGGAGCAATCTATGCGCCCTGGTCGGAGGACGAGGCGTTGCAGAAAAAGATTGCCGAGTTGCGTGCCCAGGGAGAGCAGGTTCTGGTAGCGCTGCCCGGACAGACCGGGGGAGCCGAGGAGATGGGGTGTAGCAGAAAGCTGGTTCAGGAGGGGCGGATGTGGGTCCTGAGTGGGGCATAGTCCCGCTTCACTCCCAACTGGCGCGAGGCAACAGAGAAGAGCACGAATATGGGTAAGAATGTTGTTGTAGTAGGAACTCAATGGGGCGATGAGGGCAAAGGCAAGATCGTCGATCTGCTGACCGATGAAGCCGCCGCCGTCGTTCGTTTTCAGGGGGGGCACAATGCAGGTCATACGCTGGTCATCGACGGTAACAAGACCGTCCTTCACCTGATCCCGTCCGGCGTGTTACGTGAAGACGTCAAGTGTCTCATCGGCAATGGCGTCGTTCTCTCGCCCTCCGCCTTGCTGGAAGAGCTGCAGATGCTCAAGAAGAACGGTATCCCGGCCACGGAACGCCTGTCGATCAGCGAGTCATGTCCGCTGATATTGCCCTACCACGTGGCGTTGGATCACGCCCGCGAGGCGGCACGTGGGAAAAAGGCGATCGGGACCACCGGTCGCGGCATCGGTCCCGCCTACGAAGACAAAGTGTCGAGGCGGGGGCTCCGGCTGGGGGAACTGCTCGATGAAGCACGCTTCCGGGAACGTCTGCGTGAGGTGATGGAATACCATAACTTTGCTTTGCAGCACTATTTCAAGGTAGAGCCGGTAGATTATGCGCGAGTGCTCGACGAAAGCCTGGCGATGGCCGAGAAGATTGCGCCGATGGTGGACGATGTGCCCGGAATTCTCCATCGCCTTCGCGCCGAGGGCAGGAATGTCATGTTCGAAGGCGCTCAGGGTGCACTGCTCGATATCGATCATGGCACCTATCCCTATGTGACCTCATCCACCACTACCGCGGGCGGCGCCGCGGCCGGGAGTGGTACGGGCCCAAGGGATCTGGATTATGTGCTGGGAATCGTAAAGGCCTATACCACGAGAGTGGGGGCCGGTCCGTTTCCGACGGAACTGTTTGACCGCAATGGTGAGTATTTGGGCGACAGAGGCAACGAATTCGGCGCAACAACCGGAAGAAGACGCCGCTGTGGCTGGCTGGACACGGTCGCCCTTCGGCGATCGATGAAGCTCAACAGCGTCAGCGGAATATGCATCACCAAACTGGATGTATTGGATGGCATGGAGACGCTGAAGGTCGCCGTCGGATACAATCTGGAGGGCAAGGAGTTGGATGTGCCACCCGTTGGAGCCGATCGTTTCGAGCGCTGCGAACCCGTCTACATCGAGATGCCGGGCTGGAAAGAATCGACGGCGGGTATCCAGGATTTCGATGACCTGCCGGAAAATGCGCGCCGCTATTTAAAGAAAATAGAGGAGCTTTGTGAAACCCCCATCGATATCATCTCTACGGGTGCGGATCGAAAGGAAACCATTATCTTGCGGCATCCTTTCTCATGACCGTTTGTCGTCAGTAGCGACAACCCAGTGCTTTGACATGATAATGAAAAATGCGTTTTCATGAATTTCTTCACTCAATGATCTGGATATTGTAATTTTTTTGCTATTTCATTATGTTACATGCAATCCAGGGCTGGTTGTGCCATTGCCTTTACCGTGGGAGCATGTTGAGTCGAACACGGATCGGCTGCAAATCCTTGGAGAGTGAGCATCCCACTATATAGGTAAGCACCGAGTTAAACCCGTCCCCTTTCAAGTATGCGCGTCTCGCCTAGCGAGATGTGCAAGGGACGACGAGATTAATCTACAGGCACTCTGTAAATGTAAACCCTAAAAGAAAGCACGATATGTGAACGCTTTGGGGCTGTGAAACAGAAAATAACAGGGGTACGTGTTTAACTTGGCGCTTAACTATTATGGGGCTACTGTTCATTTTGCTCAATAAGCTGATTTGATTCGCGCTCAGTGGCTTTTTTGCTTCTATCGATTAGATTTGACAGACTCTTGGTATCACGAGCAAATCAACAAAGTGCCGGGTTGTTAATGACCCGCTAAATTTGATAGCGGTCTGCCGATAGTTTATTTAATGCATTGGGGGATGGATCGGTGTCGCAAAAGCAATCTAGGAGTCTGTCGGGTTTAGGATTAATCTACTGCGCGGGTGGGAAAGCGGTCCATTTTTCCTCGATTTTTCGTTGCGTAGACCCACTATGCGCCTCAAAATCGAGAAAAACTGGCCTCGCTTTCCCACCATGCTCGCGACGATTACCTAAACCCGACAGACTCCTAGATTAGAATCGTAAGCAGTACCTCGAATATTAAGGTTGTCCCAAGGAAATTGATTTACGAGATACCGATGTTAGGTATTAACACAAATGCGAAGGTAGTTGATCACCCGATGATGTTGTTGGTACATCGGCTGTTGGCGCCGGTGGTTACACTGGCGACACTGCTGGGTACCCTGTGGTATTACGGTGAGCCCGCTTCGTCGGGCTCCAATGTCGCGTTGGCGGTTATTGCGTTTCTGCTGGCGCTCACCATTTTCGACCTCCCTGAGAAAAATCAGTGGGGCAGGGTGGTAATGCGTCGACAGGCGTCGGACATCCTGTTTTCCTGGTTGCTCTTCTCTACGGCACTATTACTCGTGGCATTATTGACGGACCAATTATTTCGCTATCCACGCAAGATGCTGCTGACGTGGTTTTTTGTGACGCCGTTTGTGCTTATCCTTGTTGAATCGGCGGTCAATCAGTTGGCCCTGATGATGATTGTTAGTCGTCCGCCGAGAAAGATTGTGCTGGCGGGCGTTAATGATTTGGGGCGTGCCTTGATCGGACGTATCAACACGGACCCGTATCTGAGGATGACTTTCGAGGCCGCATTCGACGACCGGGCTTCTTCCCGTGTAGGGCCTATTGGTGTAGACAAACTCAAAGGGCGCCTGGGTGATCTACCGGCCTACGTGAATGCGCACCATATCGACGCCATCTTCGTGACGCTGCCTATGACCCATCAGGATCGTATTCTAAATCTTCTGGATCAGTTACGTGATACTACCGCCTCGATCTATTTCGTGCCGGATATCTTCGTGTTCGATCTCATTCAGGCGCGGGCAGAGGATGTTGATGGCCTGTTAGCCGTTGCCGTGTGCGATACTCCGTTCTATGGGGTAAATGCAGTGCTGAAGCGTGGTAGTGATATCGTCATTTCCACCCTCATTCTCACCTTGACGTTTCCCCTCATGATTCTCATTGCGCTTGGAGTCAAGCTGGGTTCTCCAGGCCCTGCGATATTCAAACAACGGCGCTATGGTGTGGATGGTAAGGAGATCGTGGTCTACAAGTTTCGCAGTATGAAGGTTTGCGAAGATGGTCAGCAGGTCTATCAAGCCAAGAAAGATGACCCCAGAGTCACACGGTTTGGCGCATTTCTACGTCGCACCTCGCTGGACGAACTGCCGCAGTTCATCAACGTGTTGCAAGGGCGCATGAGCGTCGTGGGTCCGAGGCCACATGCAGTCGCCCACAATGAGATGTATCGTAAGCTCGTCAAGGGATACATGATTCGGCACAAGGTTAAACCCGGTATCACGGGGCTTGCTCAGGTCAATGGCCTGCGTGGAGAGACCGAAACGGTCGAAAAAATGGAACAGCGCATTCGATACGATCTCGACTACCTGCGTCACTGGTCCCTTGCGCTGGATTTCAAAATCATTCTGAAAACGTTTCGGGTCGTGTTCAAAGGCAATAATGCCTACTGACAACCTGTGGAATAGCAAGGCTGTTTCGGGTGTAGTGGTAATCGAATATCATTCTCTTCTGTGGATCTTTCGTTTTGCGGGATTGTGTTCGATAGACAACCGATTCGGATATTGGGCCAGAACGCGTTGATACGGCTGATTGTCCATTTTGACATCACCTGCCCAACGGGTAGGGGTGTGTATTGCGGTTACTACCAGCCAGCCCGATTTGGCGCAAATCGGCCGCAAGTCCGACAGACTCCTCGTGCTGTTTTTACATTCATCGGTCGTCATCCAGCGAGTCACTGGCGATTCCTGTAGTGGTTGTGGCATCCAATATCCGGTTGTGGATGAGGGAAGGCAGGTATGCGGGGCGCTATTCGGTTGACTTCTTGGTGTGTGAGGTGCCGGTTAAAGTCTGTTGTTTCATATGGTTACATTTCTAATCCATAGTTGGATGTTACATCAGCCCCTATTTATTGGTATGATGAAAAGATGATGCGTTCGCGTGCCTTGTAAGGCGAGATTCAGCCAACGGCAGGCATGTGCGTTAGACCAGATCTTGCCCTAGCTCCATCGCCTTGGGAAAACGTCTCTCCCGCGGGATGCCAGGGCTGGGTGTAACGTCTCGGGCCGAAGTTGGAGGATCGGGAGTAACACCCGCGAGCAAGCAAGATTGTACTTGCCCTATTGGATTGATGATTCATTTTGATGGCGCTGTTGTTGGATGTGGGGATTTCGTTGTCTCTGCCTCCCCAGTCAATTAAGGATGAGAAAAGATGCCAAATACTGCCCTCTCGATGCAACCTCAACACGATGATGTAGGTGATAGAAAAGAAAGAATGAATGTCGAATATCTGGAGATGGATGAGGAGGTCAGAAGTGTTCATGACTACCTCGATATTGTTAAGCGCCGCAAGTGGCAGTTTATCGTTCCTGCATTGTTGTTGTTTCTTGTTACTGCCGCCGCAGCATTCCTCCTACCACCGGTTTATCGCTCGACGGCAACTATTCTGATCGAGCAACAAGAGATCCCGGAGGATTTGGTCCGCTCCACGGTGACCAGCTTTGCGGATCAACGTATCCAGACTATCAGTAAGCGCGTGATGACCAAGTCCAATCTGGCCAAGATCATCAAGAAATATGATCTCTATAAAGAGGAGCGTCGCACGGAAAGCATGGTGAAGGTAGCGGACAAGATGCGCGACGACATCAAGCTGGAAATGGTTAGCGCAGATGTTGTGGATCCACGCAGTGGCCGGCCGCGAGAAGCGACCGTTGCCTTCACGCTTTCCTATGAAAATCGTTCTCCACAGCTAGCGCAACGTGTGGCCAATGAAATCGTTTCGCTGTTCTTGGAGGAGAACTTGCGTGTCCGGCGTGAATCGACGAAGGAAACAGCTAGGTTCCTTGAAGAGGAAGGACGCAAGCTGAATGAAAAGATATCCGAGCTTGAGGCCAAGTTGGCGAAGTTCAAGGAAAAGAATGCAGGCGCGTTGCCGGAGTATGCCGCTTTGAACCAGCAGATGTTGACGCGAATGGAAGATGAGGTCTCAAAAATTGATCAGCAGATTCGAAATCTCAAGGACCGCAAGATATATCTCCGTTCACAACTTTCGCAACTTGATCCAAACGGTAGTCTCTACTCGGTGGACGGGAAGCGTATCCTCACCCCAGAAGGTCGTCTGAAGGCGCTCCAGGTTCAATATATCTCCATGACCACCAAATACGCTAAAGATCATCCGGACATGGTCAAGATCAGGCGCGAGATCAAGGCGCTTAAGAAGGAGATCGGCATCAACGATAACACCGGGGAATTACAGACCCAGTTGGAGGCGCAAAAGGCGACGCTGGCGGACTTGCAGAAACGCTATTCGGATGACTACCCGGAAGTGAAGAGGCTGAAAAAGTCAGTGGCTGCAACGGAATCCATGCTCATAAAGGCGGGCGGCAGGAAGTCGAACCATAAGCCATCGATCCAGCAGGCGAAAAACCCAGCCTATGTTGAGCTTCAAACACAACTGGAAAGTACCGATGCGGAGCTGCGGTCACTTGAGGCACAACGGACGGACTATAAGCAGCGTATAGCGTCCCTGGAAAAGAAAATGATGCGGGCGCCCGAAGTGGAGCGAGAGTACCGGGCACTGACGAGAGACTACGACAACTCCGTGGCGAAATATAAGGAGATCAAAGCGAAGCAGCAGCAGGCTCGTCTGGCTGAATCCCTCGAAGAAGAGCGCAAAGGAGAGCGTTTTTCCCTGATAGAGCCGCCAGCTCTGCCTGAGGAGCCCGCCAAACCCAATCGGCCGGCTATCTTGCTGTTGGGTTTTCTGCTTGCATTAGGGGCGGGGGCCGGGCATGTGGCCCTCCGGGAAAGCCTGGATGACACCATACAATCCTCTAAAGAAGCGGTTGAGTTACTTAGTATTCCTCCCATGGCAGTGGTACCATATATTAATAATGCAGAAGACCGGAAGCGAAGGCATAAGCGGATCTTGATTAAGATTGTGATGAGCTTCGTGCTGTTGGGCGTAATCGCTGCCATAATACATTATTTTGTTATGCCCCTTGATGTCCTCTGGTACTATTTGTTGAGAAGAATAGGGGCGATGGTATAGCGTAGGAAACGTGTTGGACAAGGTTGATCAGTGGGAAGGTAGACTACATGCCGCAGATGTGGCGGTGGTCGGTCATCAGTCCAGCGACGCTGGCTGTGCTGTTAAAGGGGGGGACTCCCGGCTACGGCGACTCGACGGATACCACGAGCCAAGAAGCGGGTAGGTGTTAGATTCGTCTTTAAGGAAATGGTATTCCCTTTCCAGAAAAATAAAGGCTCCATGACGCGTGTCACTGCGCCATAGCCTGCTCGAAAGGAGTTGCCCAAAGCGACCATACGGCGCGATGGGCCCTTGGATATGGAAATAACCATTCTCTACGGCTCATCCCGCGTCTTGGTAGCCTTGGGTGACCCTCTCTAGCTAATGTTGGGGGGAGTTGGGTCACGAGGAACCTGTTGAGGTCCCTCGCGGTTTGACTACAAAATCCTGCGTCATGGTATCGAGTCGTTGAATCCTGTAGTCAGGTGCGATGGTGCCGAACGATTTGATATTTTGGTTGTGACATCCCGCTTGCATAGCAGGGCAGTGTTCACGGTAAGATAGAATCTTGCAAATACGGTGATGGTGAGGATCTATGGAAAAAGTGAAAAAAGCGCTCGCGAAGGCCCGGGCGGAACGAG
The DNA here is from genome assembly GCA_026983675.1 of Sedimenticola sp. Taxonomy (GTDB): domain Bacteria; phylum Pseudomonadota; class Gammaproteobacteria; order Chromatiales; family Chromatiaceae; genus JALSTP01. The sequence goes on from JALSTP010000155.1 coordinate 33,629, forward strand.
ATGTGGTTGGCGCCACGAGTTCGCCGCCTAAACAGCGTAAGAAACGCTCGGATAAAAAGGCGCCAGCGGATCTGAAAATCGTATATACCGAAACGCAAGTTGTCGATGTTGTGCCAGAGTATTGGCAGCATAAGCGTGTCATAGCGGATGCGAGTCTAAATACCCATCAGGCAGAGGCTTATAAGATTTTGCGTACTCGGGTTTTACAGCGATTACGTGCCAATAACTGGAACGCAATTGGTATTACCAGCCCGACCGAAAATAATGGCAAGACCCTTACTGCGGTGAATCTTGCCATCAGTCTTGCGAGGGAGGTCAATCAGACGGTTCTTCTTGTCGATCTTGATCTACGCAGGCCCAATGTGCACACTTGTTTTGTACCCCGTTCAGTTCCTGGAATCAGTGATTATCTGACGGATGATATGGAACTTAGCGATATATTGTTCAATCCGGGTATCGAGCGTTTGGTCGTGTTGCCAGGCAACCACTCTTTTGTCCATTCCTCCGAGATGCTTTCCTCTCCAAAGATGGTGTCGCTCGTCGAGGAGCTGAAGAATCGCTATCCATCACGTATTATTCTATTCGATTTACCACCCGTGCTTTCATGTGACGATGTTCTTGCGTTTTCGCCGTATATAGATGCAACTTTGCTGATAGTGGAAGAGAGTAAAACGACAAAACAAGAGCTGAGACGGGCAGTGGATCTATTGAAGGAAACGGAGCTTTTGGGCTGGGTGCTCAATAAATCCCGTGACGAACGGGAAGGATATGGGTACTATGGTTACTACTAGGAGTCTGTCGGATTTAGGATTGATCTACTCGGCAACTGCTCCATGCGTTGCTCTACCTCCTGCATCCATGCAGTCGTGCGCTGGTGGGGAATCGGTTTATTTTTGCTCGATTTTTCGTTGCGTAGGCCCATTATACACCTCAAAATCGAGAAAAACTGGCCTCGCTTTCCCATCATGCTTGTGATCACCTAAACCCAATGGGCTCCTAGCTAACCGCGGTAAAACGAAACGCGCTGGAGTCAATGTTATTGATTGGTCGAATGATGCGAACGATGAGTCTGTTTGACGAATCTGATAAGCTAAGTTTATCGTTTTTCACGGATTTGTGGTCGATCGGTGTTAAGTCGGACGGCGTGCCTTAGGGAAACGCCCCGGGCGATATTCATTCTTTAGTTCTGGAGAAAGCAAAAAATATCCAGGGATAAAGAGCGTTGTTGTCGTTGTGGTAGACATAAGAGGACGTGTGTACGTCTTTTATTCATAAACAGGGGTGATACATGAAGTTGATGCATTACCTCGGGAAGTGTTATCTCCATGTACAAACGGTTCTATGGACTGAAAGAAAAACCCTTTACGCTATTACCTGATCCACGTTTCTTATATATGGGACACCAGCACAGCGTTGCGTATGCCATGTTGGAATACGGATTGACGAACCAAGCTGGCTTTTCTGTTATTGTAGGCGATGTGGGATGTGGCAAAACTACCCTCATACGTCACTTGCTCAATGAAGTGGAAAATGGCATTACTGTCGGGCTCATGAGTAGCATGCATAACAGCTATGGACGCTTGTTGCAGTGGGTCATGATGGCGTTCGATCAGCCCTATCGTAACAAGAGCGATATCGAGCTTTTCGATGATTTTGTCGACTTCATTATAAGCGAATATGCACAAGGGCGGCGTACTGTACTGATTGTTGACGAAGCTCAGAATCTTCAGATCAGCACTTTGGAAGAATTGCGTATGCTCTCCAATATCAATGCGGACCAGGACCAGGTAATACAGCTCATTCTGGTAGGCCAGCCTCAATTGGGTGACATGCTGAAGCGGCCGGAACTCGAACAGTTTGCGCAGCGCGTGGCAGTGGACTACTATCTTTCCGCCTTCACAGAAGAGGAAACGGTCGAGTATATCCATCATCGTGTTGTCTGTGCTGGCCAACCCAGTAAGCTTTTTTCCGATGTAGCATGTTCGCAGGTCTATCAAGCGAGCCGTGGTACGCCCCGGTTGATCAATATCATTTGTGACACGGCGTTGGTCTATGGTTACGCAGGAAATAAGGCAGTGATCGACGAAGAGATCATTCAGAATGTGATAGAAGATAAAACACAGACCGGCATTATCCGGCTGACTACGGGCGAGGAAACGGGTATCGCTCGGGCGGCTGGCCAAGAATCGGCGAGTTTACAGTCATCTCGAACATAGTAGTAATATATGTCCCGTTCAGGGTTTCAGGCAGGTGCCGAAAAAAGGGGCAGTGCGCAGGTACGGGTCATTCCCCCGCCAAGGTCGTTCTAGCGTACCCATGCACTTGTAATACTTGACATCCGGTTCAGTTGCGTTGGAATGCAGGTCCGGCGCCTGCATGAACCCCCATAACCTTATGATCACCGATAAGAGGCCGCGGCTTGTCGGCCTCCTGCCACCGCTGAAATTAATGAATATTGTTTCCGGGTAGACGAACGCATTGCAGCTCCTCGGAGTGGACTCGACAACTTACGCTATATGAGCCTTCCATACGATGCAGTAATCCACAAATACAACCGAACCGCGTGGCTGGTATTGGCGCTGCTGGGATCGATTGGCGCCTTTGTTTTCACGGATGCCCTGGGTTCAATGTTGGCGAGTTGGAGGAGCGCAGAATACAGTCACGGTTACCTGTTGCCAGTATTGACGCTCTATTTTATTTGGCAGAAACGCATTCGACTGTCATTGTTGCCCAATCAATGGGGCTGGGGTGGGCTTGCACTGGCCATGGCCGGTATTTTACTACGTTTTGCCGGTGAATTGGGTTCTCTTTACATCGTAGAGCAATATGCGGTTTTGATATTTATTTACGGGGTTGTCCTGGCGTTTGTTGGTTGGCCACGTTTCAAATTGATATTTCCAGCGTTGCTGCTTTTGTTGTTCGCAGTGCCGTTACCTTCTTTTTTATTCAATAACTTGTCTCAATCGCTTCAATTGATTTCCTCGGAGATTGGGGTGCAGGTGATTCGCTTGTTTGGCGTCAGCGTGTTTCTGGAAGGCAATGTTATCGACCTTGGGAATTTCAAGTTGCAGGTGGTGGATGCGTGCAGCGGGTTACGGTACCTCTTTCCGTTGATGGCGCTGGGCTATATTGCAGCCTATATGTTTAAGGGCGCGTGGTGGAAACGGGCGCTGATTTTTCTGTCGACCATTCCGATCACGGTGTTGATGAACAGTTTTCGTATCGGTGTGATTGGGGTGATGGTGGATCGTTGGGGGCAGGCAATGGCCGAAGGGTTCCTGCACGATTTTGAGGGCTGGATCATTTTTATGGCCTGTGCAGGTGTATTGATTGCAGAAATGTGGGGGCTCGCACGTATCGGGCCGCACAAGATGGCATTATCGGAAGCGTTTGGTCTAGAGGTGACGGCACAGTTCCCGAAAAGCGCCAGGGTACGCCGGTACCCAACGCCTGGTCCCTTGTGGGCCACGCTCGTGGTGACGGGGCTGGCCCTTGGAATGACGCAGGTAATGGGACACCGGCACGAGATTGCGCCGGTTGTGAAAAGTTACGCTACCTTCCCGATGCGGGTGGGACACTGGAGGGGAAAACCGGATCATCTGGATAAGATTTATACGGATGCACTAAAACTGGATGATTATGTGCTTGCCGACTATGTGGACGATGAAGGCGTAGCGGTGAATCTGTATGTCGCTTGGTATGCCACGCAACGGAAGGGAGCCTCGGTGCATTCACCACGATCATGTCTCCCGGGAGGGGGATGGGTGATAGAATCGCTTACCCAGCGAACTTTTGATGATATCCGGGTGGCGGGAGAGCCCCTCAGGGTGAATCGGACTGTCATTCAGCAGGGTGATGTGAAGGATTTGGTTTACTATTGGTTCCAACAGCGTGGGCGGGTAATTACGAATGAGTATCTCGTCAAGCTTTTTCTGTTTTGGGATGCGATAACAAAAAACAGGACCGACGGGACGTTGGTGAGGTTGACGGCATCGATTCCGGTGGGGAAGGACGTGGCAGAGGTGGATCGGGTATTGGTCCGGTTCGCCCGGGATATAGCGCCTGTTTTAGACCAGTTTATTCCGAGATGAGGAGTAAACATTTGGCGCCGATCGCGGGCTTATGAGACCACGTTATGAGTCAGTGTGACTTGAGAGGAGGCGGCGGAGATTTGGAACGTGGATTGCTGCTTACATAGAGCCGCATGGGGTTCTTTGTGAGTCGTCTCCAGCTCATCGCCTATATTTTAAAGTGACGCGGATTACTGCGATCTATACATTTGTTTTGGCGTTGTTTGTTTCCACTGCCATGGTCCCTGTTCTCGTCCGGATTGCGGGTTTTTTGCGGATGGTGGATATCCCGGCTCCACGCAAGGTGCATCAGGCGCCCATCCCCCGCGTGGGGGGGATAGCCATTATTGCGGGTGCATTGCTTCCCCTTTTTATGTGGATGCCAACCAATCCGCAAGTCGATGCTTATCTGGCAGGCGCGCTGCTGTTGGCGTTCTTTGGCGTTCTTGACGATCGCTTCGATCTTGATTATCGATTGAAATTCCTGGGGCAATTCATTGTTGCTATTATCGTCATAGCTTATGGTGACTTGGTGATTCGGCGCATCCCGTTTCTGGATGACGGCGTATTGTTGTCTGATGTTTTTGCTGTTCCTTTGACCATTTTTTTTATCATTGGTGTGACCAACGCGATTAATCTCGCGGACGGCTTGGACGGGCTGGCGGGTGGGACGAGTTTGATCGCCATCGGTACGGCAGGATTGCTGGCATATCGTTCTGGGGAGATGGCTCTAGTCATTGTCGCGTTGTCAATCGTAGGGGCGACGTTAGGTTTTTTGCGCTACAACACCCATCCTGCAAGCGTCTTCATGGGGGACTCAGGAAGCCAATTTCTGGGGTTCAGCGCTGCGGTATTAATGATACCGGTTGCCGGGACACCTGATTGTGTCATAAGTCCCGTGGTGCCACTGCTCGTTCTCGGTGTCCCGATCTTTGATACGTTGGCAGTCATGGTACGTCGAATCCTAGACAAACGTTCGCCTTTTTCTCCAGATCGGGCACATATTCACCATAAATTGCTCGATCGTGGTTTCAGTCAATACGAGGCAGTTGTATTAATTTATGGCGCACAGTTGCTCCTGGCACTCGTAGCCTTAATGTATCCCTATGCGGCTGATGGCGTATTGTTGGGTTTCTATATTGCCTTTGTGATCAGCAGCATTACCATTCTAAGGATGGCGCGGAAATTTCAGTGGAATTCCCTAGGATGGCATGGTGAAGGGTCTCCGGTGAATACCCTCGTGGGCTATATGCGCCGTACCAGGGTATTGGCGCGATTGACGTATTCTTTGCTCCTCGTATTCGTCCCTGCATATCTTGTAGGTGGAGCAATCCTTGCTCATGCTATCGATAGAGATTTTGGATTGTCTGCCTTATTGGGATTTCTGTTGCTGGTGTTCGCGATGCTCAGTCGCCGCGTGTCTGTGGTATATGCGTTGCGTCCAGTTGCATTTCTGGCGGCGACGTTTATCCCTTATCTAGTGGAGTCTAGTCTTTCTGATACGGGGTATCTCATTATCGGTCTGCACGTATTTTTTGCGGGTGTGGCGATCCTGGTGGCGGTCTTGGTTCGTCTGGGCGGCGCTAGACCTGGTTTTAAGGCCAATACGCTGGATTACCTGGTTGTAGGTATCGCCTTTATTGTTCCAAATCTCTTGAACTACCAGTTAGGCGGTAAAATGCTTGGGGCCGTGGTGGTCGAAGCAGTCATCCTGTTCTATGCGATAGAGATCTTGCTATCGACAAAAAAAAATCACTGTAAACCATTGGTCTATGGTGTGCTTGCCTCACTGGGGATAGTAGCGCTGCGAGGTTTTCTGTAGATCTCATTGCTTTATTTCCGTAACCGTTCAAACCACACCGTTCTTCCGTAAGCGCCCACGAATCGACACCTGTTTCCTGCCCCTCACCTGCTCCAGAGTTTCTCCTGTTTTATCACAACGCAGGAGGACGTCATGAGCTATAGTTGTCAAATCTGGTGTACAGGCTCTTGATCAGGCTGCGTCCGTGTCTTCCTCGTCGTCGGCGTTCACTTCAACTCCATCCTGGAACTTTACTCCCTCGATAACCTTCGCGAGGTGTGCGAACCCTCTGAGCTTTCTCCAGCGCTTTTCGGCGCACATCCCCAGCTTGTAGATCATTGTCAATATCGTGGTAAGCGATCATTCCAGACCGTTCTTCCCAAGCAGCAAGTTGCCCCCTAATCTGCTCCTGTACTCACCAACAGGAGCTCATCATGACTACACGACGCCCCCGCGCTCAATGGGAAGCATTTGGTACAAGAACAGGCCAAAAGCGGCCTGAGCCAGACCCCCTCTGTCAGGATAGATGTCGCCTCCCTGATGTGGGACTCTAATAGACCGGCGGAACGAGGGGCAACCCATCACCACCTGGCAGGCGTCGAATCTAACACAGAATGATTTGCCTATGGACAGCGGCGGAAATTGTGATATACTTCACAATAATTACGAAGTGGAGTAGTATAGTTGAGGGTGACAATAGTGGGTTGTCGAAAGGGCGTCGCCATAAGTTGTGAACCCCGTGTAGCATGATTTTAAGTCTCCGTCTAGTGAGGGCTGTGTGCTGGAGGATGGGGCTTCGCTCCAAGTAATTCAAAGAAACGGGAATTTCAAGGAGAAAAGGGCATGAAGGTAGGTGTGATTGAGGCAGTTATAGCGGCAGTGGGATTGGTTTTTTCAGGGGTTGCGTCAGCTAGTGCGGTGACGTATGCCTTTGTAAATGAGGGGGTTTTTGAGCATGACAGTAGTAGGGTGAAATTCGTCGGGGAGACCGTTCCGGGCGCCTATTCGGAAAGTCGGCAACCGTCGAAGGATAAGATTGCTAATGGGTACTATACAAGTTACTTCCTGGCTGCTGACGCAACCGGAACCGGCAGTCCTCATAGCGATACCAAGACCTATACGTTCTCAAATGACATCGTTGCGGTGGTTTGGAATCGTGTTCTCTTAAGCCAATTGGACGCGGAGATCGGCCCCCACCTTTACTCGGGGCAGAACCGACATGGGTTGGAGGGGCTCGATCTATCCCACCACGGTACCGGGCTTGGAAATATCCAGAATGATGCGTTTACGTTCGGGGCGGATGGTCTTGCGCGCAATCAGATTAGGGTTGACTACAATCGGTTTGATTTGAATGTCGACGCGTTGCGCGTGCTGACCTCTCCTGTCCCGTTGCCTCCAGCGTTGCTCCTTTTCGGGTCAGCGCTGGTTGGGGTTCTTGTGGTTCCTCGTAGGAGAAAAAGTCAGCATCAGCAGGGGAGCACCGCTGTAACCGCGTGATCTCGACCCACACTCGAACAAGAGGGCGGGGAGGCCGTTTCCAGCGGTCTCCCTGTCGTCGTGTGTGAGAGTAACAAGATCGTTATCCCTGTGAGTCGGCTGCGAGTAGAGAGCAGATTTTTATCAATCCTCTATTCGCAAAATCAAGCTTGCTCTTTCGTTTTCTTTTGTCTGACAATGTCTCAAAAGTGTGGTCGTGAGTACGTTTATATGCCGTCCGTTATGAACGTATCACCGGCCAGAAGCCGGTGGTTTCAGATTACGGCTGACAGCCGGGGGTGACTGGTAGCCCCAGGGCCGATCGTTCTCCTTCTCAATACTGGGAGAGGAAGGGCAGGGTGAGGGAACAATAAACCTGGGTTAGCTCCTAACGGTATGGGTTTTGCAGATCTCTTTGGTACAAAATTCATGCCGCTTCCGACAAGGAAGCATGGGCGGCCCGCACCTTGGCGGGGGTGGCATAATAGCCATGCCGTTGGAGCAGCCAGTACCGGTTGAACCGTTCCTTG
>JALSTP010000156.1 GCA_026983675.1 Sedimenticola sp.
GTCTTTACTGTGCGCTGCCCAGAAACAGTGCAATGTCTCCTTCTCGTTTCCCGGTTCGAAGAAATCGGCGCGACCGTTGAACTGAACATCGATGCGTGTGAAGGGGGCAGCCGCCTCCACCGGTTCCCAGACGCCCGCCGCCGGATGCGGGGCGCATCCTGACAGCAGAAGAAGACCCAGTCCTGCCACGAAAAACCTGCCCATGGAGATGCCTCCTCTACTCATCGTTCGTTGCAAGACAGTATCGGCAGGCCACCACCGTTGCGAGCACTCCGGCCGGGCAAAAGCCAGTCAGGACGCGCCATCGAGCCAACGCCGTACAGGAGGAGAAAAATGCGGGCGAGTCATCGACCCAACAACCACCGAATCGCCTTGCGGTTGGTCCAGGAGCTGGCGCGCCGAGCCGCCTCCGCCATCGGCCACCAGCGGTAGGCGACATGCTCCTTCGGATTCAACTGAATCATGCGGCGGGACCGTAACGGCAGATAAAACCAATGTTCCAGGTTGTAATGGTCCCATGGCGCGTACTTCGCCCGCCACGGGGGAACAATGGGAAAACGTTCGCCGTGGCGGGCATCGATCAGTCGACCATCGATACCGGAAATACCGGTCTCTTCCGCCACCTCGCGCAACGCGGCGGCGCGCGGGGTCTCACCCCACTCCAGGCTGCCCGTCACCGACTGCCAGAAGCCACGTGGCCGGCGCCGGTCGAGCAACAATACCTCACCTGCAACAGTGTAGATCACCACCAGCACCGACTCCGCCCGTTTCCAGTGGCGCGCGGTGCTGCCGTGCGGGCTCACCCAAACGTCATCCCTGTTGATCGCTTTGCGGCACCCGCACGCGAATGGAAAGCTCTCTCAGTTGAGCCGAACTCACCTCGGACGGAGCAGAGGTCAAAGGGCAGGCGGCGGTCTGGGTCTTGGGGAAGGCCATGACCTCGCGGATGGAGCCGGCGCCGGTGAGCAGCATCACCAACCGGTCGAGACCGAAGGCGATGCCGCCATGGGGCGGACAACCGTACTTGAGCGCCGTCAGCAGAAAACCGAATTTCTCCTCCGCTTCCTCGTCGCCGATGCCAAGCAGTTCAAACACCTGTTGCTGCACCTCGCGGCGATGGATACGGATGGAACCGCCGCCGATCTCACTGCCGTTGAGCACCATGTCATAGGCGCGGGAAAGGCAGGCGCCCGGATCGCTCTTGAGCAACGCAATGTCTTCCTCTCTGGGGGCGGTGAAGGGGTGGTGCAAGGGAGTCCAGCGCTTTTCCTGGGCATCCCACTCGAACATGGGAAAATCCACCACCCAGACCGGCCGCCAACCCTCCTCCATCAGCCCACGCTCCTTGCCCACGCGAACACGCAAGGCGCCCAGCGCCTCATTCACCACGCTCGCCTTGTCGGCACCGAAAAAGATGAGATCGCCGTCGGCCGCACCCGTACGCGCCAGAATTCCCTCGATCGCCTCGTCGGGCAGGAACTTGAGGATCGGCGACTGGAGCCCCTCGCGCCCCCTGGCACGCTCATTGACTTTGATATAGGCAAGGCCCTTGGCCCCATAGACACCGACAAACTTTGTATATTCATCGATCTCCTTGCGGGTCAGGCCACTGCCCTGGGGTACACATAGCGCCGCCACCCGGCCCTGCGGATCCAGCGCCGGGCCAGCGAAGACCTTGAATTCCACGCCCTGCATGAGATCGCCCACGTCCACCAGTTCCAGCGGTACGCGCAGATCCGGCCGGTCGGTACCATAGCGCCGCATCGCCTCGGCATAGGTGATCCGGGGAAAGGGATCGGGCAACTCCACGCCCAGGATCTCCTCCATCAGCAGTCGGATCATCACCTCCATCAGCCGCATCACCTCACCTTCCTCGATGAAAGAGGCCTCAACGTCGAGCTGGGTGAATTCGGGCTGACGGTCGGCACGCAGATCTTCGTCACGGAAGCAACGCACAATCTGATAGTAGCGGTCCATCCCCGACATCATCAGCAGTTGCTTGAACAGTTGAGGCGACTGTGGCAATGCGAAGAAACGTCCCGGATGGGTACGGCTCGGGACCAGGTAATCGCGCGCACCCTCCGGGGTGGCCTTGGTCAGCATCGGAGTCTCGATCTCGATAAAACCGGTGGCATCGAGATAGGCGCGCAACGTCCGCGTCACCCGGGCGCGGGTGCGCATCCGCTCCAACATCTCCGGCCGCCGCAGGTCGAGGTAGCGGTAGCGCAGGCGCAACTCCTCGGAGGCGCCGTGGTCGTGCTCGTCGAGCACGAAGGGGGGCGTCTCCGCGCGGTTGAACACCTCCAATTCGGAACACAACACCTCAATCTCGCCGGTCTTCAGATTGGGATTCTCGGTCCCCTCCGGCCGGCGGCGGACGCGGCCCCTCACCCGTAACACATATTCGCTGCGCAGATGCTCAGCGCTCTCGAAGACCTCGGGGGTGTCGGGATCGAACACGATCTGCGCCAACCCTTCGCGATCCCGCAGGTCGACAAAAATCACACCACCATGGTCGCGGCGCCGGTGGACCCAGCCGCAGAGTTCCACATCCTGATCGATATGGGAGGCATTCAGCTCCCCGCAATAATGGCTGCGCATATTGAAATTACCTGCAACGGAAACAGCCACCTGGACAACTGCCCAAGTGGCCAAAAGGCGGCATGTTACGGCGTGAACGGCAACGGCGCAAGTTACAGCCTTGTCCAATGACACATGAGCCCGAAGAGGACGCGTGATTCCACCGATTGCATAGGTGATGTAGAATGGCTGTCGGGAGACGGGAGCAGATAGTGGATGGTTTATCCATTGTCTTTGCGCGTTACCTTCCTGTGGTTGGCCTTTTAGGCTGGGGGTTCGACTCCCACTAATGTCCTCTCTCAATGAGGCTGCATATTTTGCAGCGTTCCAGCATCTTTGCAGGTTAAGACCTCCGATGTTGTAACGTGCCTCATTGAGAGACGGACTTTAATTTTTATTAACCCGGCAACAATATATATCGCATTCAGGGCTACAGGCAGGCGCCGGAACAAGGCGCAGTGCGCAGGCAAAGGGCATTCCCTTGCCAAGCGCTGGAACACAGATCCGGTGCCTGCCTGTAGCCCTGAATGCGATATATTGTTGCCGGGTTAATATTAGGGAAAGGAACTATGGGATACGAAGTAACAGCATTATTGCTCCTGATGGTCGCAGGAGGTTACGCACTTCAAAAACTGTTTCGCAGAGTAACGGTTTTTGAATACGAACGCGGCTTGATGTATGAAAAAGGCACATTGTCAAAGTTACTCAATGCCGGCATCTATTGGTACAACTCCAGTCACACAGAAATCAGAAAGATTGATATTCGTCCCCGCTACCAGACGATTCCGTCCCAGGAGGTCCTCACCAAGGACGGAGTAACGATAAAGTTGAGCATGGCAGCTAATATAAAAGTGGAAAAACCCGACTTGGTGGTCACCGCTTCGAACAACTATGAAGAGGCATCTTATCTTGCGCTTCAGCTTGCACTGAGGTCAGTTGTAGGGTCTACGGAAATAGGCCATCTTTTGGAGCGGAGAGCCGAGCTTGGAAAAGAAATATATGAGATATCATGCAAAGAACTTGAAAAAATTGGCCTAAAGCTGATATCAATCGAAATCAAGGATATTACTTTTCCCGGCCCCTTGAAACAGACATTTTCGCAAATAGTGAAAGCCCGACACGAAGGCTTGGCTGCGCTGGAACGTGCACGGGCAGAATCGGCTGCGCTGAGGAATCTCGCCAATTCAGCCAAACTCCTAGAAAAAAATCCTACATTGATGCATCTAAGAACCCTTCAGTCCTTCAACGAATCCTCCGGAAATACGCTTATTCTGAATCTCTCTTCCGAGGAACTCGTTCCATCGCGAGGGACACAAAAAGACCCCGTCTAAGGTTAGGGCAGGCGATGTCCTGGCGCTGGTTGTGTGCTGACAGCGATAGAGGGTAATCAACAGACCCTCTCACCCCCCCTCTGCCGGGACGGAAGCTTTGCCTGAATTGGCTTTGTTTTTTGTTGATTTATCAGGCTTTTTTGCCTCGTTCTTTCCTTCATCATGAAGATTCTTCTTGTTGCCGTTTTTGAAATCCGTCTCGTACCAACCGCTGCCTTTCAGACGAAAACCAACCGCTGAGATGAGTTTCTTCAAGGCGGGCTTGCCGCATTCGGGACATTCAGTAAGAGGGGTATCGCTAACTTTTTGCAGCGCCTCCAATTCGTGACCACAGGCCTCACAACGGTATTCATAGATCGGCATCTCTTTGATCCTCTTGGATTTACGTCGCAGTCAGCGACCGGGATGGATGGCTGAATAGTAAGGGCTTTCGAATAGATTTCAAGGCGTCTACCACAGTCGTGGCAATGGGAATCTGGGGCGGGACGCATGTGTATCACCCCCACACCCCCACGCTCGGCGCGGCCCCACGAGGCGCCGACACCGTCGCATACACATCCCATTACTTTATTAGACCCGGCAACAAGATATATCGCATTCAGGGCTTCAGGCAGGCGCCGGAACAAGGCGCAGTGCGCAGGCAAGGGTCATTCCCTTGCCAAGGTCGCTCCAGTGCATCCATGCACTCGCGACACTGACATCCTGTCCAGCGCGCCGGAACGCAGGTCCGGTGCCTGCCTGAAGCCCCTAACCCTATGATATTCAAAGACAGGCCACGGCTGAATGCGATATATATTGTTGCCGGGTTAATATTGTATTTATTTACTTTTTTGATTCATTCGTTTGGTTGAAGCGCGTATTTGCGTATCCGATAGAGCAAGGTATCCCGGGTAATGCCCAGCATGCGTGCCGCTTTACTCTTGTTTCCGCCGGCCAATTCCAACGCCTGGCGTATGAGGTTCTGCTCAAAAGCAAACAGATCGATGCCTTCGACGGGTAACTGGAACCCTGCGCTCCCACGCTTTTCCGGCTGGGCGCGAAACTCGGGGGGAAGGTTCTCTGCTGTGATGGTTGCACCGGGCATCAGGATCACCATACGCTCCGCAAAATTCTGCAATTCCCGCAGGTTGCCTGGCCATTTGTATGATTTTATCAGGTTACGCGCACTGACCGCATACCGGGGCGCCTTGCGGCCGTAGTGTCGGCCATACGCCTTGCTGAACTCCTTCAGGAGCAGGACGATGTCGCCCCGGCGTTCGCGCAGGGGTGGAACATCGAGCGACACCACGTTGAGCTGATAATAGAGATCGGGACGAAAGTCGCCTTGTCCCAGCAATATATCGGGGTCAGCGCAACTGGACGAGATCACCCGCACGTCACGGTCGCGTAAACGCTTTTCAAGACCGCCGAGCAGCGCCTTCTGCGCCTCTGACGAAAGCTCTTCCACGCCGTTGAGAAACAGCGTGCCATGCATCGCGTCCCGTATCGCCTCTTGCAGCCCCGCTTCTTCGAGCCCCATGCACCGGAGGGCGACGAACGGATGCGATTTGCGTGGGCTCTGGGCATGAATATGCCGCGCCAACAACTCCTTGCCGCTGCCGTTTTCCCCGCGCAGCATGACAGGGGCTGCTGTCACCCCCACCATCCGGACTGCGTTCAACAGCCGTTGTACTTCACCGGACTGGCCCACATTGAAAGGATTGATCTGACTCATAACCCATTGCTCCAGACCCATGCTTCGGCCTTCGTGATCGAGTACAGGCTCAGGTCCATACTCCAGGATGCAACCATCCACGGCGCCCGTTGCCTTGAAGGTATGTCAGAGTGTGCCTTAATCCTTGCGCCAAAGGAAGGTTTTCCCCGGCAACCGCCAACCGGAATCAGCCCCCGTTGAGGCATTTGCCACACTTTTCAGGTCAGCTCGCCTGATTTTCCATGATTTTCAGCGGGATTTTACCAAAAACCGGCCATTTCTGACCTGCATCCTGTGGTGCGGATGGATGACGTTGGTAGGGTTCGCCATCGCGTGAAGGCAACAAACCGATTGGGAACAGGCCATCGCCCCATCCCCCTGACAGGAGACGCAATCGATGAAACACCGTTACAGCGCAGCCCTTGTCCTGATGATGTCCGCCCGCACCCTGTGTGCAGCGGAACCGACCATCCTCATAGAAGATACGGGGCTGGAAGACCCAGCCGCGGTCACTTGGCCCCCACGTGACCTGCAACCCGGCACCGCGGCCGACGGCGGCGAACTGCTGCGCAACATCCCTGGCGTCTCCGGGGCACGCATGGGTGGCCACGGTATCGAGCCCATCATCCGCGGTCAGAGCCAGAACCGCCTCAATATCCTGCTGGATGGCGCCTATCTCTACGGCGGCTGTCCCAACCGCATGGATCCGCCCACGGCCTATTCTTCGATGGACGCTTATGACAGCGTCACCGTAATCAAGGGGTCGCATACGGTCATTTACGGCGGCGGAGGCAGTGGCGGGACGGTACTGTTCGAGCGCGAAACCCCGCGCTTCACAGCGGATAAACCCTATCGGGCCAACATCAACGCGGGTTACACATCCAACTCCAACACCCGTAATGCCGGCGCCGACGTGGCCGCGGGGGGCGCGCAGGGCTATCTCCGCGGCGTCTTCGGCTACACCGATGCGGACAGCTATGAGGACGGTGACGGCAATGAAACCCGCACCGCCTACACCACCCGGGACACCACCCTCCTGTTCGGCTACACACCCACCGGGGACACCACTCTGGAGCTTTCTTACGAGGCGACGCGCGAGGACGACGTCCTGTTTGCCGGCGCCGGCATGGACTCCCCCTACAGCGACAACGACATGGTGCGGCTAAAACTGGATCGCAAGGAGGCCATTGGCCCCCTCTCCGGCCTGCGGGCCGAAATTTATTACTCGGACATCGACCACCTGATGGACAACTATTCGCTGCGCCCCCTCACCGCGCCGATGAAGATGGCGACACCCGCCGACTCGGAAACCGTGGGCGGACGGATGCTTGGTACGCTGGAAATGGTGGGCGGTACGAAATGGACCTTCGGTATCGACCATCAGAAGAACAACCGCAACGCCGACCGGCGCGCCGGGCCCGCGGCTGGCGGTGATCCCAAGAATGTGCAGTCGGTGTTATGGCCCGACGTGGACGTAAAACAAACCGGCCTGTTCGCCGAGATGAAGACCTCTCTCAACGCCGGCGACACCCTCAAGGCAGGATTGCGCTACGATCGCGTGGAGTCCACTGCCCGCCGGACCGATGCCCTGGCCCGGGTTTCGCCCATACTGCAACGCAGTCCCAACCAACTCTATCAACTCTATTATGGCGAGCGGGCGATGGACCACCACGAGGATAATATTGGCGGCTTTGTCACCTACCGGCACACCTTGTCCCCCGACACCGCGTTCTTTGGCACCCTGAGCCGTAGCGTTCGCACGGCGGACGCCACCGAGCGCTTCCTCGGCAGCGACAACGCCATGGCGCCCAACAAACGGTGGGTGGGCAATCCCGGTCTTGCTCCGGAGAAACACCACCAAGTCGAATTGGGGATCACTGCAGGCGCGGGAGGCTGGGACCTTTCGGCCTCGGGCTACTACAACGCCGTGAGCGATTACATCCTGCGCGATCGGGCGCATGGACAGCCCGGCATCCTGCAGAGCGACAATGCCTCCATCTACCGCAATGTGGACGCCGCGTTCTACGGACTGGACATCGACGCTGGCATCCGTTGGAGCACGCACTGGTCCAGCCGGGTGACCCTCTCGTACGTCCATGCTACCAACACCACGGACGACCGCCCCATTGCCCAGACCCCGCCACTGGAGGGGACGCTCTCCCTCGAATACACGACCGACCGGTGGAACATCGGGGCCCAGGCAGTGGCCCAGGCAAAGCAGACACGCGTGGAGGCGGACCCCGCGCAGAACAGCGGCCTGGACGCCGCCCAGACACCGGGCTGGGGTATTCTCAATCTCTATGGCGGCTATGACATCACCGACAACGTGACCCTGAAGGCCGGGGTGGATAACCTGCTCGATCGCACCTACGCCTATCACGTCAACCGCGCCAACTCCGACCCCTTCAATCCGGCGCCGGTACAAGTAAACGAGCCGGGACGCGCCCTCTGGCTGCGGCTGAACGCCACCTTCTAACCCTCCGGTATCGACCGAAGAAGCGGTAGAGCATCCCGGCGTATATTCCAAGGTCTGTAATCATGACGCTCACAGAACTCTTACAAAAAGGCGGGCCAGTCGTCTGGATCCTCGCCGTCTATTCCGTGCTCGGCCTCGCCATCGTCCTTGATCGCTGGATCTACTACCTCCGCCTGCGGCGCCTCCCACCCGCCCTCGACGCGGCCCTCGCCGGTGGTCACTGGGACAGCGAGACCGAAAAAGCGGTGGCGGCGCACAAGGGTCCTGAGGCGGCCGTCGTGCGCGCCATGCTCGACGCCATCCGCGACCGAATCCGCGATATCGCTCAGGTCGGCATGCGCGTGCGCATGCAGGAGGTACAGCGCATGGAGCATGGCTTGCGCACCCTGGGAATCCTTGGCAACACCGCACCCCTGCTCGGTCTGTTGGGCACCATTACCGGCATGATCAAGGCCTTCATGGTGATCGAACAGGCTGGAGGCAAGGTGGATGCCCAAGCGCTGGCCGGCGGGATCTGGGAGGCGATGATCACCACGGGCGTCGGCCTCGCCGTAGCCATCCCGCTACTGATTCTGCTGCATATTCTCGAAGGGGTGGTGGAGCGACGCGCCAACGCCATGTCCCAGGCCGTCTCTCTGGTGTTGGAACGCCATACCCGTGACCAAGTCGCGCCGGGCGACGCCAATCCCCATCACTGGGAGAGCATTCCCCATGCAATATGAGCCCTATCGCCGGCCGGCGCGAGGCAATCTGGCCCTCAACCTTACTCCACTGATCGATATCGTCTTCCTGCTGCTGGTCTTCTTCATGCTCACCGCTCACTTCGTCGAAGACCGAACCATGGACGTCAACCTGCCCGAGGCACAGACCAGCGGGACGCCCGACGCTCCCCATGCCGTGGACGTTGTCTTGGACAGCAAAGGCCGCATTACCGTGGATGGTAAAGTCGTGTCCAAAGAGACACTCGACGCGGCCATTGCCACAGCCCTCCAGAAAAGGCACACACGCGCCTTGCAACTGCGCGGTGACAGGGACGCCCATCTGGGCGCCACCGTGGCGGTGATGGATGCCGCCCGCAAGGCCCACATAGAATCGCTGGACATCGTGACGCGCCAACCATGACCCGGAGTCCGAACCGGACCGGCCGTCTGCTGGCCGTGATCCTCTCCGCCGCCCTCCACCTGGGCGCCGCGGCCTTTCTCATTCAACGAAGCATCACCCTCTTCGCCGCCCCAGAGAAAAAAGATAGGGTCACACACATCCACCTGAAACTTCAGCCGCCTCCCCCCCCGAAGCAGGTCCACCCGCCGCAAGCGGAACCTCTGCCCA
>JALSTP010000157.1 GCA_026983675.1 Sedimenticola sp.
CGATGCCTTCGATCTCCTTGACCCGGGTCGGTTGTGGGGCCTCCTCTGGAGTCGTGGCGGGGGGGGCGGTGGGTAGCCCGCTCTTCCCTTGTGGGACGGGGGGCGCGGGTGAAGGGGCCTTGGAAGAGGCATCCTGCGGCGGCGGGGTGTATTGTGATGCCAGCGGCGCAACCCTGGGCGGGGGCACCAGAGGGGCTAAAGGGGTCGAAGAGGGCCTGATCTTTTCAATGGGCGCCATTGATGCGGAAACGGTGTTCGATACGGTGCCAGCGGTTGATGCCATCACTTCGTCTCTGGCGGGTTCCCAGGGTCTGAAATAGATCAGAACACCACTCAAGAGGACAAGATTGAGCGCCAACAGGCTGGCGAGCACAATGGGCCACCGTCGGTGGTTTTCGGCTGT
The DNA here is from genome assembly GCA_026983675.1 of Sedimenticola sp. Lineage (GTDB taxonomy): Bacteria > Pseudomonadota > Gammaproteobacteria > Chromatiales > Chromatiaceae > JALSTP01. The sequence continues at coordinate 404 of JALSTP010000157.1, forward strand.
CTTGTCCGGCGGCTGAATGGGCGGGAGTTCCGGCGATTCCCCCATGCGGCGTTCCTGTTCGGAACGCTGAAGGGCCTGCATGATATAGGACATTTTCGGGTCTTCCTCAAGGTTTGGGTGCGCGCCCCAGCCAGCGCCGATCAAGGACTTTAGGCCGCTGCAACAGGGGCGTGGACGGATCGGCCACCGCGCCGTTCAACGCAATCAGCGTCTGCCGGCCCGCTACGCCGTCGGCGGGCAGGCCGTGGGTACTCTGAAAGCGCTGGACCCGGGCGGCCAGTACATCGTCGTAGACGGTTCGTTCCGGGTTCGGGTCTGGTGTTTTCAGCGCCTTATTCAGGATGTTTCTCAACCACACCACGTCTGAGCCTTTCATTCCTTTGCGGAGAACACTGTGCTGCAATGGCGGAGGACGCCACAGCAGCAGGTAGGCGCCGAACCATAGGGGCTCCAGCGTTTCACGCGACACACGGTAAGGGACGCCCCCCACATCGAATGTCACCATGCCTTCGTCCATGTGGCTCACTGTCAGATGGTGGCGCCGCCCCAAGGGGTCGATCAGTTCGACGACCGCTGGCCGATTGAAAAGCTTCAGGTTGTTCCAGGTCCCCCGACCGAAGATGCAGCGCAAGCCCGCAGCAGTGGCGCGATCACAGGCCGTCTGGCCGGGGAGTTCGCCGTAATCCTCTTTCCAATAGCGGAACAGGGTGGTGAAGGCCGTTGCAGAATCGGTTTGGAGTGCGCCGCTGGTAAGCAACTGCGGGAATGGCGGGCTGTCCTTGCCGGTCGGGGTTGTTGCCGCGGGGGGCGGCAGCGACTCCGGAGAAAAGTCGGCTAATGCCTTTTCCTCGTGTGTATTCGTCGGCGCCGGCTTTTGGGTGGTCAGGTCCGCCACCTGCGAGATCCGCTTATCGGTCGGCGCACCATCGACAGCGGCCACGGGCGGAGAGCTGCGGAATGCACCGGTGAAATGCCAGAAGGCGAAGCCGGCAACCAGCAGCGATGCCGCGGCGGCCAGGGCAAACCACAGGGGGCGGCGATGGCCTCTTTCACCCTTGACTTCGGCGGCGGCGCGGCGGGCCATGGCGCTGTCGACCTCTTGCTTCTGTTCGGCATAGGCGCCCAGCAACGAACGCTCGGCGATGGTATTGATCAATCTCGGCACGCCGCCCGAGAGCCGATGGATCGTCTTCATGGCGCCGGGGGTGAAGATGGGACGGGTGGCGCCGGCGGTCTTCAGGCGGTGCTGGATGTAGGCCGCCGTCTCCTCGATGTTCAAGGGCGTCAGGTCATAGCGCGCTGTGATGCGTTGCGCCAGTTGGCGCAATTCTGGTAACGCCAAAAGAGTCTTTAGCTCTGGCTGACCCACGAGAATGATCTGCAGCAGCTTCTGGCGGTTGGTCTCCAGATTGGTGAGCAGGCGGATCTGCTCCAACACATCCACTTCGAGATCCTGTGCTTCGTCGATGATGAGCACGGTGCGACGTCCCTCGGCGTGGGCGCGTAACAGGTGTTGGTTGAGCGCCTTTACGCTGTGGCTGCCATAAGGGTAGATCACCCGCAGCTCGTCGCAGATGTTGGCGATCAGCTCCTGGGCGCTCTGCTTCGGGTTGATGATCAGGGCGACATCCACCTGTTCCGGGACGCGCTCCAGTACGCTGCGGTAGAGCAGCGTCTTGCCAGTGCCCACCTCGCCCGTGAGCTGGACGAAGCCGCCGCCTTCGCCCATGCCGTACAGCAGGTGCGTCAGCCCCTCCCGGTGGCGTTCACTGAGATACAGGTAACGCGGGTCCGGGCTGATTGCAAAAGGATTTTCGTTGAGGTTGAAATATGCGCGGTACACGGGTGATCGATCGACCTTGGTTTACCCCGGCGTCCCAGCCTGTCGGGAGTTGCCGGGTTAATAATAATAGCATGGCGTGGTAGGGCAATCTCTTGGACCCAGCGACCTGTGAACCGGGTCAAACCCGGCGGGCGCCTACAGATCGATTTTGATACTGGCGAATACCCGGGTATCGGCCTTGTTTCTCTGGTTGTAATCCTCGTGCTTGCCAAGCACGTCCTGGGCGGTGAGGGAGAGCTGCACATGCTTGTTCAGACTGTAGCGCATCTTCAGGTCGAGGCGGTCATAGGCATCGACGCGGCTGTCAGCGTCGAGCCACTTCATCTCGCCCAAATGGTAGTAGCTTCCACTGAGCCGTAGTGAGGGGAGAATATCATAGAGCGCCAGCATCCCGATGGTGTGGTGGGGGACACTGTCTTCAGCAGACCGGGAATTGCTGTCCACCTCGGTGTAGCTGTAGTTGAAGATCAGCCGCGAGCGCGGTGTGGGGCGCCAGTCGGCGCTCATTTCCACGCCCGACAATGTAGCGGAACTGCGATTGTCCCACACCAGGGGCGGACTAGGATAGCCACTCGGTGGAGGCGGGGTAATCTGCACGGCGTCGATGAGGTCGTGAATGCTGTCCCGAAACAGGCGGAGATCGAGGGTGAGCTCCGATTCCTGGAACTGACCTACGTAATCGACCTCCCAGGAGGTGATGGTCTCTGGTCGCAGGTTCCCGGCTGAACGGTATATGGAGACCGGTCCGCCGCCGAAACCGAGGCGGGGGACGGGGCGCCCCTGGACCACGAGATTGCCCCGGTCCTCGAACAGCAACGGGGTGCGGTTTGCCTGAGACACGCTCGCTTTCAGTGTCTGCGCCGGTGCGATGCGGTAATTGAGGGCGAGGCGCGGCGAAAGGTCGCTGCCGGTGATCTGGTTTTGTTCCCACATCAGCCCCGCGTTCAGCAGAAGGGACGGTGTGAGACGCCATTCATAGTGGCCGAACAGACGGGACAATCGACTGACCTGCGGGTCGTCCGAGCCGCCGAACAGGACCGGTGAGTGGATTTCGTCGCGTCGTATGCTGGCGCCCCAGACCAGCCGGTGGTCACTGCCGAAAATGCGCTGATTGAACATCTCAAGGTCCAGACGGTCCGCCGTGGGACTGTCGTCGAAAGGCTCGAAGAAAATCGAAGTGTGCATCTCCTTCAGCGACTCGCGATTGTGATAGAGCTGGAAGGTGTATTCGTTGCCGGCTTCCACCGTATGGTGCCAGCGCAGTTGCTGAAAGCTGTTTGTCCAGTCGATGTGGCCAGGTTTGTATATCCAGCCGGGTTCCTCGCCGACATCACGGGGACCTGCGTTGATGCCGAACTGAAATTCGACATCGTCCTGGAGCCCCGCCTGGTAGTCGCCATGAAAATTAAAGATCCGGTAAAGCTGGCTGTCATGCACATCCGGGAAGCCGCCGTCGGCGAAATACTCCGCAGACATGCGGTAGCCAAAATCGCCTACAGCGCCCCCATGTTGCACCAGAACCTGCCGGATACCGCCTTCGCCCCCCGTCGTTTTCAGGATCGTGCCTTGGGCCTGGCGGGGGTGACGAGTGAAGATGCTGATGGTGCCGAGGAAGGCATTGGCGCCATAAGTCGCGGCGTTCGGACCGCGGATGAATTCAATGCGTTCGATGTCCTCCAGCGCAATTGGCAGATGGTTCCATTCCGCATCCCCGTAGATGGGGCTGTAGACCGAACGGCCATCAATAAGGATCTGCATGCGCCGGGAATACTGGTCACTGAGTCCGTGATAGGTGACGACTTGGTTGTGACCCGAATAGGCGCCGATTTGCACGCCGGGGATCAGGCGAAATATGTCGTAGATCTTGCGCGCACCGGAGGCCTCGATCATTTCCCTGTCGATAACGGTGATCGCCATTGGGGTATCGGCGAGGGGTTGATGCAGGCGGGTGCCCGAGAGGACCACCGGAAGGTCGCTGAAAAAACTTTCCTCTGAAAGTACGTCACGGGCGTCGCCGTGGGCCAAATGGGCGCTCCCCAGGGCCCATAATGCCAACATCATCCGTGATCGCATCATGTTGTACGTCGCGCCCATGTAACCATAGTGATATTTATGCAAGTATTATTTTTGCCCACAAATTTTACCATTATTATTGAAGGATTTATACGTCGTTCGGAGATCACGAGAAGACCGAACGGAGTGAGTGCGTGAACATTCGTAACGTCCATCGGTCTGATAGGACAGTTGTGAATTGAAATCCCGAAAGGGATAGAATGTGGCCACATTCAAGGCATGGACACTCGGGATCTGAGAGCATTTCCGGGATAAGCAAACAATTTCCGGCGCTTGTCGGACGTAACCGTTCTAAGCGAGACGCGCGGGGTCGAATGAAATCGCGTAGACGGGAGAACAGCCCGCTGTTTGACGGCCAGGAACAACGCAGTGAAACGATATCCGCGGGTTTGCAGTCAAATCATGTCACTTCCACAAGCATCAAGGCAGGGTGTTATGAAAAACTTGAAGATAGCGATAGCAGTACTTGGTGTGAGCAGCCTGGTGGCGGCTTGTGCGACGAACGATCCCAACCGGCGTGCCAAGATTGGCGCCGGTGTAGGGGCAGTGGCCGGCGCCGTGCTCGGACATCAGATCAAACACGGGAGCGGAAAGTTCGTGGGCGCCGCGGTGGGTGCGCTTGCCGGCGGTCTGGTCGGGAACTACATGGACAAGCAGGAGCAGGACTTCAACCAAGCGCTGGAAGAAGAGCAACGTCGCAACGATCTGGAAATCGAACGCCTGAAAGACGACACCCTCAAATTGAGCCTGAACAGTGAGGTTTCCTTCGATTTCGATCGCGCCGAAATCAAACCGGCCTTCGAGCCCACGCTCGACAAACTGGCTGCTATCCTGAAGAAATACAACCGGACCGTGGTGCATATCATCGGCTTCACCGATAGCGTCGGTTCGGCGGAATACAACAAGAGACTCTCGGAACGCAGGGCGCGCGCGGTGGCGGATTATTTGATTTCTCAAGGTGTGCCTTCGGACCGAATCCGCACCGAAGGCCGCGGCGAGAGAGAGCCGCGCGCGACCAATGCCACCGAGGCGGGCCGTCAGTTGAACCGTCGTGTGGAGATCTACGTCAAACCGATCGTCGAAGGGCAGGAAGATAAGGCGTACGAGTCTCCCCGGTACTGATCTTTCTCCCTGCAAGCCTGTCGGATTCAAAGTTGCCGATAGGAATCTAGGAGTCTGTCGGGTTTAGGTGATCGTCGCGAGCATGGTGGGAAAGCGAGGCCAGTTTTTCTCGATTTTGAGGCGCATAGTGGGCCTATGCAACGAAAAATCGAGGAAAAATGGACCGCTTTCCCACCCGCGCAGTAGATTAATCCTAAATCCGACAGACTCCTAGCCCGGATTATTCATGAAGTCGCTCGCGTCCTTGCGTGATCCTTCTCCGCACAGGTGATTTTCCGACCGAGTGGAATACGGGCTGTATTGCCGAGGAAGGAAAATTCCCTGTGCGGACAATTCTCTGTGCAATCATCACGGCGATTCATGAATAACCTGGGCCAGGATCCGCAGATCCCACGCCTTTGGGCGGCAATGCAGTTTTTACATCCTCACCCTTGCCCTCTCCCAGTCTTGGGAGAGGGAACAACCGGCCTCGGCGCCGATCGATCCGGCTTTCAGCCGGTGGAGCCGTTCATCACTGATCGGCTGTTGCAAACCCGACAGGCTATTGGCGTCTCACCGTACCGATGCCGCTGAAAAGGGTCCGACGTGATTTTTTCAGTGATTTTCTAAGCTTATTCGATGGCTGGCCGATTTCTTGGTCAGGAGTGTGTTTGTTGTGAGGCGGATCATGCAAAAACGCGTGTCTTTCTGGGTGTCGATGGGGCTGTTGCTGGCCTCTGGCTGTGCCATTGCCGGCGGGAGCGCAGACCTTCCACCCCCTTTCGTTGGCCACCAGGCGGAAACCACCTGGAGCTGTACGCAGCTCGATCGGCGGATCAGCCGTCTGCTGCCGCTGACCTATGGTCGTACCCCCGCTCTCTATTCGGATGCCGCGCAGGGGGCGGCGATCTGGGCGGGTGCGGTCATTCATCCGCTTGCATGGGGCTATGTGGGATTCGTCACCTACCAAAGGGAGTTGGAAAAGAGGCAGCGTGAAGACGTTGCACGCCGCATCGAGCATCTGCGCAGGCTCAAGGCGGAGAAGCAGTGTTTCGAGGACATTTGAAGCGTACATGCGCCACGAATTTCCGGTAGAATAGCGCGCCATGCGCCGTTGGCTCTGCTCAGTTTGTTTTCTCGCGGTCCTGCCGCTGTTTCCCGCCTCGCTCCGCGCCGCGCAAGGGACGCCTGTCCTATGGGGGGCGGGGGTGGCGCAGTGTGGCGACTTCGTGGCGGCCTGGGAGGCGGACAGAACAGAGGACCGGCGGCCGTACCGAGACTGGCTCGCGGGTTTCGCCAGTGGCCTGAATCTCGCCACCGGGGAGGACGTCTTTGGAGGCGAGTCCCTGGAGGCCGTAATGAGGCGTCTCCATATCTATTGCGATGACCATTCTGACGAGGACTTTTTCAATGCGTCCATGGCGGTGATCCGGACCCTGCGCGGGGGGGCGGCGGCGCCGTCTTCCTCTTCTTCGCCGGGGGAGCACTCGACCCCACCCGAATGACCGGCGCCTGGACCAGTATGTGATGAAGATCGTTTCTTTCAACGTGAATGGTATTCGCGCCCGTTTTCATCAGTTGGAGGCGCTGAGGGACCGGTTGGACCCCGACATCATCGGCCTTCAGGAGACCAAGGTTCAGGATGCCGATTTCCCCGAGGATCGGATCCGTGAGATGGGCTACCACGTCCGCTACTTCGGTCAGAAGGGTCACTACGGCGTCGCACTGTTGTCGAAGTCGCCTCCGCTGGAGGTGCGCATGGGGCTTCCAGGCGACGGGGACGAGGATCAACGGCGCCTCATCACCGGCCTGTTCGAGGCGGCTTCCGGGGGACGGGTGACGGTTGTCAACGGCTACTTTCCACAGGGCGAAAAGCGTGATCATCCGGTCAAGTTCCCCGCCAAGCGCAAGTTCTACCGCGATTTGCTGGCGTACCTGCGCACGTATTTCAGCCCGGAGGAAAACCTGCTGGTAATGGGCGATATGAACGTTGCGCCGCTCGACCAGGACATCGGCATCGGTCCCGACAACGCCAAACGCTGGTTGCGTACCGGAAAATGCAGTTTTTTGCCCGAAGAGCGTGAATGGGTGCAGGCAATGCTGGACTGGGGGCTGGACGATTGTTACCGGCGCTTGCATCCCGATGTGGATGACCGCTTTAGCTGGTTCGACTACCGCAGCCGCGGTTTCGACCGTGATCCAAAACGCGGGTTGAGAATCGATCTTCTTTTGGCGACCCGTCCACTCTGTGAGGCCTGTATCGAAGCGGATATCGACTATACGATCCGGCAGATGGAGAAACCCTCCGATCATTGCCCCGTGTGGGCGACCTTCGATGTCTGATACATTGATGCACGAAAGCAGCATACATCGCAGCGGCTGGGTCTGAGCTGCTTTGGTGCCGATCCGTATCCCGCAGCAAACGGGTTTCCCGAGGTAAAGTTCAGTCGTCGCTCAAACGACCGGTAAGCTGATTCCCTTCGGCATTCGGTTGTCCGAGGCGTACCCGCATGATCCGATTCTCCAGTGCGGCGGTATCGTCGGCCTGGATGGCGACCGGTAGAAAGTGGGGGGTGTAGCCGAACCAGCACCCGGCGGCGCCTTGTTTTCCGTTTTCCTTGCCTTCGATCAGAACCTCGCATGTACTACCCGCGAAGCGTTCCAGCGTTTCCCTCTTCAGGCGCGCGCCGAGGGCATGCATCTCGTGGCTGCGCTGTTTTTTGGTGTCGGGGTCGACCTGATCGGGCATGACGGCGGCGCGGGTTCCCGCGCGTGGCGAATAGGCGAATATGTGCAGATGGCCAAAGCCGACCCGTTCCACGAATGCCAGCGACTCCTGCCATTCGGATGGAGTCTCGCCGGGGAATCCCACGATGATATCCGTGGTGACGTTGAACCCCGGAATGCTGCGGCGCGCCTCCGCCACCAGGCGGGCGAATTCCGCTGTTTTGCAGCGCCGCGCCATGCGCCGCAACACTGTGTCGGAGCCGCTCTGCAAAGGTAAATGCAAATGGGGCATGAAGCGGGGGGTTTCGAACAGGCGCCAGAAATCATCCGGCAGATCCCAGGGTTCGACGGAACCGAGTCGCAGACGTGGGATAGCGGTTCTCTCCAGCACCCCCGTGATCAGCGTTGTGAGATCGCTGTTTCGGTCGCTGCCATAGCCGCCAAGATGCACGCCGGTTAGCACTACCTCCTGGATGCCCTCGGCATGGAGCAGATTGATTTCGTCTACGATGGCGTCCATGGGTCGGCTTCGCTCGTCCCCTCGGGCGACCGTGATGATGCAATAGGTACAGCGATAACGGCAGCCGTCCTGGACCTTCACGAAGGCCCGTTGACGCCCACGGGCGAGCAAGGGGTTCTCTCCCGGCTCGGTGGCGATCTCGGGCATGACGTGGAGGTCGAGTTTCTGCCGGGTGATCTCGACGAGGCGATCTTTCATCTGATTGCCGATCACGAGATCGACGCCCAGTGCCTGTTCCGTTTCCAACGGATCGAGCGAGGCATAGCAGCCACTGACAACGAGTTTGGCGTGAGGGTTGGCGCGTTGCGCCCGGCGTACCAGTTTGCGTGATTTGCGTACCGCTTCCTGGGTCACGGCGCACGTGTTGACCACCACCAGATCGGCATCGGCCGGGTCGGTGGTGATCCGGCAACCACTGGCAGTGAAGTCGCGCGACCAACGTTCGAGTTCCGCCTCGTTCAGGCGGCAGCCAAGTGTTTCCAGGTGTACACGCATGTATGGGCTCTTCTCCAGGAAGGGGTGCGACTGTACCAAGATAAACCGATCACCGTCAGGATGGGAGATCGTGAAATATTGTAACAGGAAGGACGGTCTTTCTGTTTAACAAGGTCGCACCCATACCTTGGAGAAGGTAGCAGGTCCTACGATTTCCAGGAGAGATGCCATGAACAAGACACTATTGACTTTTGCAATATTAACCCGGCAACACTATATATCGCATTCAGGGCTTCAGGCAGGC
>JALSTP010000158.1 GCA_026983675.1 Sedimenticola sp.
AGTGGAATACGGGCTGTATTGCCGAGGAAGGAAAATTCCCTGTGTGGACAAGGATCAAGCAAGGGCGCGAGCGACTTCATGAATAATCCGGGCTAGCCTCCCCCATAACGGGCCCCGGCCGGCCCGCGCACGCCTTTGATTGCCGCAACTCAATTTACCTTTCTCCGCGAATTGGTATATTGAGCCTCATCGATAGCGGCAAGAATGGGGGGAAGCGCCATGACGGGTTACACAACACAGGATATCCGCAATATCGTCATCGCGGGCCACGCGGCCTCGGGAAAGACCACCCTGGTCGAGACCCTGCTCGCCACCGCCGGAGCGATCAAGACGCCCGGCACCGTGGAGCATGGCGATACCACCAGTGATTTCGATCCCCAGGAGAAGACCCTGCACCATTCCCTCGACGTGGCCATCCTCAACCTCATCGCCCAAAACCGACACATCAACCTCCTGGACACCCCCGGATACCCCGATTTTCTTGGCCGCAGCATCAGCGTATTGCCCGCCGCCGAATCTATGGCCCTGGTCATCAACGCGCAGACCGGCATCGAACCCGCCACCCATCGCCTCATGGAAGCCGCCACCCGGCGGGAAATGTGCCGTCTGATCGTCATCAACAAAATCGACCTCCCGGAGACAGACCTGGCCACCCTCCTCGCAACCTTGCAACAGACCTTTGGCAAGGAATGCCTGCCGATCAATCTGCCCGCCGACGGCGGCGCCCGGGTCATCGACTGCTTCTTTCAACCGGGCGACGACGCAACCGACTTCTCTTCAGTGGCGGAAGCCCACGACCGGCTCATCGACCAAGTCGTGGAAGTGGACGAAGCCTTGATGGAACTCTATCTGGAACAAGGCGAAGAGCTGACCCCCGAACAATTGCACGCTCCCTTCGAAAAAGCGCTGCGCGAAGGCCATCTGATCCCCGTCTGCTTTGCCTCCGCGCGCAGCGGCGCCGGCATACCCGAACTCCTCGACATCTTCGCCCGCCTCATGCCCAACCCCACCGAGGGGAATCCCCCGCCCTTCATGAAAGGCGAAGGCGCCAATATGGAACCCGTCGAGGTGAGGCCCGATCCTCATCGTCATGCCCTTGCCCACGTGTTCAAGGTGGTCAACGACCCGTTCCGCGGACGGCTCGGGATCTTCCGCATCCACCAAGGCACCATCACCCCGGAATCCCAGCTCTACATCGGAAACGCGCGCAAGGCATTCAAGGTCGGTCATCTTCTGCGCATCCATGGAAAGGAACAACACGAAATGAACCGTGGTATCCCAGGCGACATCTGCGCCGTGGCGCGAGTGGAGGAAATTCACTTCGACGCCGTCTTGCACGACTCGCACGATGAAGACCACTACCACCTGCGCTCCATCGAATGCCCTGTCCCCCTCTTCGGTATCGCCGTCGAACCGAAAAAACACGGTGATGAACAAAAACTGGCCGACGCCCTGCACAAACTGGAGGCAGAAGACCCCTGCTTCCATATCGAACACAACGCCTCCGCCAACGAAACCATCCTCCGCGGCCTGGGCGAACTCCACATCAAGGTGATCCTCGACCGGCTGCGCGAGCAATACCATGTTGATGTAGACACCCATCCGCCCAGCATCGCCTACCGCGAAACCATCACCGCCCCCGCGGAAGGTCACCACCGACACAAAAAACAGACCGGGGGCGCCGGTCAGTTCGGTGAGGTATTCCTGCGCATCCGCCCCCTGGAACGCGGCACCGGCTTCAGTTTCGTGAACAAAGTCGTGGGCGGAACCATACCCGGCCAATTCATCCCTGCCGTGGAAAAGGGCATTCACCAAGCCTTACAGGAGGGCGCCATTGCCGGATATCCCATGCAAGACCTCGAAGTGGAAATCTACGACGGCAAACACCACTCCGTGGACTCAAAAGAGATCGCCTTCGTCACTGCTGGAAAAAAGGCCTTTCTCGACGCGGTGGAAAAGGCCCGCCCCGTCGTTCTGGAGCCTATCGTCCACATACAGATCAG
>JALSTP010000159.1 GCA_026983675.1 Sedimenticola sp.
CCTTGGCAGGAAGGGCGGACGACCTCGATATACCAGACCTCAAGACCGCGTGGGCTTCCCCCTCGATTCGATACGATCGTTGCCAGGAGGCAGGTCAAGTGACACTGGCGGGGATTGCGGATATGTTCGGTCTCGCCAGCTATGCCAGCGCCGGTTCTTCCATAAGGCGTATACGCCAGCGCATGGAGGAAGAGGGCGGGTTCACAGAGTTGGTTAACTATATATTGCTAGATTTGACCCCATAACCCCGTTTTGCTAGATTTGACCCCATAACGCCCGAAGAGGAAATTGATCAGTTTTATTAACCCGGCAACAATATATATCGTATTCAGGGTTTCAGGCAGGCATGTGCCGTTCACCGAAAAGGGGCAGTCCGTGGATGAGAACATGTGCCCGCATCGCCGGTGGCAACGAAAAGACCGGCACTTCCAGATGGACCGTCCGGCTGTGGCGCTGCGCCAGAAGGAGTGCCTGTTCCCGGCTGCGCGGCCTGCGGGTAGCAAAGCGACCGTCGCCATCGCTCACGAACCATCCCTCTCCCCGGCGACGAATACAGAGCCAGGGACGCCGGGTGCGGATCGTCGCGGTCCCGATGGCCCCGCCCCAGGGTGCGGCCAATGTGGACAGCCGATGGGGAATCTCGTGGTCGTAAAGGTGGGCCAGGAAACGGCGATCGCAGCGGAAGCGCTGTTGTTGCACCCCACCTGGCACCCACGCGATCCGTTCGATCCCCTCCTCTGCGGCGTGGAGCAGTATTAACTTCAACGCCAGAGACACCCATTCGCGGGCAAAGGGGGCCGCGGGGACTGGCCGGTCGCTGTTTGCCCCCATGCGCCGTCGCGCGACGGGCAGTTGGTGCCAATCGCTCTGGATTTCCTCAATGAGCCACAGGGGGCGTCCCCGCGCATCAAGGTGGCGCGCGGTGCGAAAGTGCAGGAGCAGGTTGCGCTCGGTGAAATGGGGACTGAAATGGGATTCGGGGAACTCCGGCAAGGTCAACAGCCATTCCCGGTAGTCGTCGCCACCGTGCAAGGCCAGATAGCCATACCGGTCGCTGGGCCGAAGCGGCGCCTGGAGGCCGAAGCGACGCGCCGCGTGGTCGCTTGCCAGCGCGATGGCGTCAGCGGGGCTCTTCTGGGGTTCGGCCAATTCCCGTCCATCGGGGGCGACCGCCAGCCACGCGGACGTGGCAATACCGTCCCTTGTCATTAGAATTCGGTATCCGAAGGCGGGGTCCTGGTATCGGCGAACCACGCCTCGACCCCACTCCGGCGCCATGCAGGCCACTTCTTGGAACGGCAAGCGATAGGATCCCTTGCGCACCAGTTCGTTGCTCAACCGCATGGACAGACCGGGAAAACCGATGCGCCGCCGAAGGTCCTCGCGGTGGATCCTGCGCTCCGGTCCGGTGGCATTGAGAAATTCGAGTACTCCAGACCAGCGGATCTCGTCGCGGCGCACGCCACGGCGGGAGAGATTGACGATGGTGTTGCGCCACTGCCGGGCGGTTGCGCGCGGCAGGTCCAGCTCGGCAATACAACGCGCCAGTCGGCTGTAGAGGCGCTCGGGGTAGGGATACGTCCGAATTCGCTGGGGCAGCCGATCGTACATCACCCGCCGGCGCGCGGCCTCGATCTCCTGTTGTTGGGGGCGTTTCCGCACCCACGCGCGGAACGCATGCCGGTCCTCGCGGGGCCACCGCGCAAACCAGGATCGGTCTGCCAGCGTAAACCCGGTGAAATACCGCCCCGACGAGACACATCCCGCCCCTGCGGAATCATCCAGAAACAATACGTCCACGAGTTGCCACAGTGCGCCCGGCGGGGTCTCGCCATCCACACACAGCTTCCTTCGAGTGGCGTGAAAGCGGGCGCGCTCGCTGCTGATGGCGACCCGCTGACCGCTGGGCAACTGGATCATGGCGCGGTCCTCCATCGCCCTTTCATGGCCTGCCCTGCCCTTTGCGAGGGATCAGGGGAACGACGTCGCCCGGGGCCGGGGAAGACCCCGGATGACGCAGCTCATGCTGGGCAAGCGCCTGCCCGAATTCGCCGCGGAGGCGGGCCGCCAGAGGATCCAGTTGCGGTGAATAACGGCACTCCTCGAAGGGCACTGGATCGCCGAGCCGTGCGCAACGGTGCGGTTGGAAACGCCGCCACGCGATCTCGATACGATGCTTTACCATTCCATCGACGAAGACCACTTCCTCATCATCGATCACCGCCAGATATTGCAGGCTGCGGATGGGGATGAAGGCGCATCGCCCCCGCTGACGTGCGAGTTGGTGACGGATGCGCCGATAGAGTTCGGCCGGCAGGCTGAGATTCCGACAGACGACAGGGGTCCCGCGTTCCAGCCAGATTTCCATGGTGGCTATTCCTCGTCTTGGATACGATCGAATCGCTGGCGAATTTCGTCCGGCAGGCGGGCCACGAGATAGCCATATCGTCCCCACGCCTCCTGCACCTGGCCCCATAACGTCTCGATCTCCTGTGGCCTCCAGCCGGCGCACGTCTCACTTCGGGGAGAATGCCGAACACCCAGACATCGCGGATGATCTTTCCCGTCTCGGTCATGCCGCCGTAGAGGTCGTCGTAAATGCCGGGGTAGCGCTTGTCAGGGTTCATGGGGATGCCTCAACGGGTGAGACTGGCAAACAGCAGCGGAAGTTGCTCCGGCAACCGGGTCACATGGTCGACTATAGTGTATTGATTGGCGCCGAAGATGCGTTTCACATAGGCATCCGCATTGGGGTCCAGGGTCAGGCAGTAGCTCATGATGCCCCGTGTATGCAGCTCCTCCACCGCCTTGCGGGTGTCGTGGCGCAGGTGCTGGGGATCCCGTTCGTCGATGTCTGCCGGTTCCCCGTCCGTGATCAGTAACAGCAGTTTGCGTCGTTCGGTCTGCCGCAACAGGTGTTCCCCGGCGTGGCGCATGGCCGCGCCCATGCGGGTGGACAGTCCGCCCTCCATGCCCGCCAGCCGCGCCCGCGCCTCGTCGTTGAAACGTTCGGCAAAGTCCTTGATGCGATAGTAGTGAACGTCGTGACGGCCATCGGAGGCGAACCCATGGATGGCGAAGGGATCGCCGATGCCGTTGATGGCCATGGCCACCAGGGCACTGGCCTCCCGGGTCAGTTCCAGCACCGTCTTTTCGGAGCCCTCCACCTTCTCGTTGGTGGACTCGGACAGGTCCAGCAGCACCACCACCGCCAGATCGCGGGTCTTGAGCACATTGCGCATGGTAATGCGTGGATCGGGCTGACGGTCCATGCGAATGTCGATCATGGCCTCCACAGCGGCGTTGATATCGATCTCGTCGCCATCCTCGAGGCGCCGCTCGCGCTTGACCCCTTGGGGCTGAAGCAGGTCGATGATCTGGCGAATGCGCTGGGTGATGGGCCGGTGTTCCAGCAGGATGCGGTCGATCTCCTCCGGATTTCCCTTCTTCGCCCGGCGCTCGTAGACCGTCACCCAGTCGGGCCGGAAGAGTTGCACTTGATAGTCCCATTCGTGATAGTGGAACGGCTCGGAAACCGGCTCCTTGCCCCACATCTGATTGTAGCTGAGCTTTGCCTCGCGGGCGTCTTCATAGGGGAAGAACTCGGTGGAACAGATCCAGATCTCCTGGGCGTCGTCCCCCGCCAGCTCGCAGTCCACCTCGTTGGCCATCTCGATGGCCGAGACCTGTCTGCGCACCTGCTGCGGCGCATGGGAAAGCGTGCCACCGCCCTCCCACGAAAGCTCCTCGAAGCGCCAGAGATACCGGTTGTCGTCCCGATAGGGGATGCGGAGGTGTTCGAGGAGGCGCAGACTGGGAACCTCGCGGCGAACGCTCAGGATACCGTACAGTTCCAGGCCCATGTGATAGGAGAAGCGGTTATCGTCCCGGCGCGCATCGATCTCCTGGTGGAAACGGACCGCCAGCGCATCGATCGGGTCGTCACCGGTGCTTTCTCGGGGATCCAGCAGGGCCAGTGCCGTGCGCTCCAGCAGATCCAGGGCGGGATGCTCCGCGGGCGCTTCCCGGGGTTGCCGCATAAGGCGGCCAAACAGATGCCCGAGACCGGGGAAAGCCTGCGCCGCTTGGTACTCCACCCGGGCATCCTCGAGCATGCCGATGAAAAACATCTGCGCCGGAGAGAGCCCTTCACCGGTGAGGGTGGCGTGCGTATAGACCAGGTGAGCGGCCATGTGGGCGGCCGTGGCCCGCATCACTTCCAATCCCTTCACGTCGCCGAAATCGTCCACTGCGTCGGGCATATGGATCACGCGGGCCTCGATATAAGGCCGGAAGCTGTCGTTCTCCGCCGAGACCGGCCGCAGAAAGAAGTCCCGCCCCCACAGCGCCCGCAGGTAAAAGTTGAGTTTGCGTTGGGTGTCGACGAACAGGGTGCCCCGGCGCTGTTTGCTCAACATGCCCAACGAGTCGCTGGTCTCGAGATTGAAGTAGGCCACCAGGTTCTTGAGATCTCGCTTATAGGCTTCGGCGCCAAAGAAGGCCCAGCGCTTGAGCCCGCCCAGGGTGAGCTTGCCCAGCAGTTCGTCGATGTGTGCGAGCATGGGCCGTAAGCCCCGCGCTCCCCTGGCAGCGAGCTGATGGATAAACTGCAGATAGGCACGCAGCAGTTCGGCATCACCCAGACGCCGGGCCGCGGTGGGCAGACTGGAAAAGAGCAGGGAAATGACCTCTCCCGAGGTCATGGAAGAGAGCTTCATGGCCGCAGTGACACAGTCGGTAATCACGTCTTCCCCGACCTCTCTTGCCACCAGCGGCATTTCCTGCAGGTAGGAGAACACCAGATCGGTGCCCCGCCCCAGCTCGCACAGGCCACGGGCGCCCTCCAGATAGTTCTGCAGTCCCACGGGCGACATCAATCGCGCGGCTTCGGCGAAGGAGCCTTCGAAGGCCTCCAGCAACTCCGGGGATTTATCCAGGCAGGCCTTGTAGTCGTCGAGTTCGATGCTCATGCTGCTTCCCGGCGGAACCCTTCCCGCCACCTCGGATCAGGGGAGAACCGGCGTTCCAAAAGATGCACTGTCAGGCGCCCCGGCGAATCAGCCGAAGAAGGTGGCCACCGCCGCGTCCAGGGTATCGCGCATGTCGGGATCATCGGTGAGGGGCCGCACCAACGTCATGCCACAGGCCGCAAGCGGCGTGGCGCCCTTGGCGATGAGCTGACCGGCATAGACCAGCAGACGGGTGGAGATGCCTTCGTCCAAGCCGTGCCCCTTTAGGTTGCGCGCACGATGGGCGATCTGCACCAGCTTGTCGGCGGTCTCGGCGTCCACGCCGGTCTCGTGGGCAACGATCTGCGCCTCCACATCGGCCGCGGGATAGTCGAAATCCAGCGCCGCAAAGCGCTGCTTGGTGGACTGCTTGAGATCCTTCATCAGGCTCTGGTAGCCTGGATTGTAGGAGATCACCAGTTGAAAATCGGGATGCGCCTCCACCAGTTCCCCCTTCTTGTCCAGGGGCAGGGTGCGGCGATGGTCGGTGAGGGGATGAATCACAACGGTGGTGTCCTGACGCGCCTCCACCACTTCATCCAGATAACAGATGGCGCCTGCGCGGGCCGCCATGGTCAGAGGGCCGTCCTGCCAGCGGGTACCGTCCTTGTCCAGGAGGAAACGGCCCACCAGATCAGAGGCGGTCATATCCTCGTTGCAGGCCACGGTAATCAGGGGCCGCCCCAGTTTCCAGGCCATATATTCCACAAAGCGGGACTTGCCACAACCCGTGGGACCCTTGAGCATGATGGGCATACGTGCGCCATAGGCGGTCTCGTACAGATCGATCTCGTCCTGGACCGCACGGTAATAAGGCTCGCGGCGGATGACGTATTGGTCAATTGAATTACTCATGTGCGACTTCCAGATTCAGGAAAACCCGCCCGCGTCCCGGTGGGACGCGGACGCCTTCTGGCCTGTAGCGGTCAGGCACTGCGGGCGGCCGGGCTGCCACGATAGATGACCATTGCGGCCCCTTGAGACTGCGCATAATTGTCGTAGCCGATCAGGCGCACGTGATGGTCGGGATAGGCCTTGTGGCAGGCGTCGGCCTCTCCCAGGATCCTGTCCACGTCCGTCTCGCCGAACATGGGCAGTTTCCACATGTACCAGTAATGGTCGAAGGCATTCTCTGGCTCCACGTGTTCGATGGCCGGGTTCCAGCCGCGGGAAACGATGTATTCCACTTGCTTCCGGATCTCGTCCTTATCCATCTCCGGCAGGTAGGAGAAGGTCTCGAACTTGCGGCTGGAGGGATCGCTTACGCTGGATTTGTAGTCTTGTACTTCACTCATTGGCATGAATTCCTCGGTTGGGTACTTCGTTGTCGGAACGGGGCGCCGGCCCATGCCGGCGCCCTGAACTTCACTTGTGGGCCACGTCAAGCTTATCCACGGTGTCGAACTCGAACTTGATCTCTTTCCAGGTTTCCATCGCCATCTTCAGCTCCGGACTGTGCTCGGCGGCGGCGGTGAGGATCTCTTTGCCCTCCTTCTCCAGTTCACGCCCCTGGTTGCGCGCCTCCACGCAGGCTTCAAGCGCCACACGGTTGGCCGCGGCTCCCGCTGCATTGCCCCAGGGATGGCCCAGGGTGCCGCCCCCGAACTGAAGCACCGCGTCGTCGCCGAAGATGGTGACCAGGGCTGGCATGTGCCAGACATGGATACCGCCCGAAGCCACGGCGAAGGCGCCGGGCATGGAACCCCAATCCTGGTCGAAGAAGATGCCGCGGGAGCGGTCTTCCTTGACGTAAGGTTCGCGCAGCAGGTCGATCCAGCCCAGGGTGGCCTCGCGGTCGCCCTCCAGCTTGCCCACCACGGTGCCGGTATGCAGGTGGTCTCCGCCGGACAGGCGCAGGATCTTGGTGAGCACGCGGAAATGGATACCGTGATGCGGGTTCCGGTCGAGCACCGCATGCATGGCGCGATGGATGTGCAGCAGCAGACCATTGTCACGGCACCACTGGGCAAGACCCGTGTTGGCGCAGAAACCGCCGGTGATGTAGTCATGCATGATGATCGGAGCGCCGATTTCCTTCGCATACTCGGCACGCTTGAACATCTCGTCAGGCGTGGGAGCCGTGACGTTCAGATAATGCCCCTTGCGCTCGCCGGTCTCGCGCTCGGCCTTTTCGATGGCTTCCATGACAAAGTCGAATCTCTGCCGCCAACGCATGAAAGGCTGGGAATTGACGTTTTCATCGTCCTTGGTGAAATCCAGACCGCCCCGGAGACACTCATACACCGCGCGTCCATAGTTCTTGGCCGACAGACCCAGCTTGGGCTTGATGGTGCAACCCAGCAGGGGGCGACCGTACTTGTTCATGATGTCGCGCTCCACCTGGATGCCATGCGGCGGGCCATTGCAGGTCATGACATAGGCGATGGGGAAACGCACGTCCTCCAGCCGCAAGGCGCGCACCGCCTTGAAGCCGAACACATTGCCCACCAGAGAGGTGAAGACGTTGACCACGGACCCTTCTTCGAACAGATCGATCGGATAGGCGATGAAGGCGTAGAAGGCCTCATCGTCGCCAGGCACATCCTCAATGGCATAGGCGCGGCCCTTGTAGTGGTCGAGATCCGTGAGCAGATCGGTCCAGACCGTGGTCCAGGTGCCAGTGGACGATTCGGCGGCGACTGCAGCCGCCGCCTCTTCCCGGGGCACGCCGGGCTGAGGGGTGATCTTGAAACAGGCCAGCAGATCGGTGTCTTTGATACTGTAGTCGGGTTCCCAGTAGGTTTCGCGGTAGTCCTTGACGCCCGCGGAATAACTCTTGGTTGCCATGCTTGGAGTCTCCTTGGTGAATGGAAGGTGCGTGTCCCGACAAGGTGCGAAACAGCGCGGAATCTCGTGTGGGAAACAATGTAGTTGACGCCAATAATAAATAACAGTTATTTTTATTTATCATTTACATTTATATTTGTTAATGCATCATGTTCCACTCCACCCTCCAGCAGTTGCGGCTGTTCGAAGCAGTCGCCCGCCATCTCAGCTATACCCGCGCGGCGGAAGAAGTGCATCTCTCCCAGCCGGCGGTGTCCATTCAGGTGAAAAAGCTGGAGGAACAGGTGGGCATGCCCCTGTTCGAGCGCATGGGGAAACGGGTGTACCTGACGCCGGCGGGAGAGGAACTGCACGAGGCCTGCCGGGCGATCTTCGAGCGTCTGGATCATGTCGCCAACCGCTTCGACGAACTGCGCGGCGAGGTGGCCGGACCGCTGCGTATCGGTGTGGTGACCACGGCGAAATACATCCTTCCCCACCTGCTCGGCGCCTTCCTGAAGACCTATCCCCGGGTCGAACCGCAACTCAAGGTCTCGAACCGCGGACGCATCCTGGACCGGCTCGACGAGAACCGGGATGATCTCTACATCTTCGGCACGCCGTTGAAGGACCGTGACGTGGAAGACCGGCCCTTTCTGCCCGACGAGCTGGTGTTGTTCGCCAATCCGGCGCACCGCTGGGCAGGGCGCAGGTCCATCCCCGCCGGTGCACTGGCGGAAGAGCATCTCCTGTTCCGGGAAGAAGGTTCGGGTATCCGCCGCACGCTGGAGCGCTACCTGGTGGCCCACGGGGTGCCGCCGACCCCGTACATGACCCTTGGCAGCGGCGAAGCGATCAAACAGGCGGTGATGGCCGGACTCGGCATCGGCATGCTCTCCACCCTGAGTCTGCGGCTCGAACTGGAGAACCGGCTGGTGGTGGTACTGGACGTCGAAGGGCTGCCCATCGAGCGGCACTGGCGGGTGGTGCATGCCCGCGACAAGCGACTCTCGAAAGCGGCGAGACTCTTCATCGACTTCGTCCAAAGCAATGCGTCCACCCTCCTCCCTGCCTGCGGCCGTCCCGCCAGCACCACGCCAGCCTGAAGCCCTGAATGCGATATATATTGTTGCCGGGTTAACAGAAGGGGATATACACGCCTTCAAAATGAACGTCATTCCTGAAACCATTGACCGGGATCAGACGGCATCGGATCTCCACTATGCACATTCGAAATACCGCAGTATCATTTGATCGAACACGCACTCAACACCAGAGAGGCCACCCGAATCATGACCGACGGCAACACCCCCGACATCGTCTCCCTCAACCCGGACGGCGCGCCAGAACAACACCCCGAAGCCACCGGTGGCAGTCCGGATGTTGCTGCTCTCATGGAACGTCAACGCGCGCTGGAAGAGGAGTTGCAGCGCCTCAAGAAGGACCGGCGCAAGGCGATCCGCCGCTACCGCCGGGAGAATCAGCTCAAACCCTATCAGGCGGAGCTGATTCGCATGCAGCAGTACCTGGAGGACACCAACCGGCGCATGATCATCCTCTTCGAGGGGCGCGACGCCGCGGGCAAGGGTGGCACCATCCGCCGTGTAACGCGCTATATGAACGAGAAGCACTACCGCATCGTCGCCCTCGGAAAACCGACCGAGACGGAAAAGACCCAGTGGTTTTTCCAGAAGTATGTGCGCCAGTTCCCCCGCGGCGGCGAGGTGGTGTTGTTCGACCGCAGTTGGTACAACCGGGCGATGGTGGAACCGGTATTCGGCTTCTGTACCCGTGAGGAGTATAAAAACTTCATGCGCGGCGTCGGCGGCTTCGAAAAGGACTTGGTGCGTCAGGGCACCATCCTCATCAAACTCTATTTCAGCGTTACCCGGGAGGAACAGGCGCGCCGCTTCGAACGGCGCAAAACCGACCCGCTGCGGCAGTGGAAACTGAGCGAGGTGGACGTGCAGGCCCAGGACCGCTGGGACGACTTTACCAATCAGAAGTACGAGATGCTGAAACGCACCAACACCACCCATGCCCCCTGGACCGTGATCCGTTCGGACAACAAACATCTGGCGCGGCTGAACGCCATGAAGGTGATCCTGAACGCCGTGCCCTATGAACGATTCAATCCGGACCTCGACTTCGTGCCCGATTCCCAGGTGGTGATCTCCGGCGCCCGCGAGATCGAGCTGATGGAAGCAGAGCGGCTGCGCAGCGGCAAGTTCTCACATTGATCCGCCGGGTCGCGGAGCGCCCCTCCGCGGCCGGGGCTGCGATACCCCACAAAGCCAGTCCTTGAAGTGGGGGCGCAAAGCCGCTATTGATGGGGCATGGAACTTACCGAAACCTCGCGCCTCGCGCTACTGTCCACGGCGTGGATCGCCTATTTCGCGCTTCACTCCCTCCTTGCCTCGCTGCGTGTCAAACGGTGGGTGGCGGAGCGCCACCCCGATCTCATGCCTGCTTACCGCTTGATGTTCAATGCGGTCGCCCTGCTCTTCATCATCCCTCCTCTGGCCATGACCTACCTGTTCCGCGGTGAATGGCTGTGGCAGTGGACAGGACCCGGAGGGTGGCTGGTGAACGGGATCGCCCTGCTGGCGGTGGGGGGGTTCGTCTGGTCACTGCGTTACTATGACAGCGGAGAGTTCTTTGGCACCAAGCAGTGGCGGGAGCGTAGCCGTGAGGTGGAGGACCAGGAACAGCTGCACATCTCGCCGCTCCATCGCTTCGTTCGGCATCCCTGGTACAGCCTGGGCCTGCTGCTGATCTGGACCCGCGACATGGACCCCGCCTTTCTGGTCACCGCGACCCTGGTAACCCTTTACTTCATCGTGGGTTCACGGCTGGAAGAGCAAAAGCTGATGGTCTATCACGGTGAATCCTATCGCCGCTATCGCGACAAGGTGCCCGGTCTGGTGCCATTGCCCTGGCGCTGGCTGAGTGAACGCGAGGCGATGGCGTTGCAGGCCCGTTCGGATCAGTGATAGGTGAGCGGCCGCTCCTCTGAAAGAAAGCGCAGCCACTGGGTCCACAGCGACCACCCTGGATGCAGATGGTAGTCGGGATGGTTGAGACTGACGATGCGAATCCCGTAGTCCAGCTCCCACACCCCTTCGTCCACCTGCCAGGGCGATCCCGACAGCACGGCCACCTCGGGCTTGCCGTCGTTCTCCATTGCGAAGGGTTCGATATACCCCAGTCCCTCGTTGTGAGGGAAGATCTCACGCACCAGTTTCCAGCTGCCATTGCGATGCAGGATGAGGAACGGGGGCGACACAGCAAAGATATCGCGCTGCTGTGAACCCATTCTGTTCCTCTGTCCCTGTAACGGCCTGTTCGAAGAGAAATCCGCCATGACTCAGCTCTGCCCCACCTTCTTTTCCAGTCGCTGCAGCAGCCCGGCGATGCCCTCGCGCTTGACGATGCTGCGGAATGTGCTGCGGAAGTTGTTCACCAGGCTGACGCCCTCGATAACCACGTCGTATACGCGCCAGCTCCCATGGCGATTACGCAGCTTGAATCGCAGCGGCGCTGCCACTCCCGTTTTGAGAATGATGCTGACCGGCACCACTGCCCGTTTGCCCTTGGTGCGCGCCTTGCCGAATACCACTTTTTCGGAGGTATAGGACTCGATGGCGGTCATGTAGGTATTCTCCAGCAGGGTCTGCAACAAGGCGGCGAAGCGCGCCCGTTCTTCGCGGCTGGCCTTCTTCCAGTTACGCGCCAGGATGGAGCGGGACATGGTGTCGAAGTCGAAATGCCCGGCGATCAAAGTGCGCATCTTGTTGCGCTTCGCCGCCTGCTCGAGAGAGGCATCCTTCACCACCGCCAGAACCTCGTGGATACCCTGGCGCACCACCTCCGAGGGCGAAGATGCAGCGGTAACCGCCATTGAGACGGCCCACAGCAACAGGACAAAAATGGTAGAACGGATCGGATTCTTCATATCGCGCTGTTCTCCTGACCGGTGGACAATGGGCCTATTCGCCGCTGTCGTTCTGAAACATGTACTTGCCGATGAGTTCTTCGAGGTTGACCGCCGATTCGGTCTCCGCGATCTCATCTCCGGGCTCAAGCAGTTCATCGGCCCCTCCGGGGGAAATCTTTATAAATTTGCCACCGATCAGGCCGGTGCTGCGCACCGAGGCGATGGCATCCTCCTGCAGGCGCACCGACTTCGGCAGAGACACCTCCACCACCGATTCGAACGCCTCGGGATCGAGCCGGATCCGCTTGACCTTGCCCACCACGACGCCGGCCACCTCCACGTCCGAACCCACTTTGAGTCCTGACGACGAGGTGAAACGGGCCTCCAAGGTGTAGTGGTCGTTATCCAATCCGCCCACGCCCCCCAACTGCACCGCTAGAACGGCGAAACTGGCCAATCCGACCAGCAGAAAAAGCCCTACCATGGTTTCAATCTTGATCCGATTCATACGTCGATACTCCTGGCGCTCATAACATCACTGCGCCGATGAGATAGTCCCCAAAAAGAATGGCGATGGCAGAGAGCACCACCGCGTCGGTGGTCACCCGGCTCACCCCCTCCGCGCCGAAGGCGCCACCCCGCTCCAGGTGCAGAAAGTAGCCCTTGGCGGTGGCAATCCAGGTGATCACCAGGCCGAACAACAACGACTTGTAGAGACCCATGGCCACGTCGTTCCATTCCACCCCCGCCGCCATGCTGTCGAAATAGGCCCCCTCGCTGAGGCCGAAGATCACCACCCCCACCAGATAGCCGCCGATGATGCCCACCACGTCGAAGATGCTGGTGAGTATCGGCACCGAGAGGACACCGGCGATGATCTTGGGGGCGATGAGGAAGCGATGGGGATCGATGCCCATGCACTCCAAGGCATCGATCTGCTCCGAGGTGCGCATGATGCCGATCTCGGCGCACATGGCGGAACCCGCGCGCGCCACCACCATCAACGCCGCCATCACCGGTCCCAGTTCGCGGATCAGGGCCAGCGCGGTGGTGGAGCCAAGCATGTCCATGGAACCGAAGCGGTCCAGGGTGTTGTAGAACTGCAATGCCAGCACCATGCCCGTGAACAGCCCCGAGACCACGATCACCAGTAGCGAACGCACGCCGATGAAGTGGATCTGTCGAACGATGGAGAAGGGGTCATACGGCGGTCTCAGGATGGCCACCATCGACCGCGCAAGCATCAGCGCCATGCGGCCCGCCTGATCGAGCGTATGCAGCGTGACATCTCCGATGCGATAGAGCAGCCGGGTCATGCGTCGGTCCCCGTCAGGCGCCGCAAATAGGCGTCGCCATCCAGCACGGCGTCGCGCGGGCGCCGGTTGAGCAGATTCTGGATTCGTTCGTCGTCGCTGTTGCGCACCGCCTCCACGCTGCCGGTCATCAGCACCCGGCCCTCGCCCAGCACCGAGATGCGGTCGGCGATCTTGAAGGCGCTCTCCAGTTCGTGGGTGACCACCACGATGGTGGTTTTCATGGCGTCGCGGAGGCGCAGGATCAACTCGTCCAGCTCCGCCGAGGTGACCGGATCGAGCCCTGCCGAGGGCTCGTCGAAAAAGAGCAGTTTGGGATCCATCACCACCGCGCGGGCAAAGGCGGCACGCTTGACCATGCCGCCCGACAACTCCGCCGGCATCATATCCTCGAATCCCGCCAGGTTGACCAGCTCCAGCTTGAGCCGGGTCATGATGCGCATGGTGTTCTCGTCCAGCCGGGTGTGCGCACGCAGTGGCAGGCGCACATTCTCGCCCACGCTCAAGGAACTGAGCAGCGCCCCACCCTGGAAGGCAACCCCCATCTGGCGGCGCAGCGCCAGCCGCGTTCTGCGGTCGGCCGTATGGATGTTGTGCCCCAGCACCTCGACTTGCCCGTGGCTCGGCGCTTTCAGTCCCAGCAAGGTGCGCAGGAAAGTGCTCTTGCCCGAGCCGCTGCCGCCCATCACCACCATCACCTCGCCGCGCCGGATCTCGAGGTCGATGCCCTTGAGGATCTCGCGCTCGCCATAGCAGACCACCAGATCGCGCACCTGCACCACGGGATCGGGAGCCGTTTGCGCGCGGTTGCCCATGTTCACGCCTCCAGCCAATCGTCGATCCGGGCCCGAATGGGAAACACCGTATCCAGCCGGGTGAGGTGCAATACCTGACGCGGCGCCTCCTGCAACCCGGCAAGCCCAAAACGCCGGCCCTTCTCTTTCGCCTGCTGCAGCCCTTCCACCAGACTGGCGATGGCCGAACTGTCGACGAAGCTCACCGCCGCCATGTCGATGAGCAGGTCCCGGCCGCGCCCCAGGACATCGAGGATCTGCCGGCGCAGCCGCGGCGATGAATGAAAGTCGATCTCGCCCCGCGGGGCGATGACCGTGTAGTCGCCTTCGTTTCGAATCTCAAACTCCATATCACCCACTCTCGTGTTGTACGCGCATGACCAGGCCATCCACACGTTTACTCATTTCCAGCACATTGCCCTCTCCCGCTACCGGGGTCCCGCACTCAACCCGGTCCATGATGCGGCGCATCAAATAGACGCCCCATCCCCCACAGCGGCCCTCACCCGGGGGCAGACAGGGCCATGGCCGGCCGTCCGCCTCCGGGGCATAATCGGCCAAACGAAACAGCAGCCGGTCACCCTCCCGGCGGATACGCAGCACCAGCCGTCCCGACAGGTCGCCGCCATAGGCATGCCGCACCACATTGGCGGCCGCCTCCTGGACCGCAAGCACGATCTCGGCGGTCTCGCTGCTGTTGCATCCCAAGGCATCCAGCCATCGCCGGACCCGCTGCCGGAGATCGCGGAAGCCTGCTTCATCACCGGTAAAACAGATCTCCTGCACCGCCTCATCCCTCCCACGCGAGGCCGATCAGGGCCACATCGTCGCCCGGCGCCGACGAACCCCGCCACGCATCGACCGCCTGCAGCACCGCATCCAGGCCTGTCTCCAGGTCGCCCTCCGCGCAGGCCTCCAGCATCCGGCCGAGCCGCTCCCTGCCAAAGGGTTCCCGCTCCGGGTTGCGCTCCTCGCTCAGCCCGTCGGTGGCGAGATAGAGATGATCGCCCGTTTGCAGTTGCACCACCCCCTCCTCATATTCCACCTCCGCCATCATGCCGATGGGCAACGCCGGCAGGTCGTGGACGATCGCCTGGCCCCTTCTCACCAGCACCGGTCCCTGGTTCCCCGCGCTGACGAAACGAAAAACACCGGTGAGGCGATCCAGCACACCGTAGAGAAAGGTGAAGTAGAGCCCCGACCCCGCGCCCATGGGAAACAGCCGGTTCAAATGGCGCGCCACGGTCGCCGGCGCCTGCGGGCGACCAGCGGCGCGCGGCCCACCGTGCTCCATGATCAGGCCACCCCCCGGATTCAGGTGGTGGGTCACGGAGACGGCCAGCAACGACGACGGCACCCCATGGCCACATACATCCAGTACCCAGGCCACCAGATAGCGATCACCGATCCCGCGGATGTCGAGGGCGTCTCCCCCCAGTTCCTCGCACGGACGGTACCGCCAGGCCGCCGAGACCCCCTCCACCTCGGGCGGCGCGACCGGCAACAAGGCCCGCTGCACACGGGCCGCCGCCTCCAGGTCCCGCTTCATGCGCGTATTGGCGGCCTCCATCTGGCGATGGGCCCGCGCCAGCGCCCGCTCGGCCCGCTTGCGGCCAGTGATGTCCCAGGTGACGCCGATCATCCGTTGGATACGCCCGTCCCGGTCCAGCAACACCTCGGAACGGTCGGCCAGATAGCGCTCGCGGCCATCCGGCAACCGGATGCGAAACTCCACTTCATGGGCCTCGCTACTGCGGGTCTCGCCGATCCGCATCAACTGTTCGGCGAGGATGCCCCGGTCGTCCGGATGCAACCGTTCCAAAAGATCGGCATGACGCCCGGAAAAGCGCCCGGGCGGGATGCCGTAGAGTTCGTGCATCCGCTCATCCCAGGTGATGCGTCCGCTGGCCAGATCCCAGTCCCAGGCACCAATGCCGCCGGCCGCCAACGCCAGCCGCAGCCGCTCTGCCTGCCACTGTCCGTCCCGGTCGGGACACTCCCCCTTTTCGAACCGGCCGGTGATGCCCTCGGCTTGCTGCAACGGGCTGCCCTCTCATTCGATTTCACCTACTGATACAATTGGCGTCCAATCGCATGAAAGCTTGACGGGAGACCCCATGAATCAAGGAAGCGTGTTGATCGGCGATCTGATGCGGGAGAGCGGCGTGGGTTTCGGCACCAGCGGCGCCCGCGGGCTGGCGGAGGACATGACCGACGCGGTGTGCTACGCCTATACGCGCGGATTCCTCCAGTATCTGCGCGACTCGGCAGGCCTGCCGCCGGGCGGCGAAGTGGGTCTGGCCGGGGATTTTCGGCCCTCCACCTCACGCATCCTCGAGGCCTGTGCCCGGGCAGTTCGCGACAGCGACTGCCAACCCCTTCATTGTGGACGCATCCCCTCGCCGGCCATCGCCGCCTTCGGCCTGCAACAGGGCATCCCCACCTTGATGGTCACCGGCAGCCACATCCCTGACGACCGCAACGGCATCAAGTTCAACACCGCCCGCGGCGAGATCCTCAAGGAGGATGAGGCCGGGATCCGCGAACAGCGCGTCGAGATTCCCGCCCACCTGTTCAACGACGAGGGCGGGTTGCGCGAGACCGGCGCCCTCCCCTCCGTCGATACGGCGGCCACCGAGGCCTATGCCGCCCGATATCTCGATTTTCTGCCATCGGGGATCCTCGCCGGCCGCCGTATCGGGCTCTACGAACATTCCACCGTGGCGGCCGCCCCTTTCCGCCGGGTGCTCGCCGCACTGGGCGCGGAGGTGACCCGCCTCGGCCCCTCCGAAACCTTCATACCGGTGGATACCGAGGCGATCCGGCCGGAGGACGTGGAGCTCGCGCGCAAATGGGCGGCTGGCGGCCGCTTTGACGCCATCGTCTCCGCCGACGGTGACGGCGACCGGCCGCTGGTCAGCGACGAACGGGGAGAATGGCTGCGCGGCGACGTGGCGGGGATCCTCTGCGCCCGTTTTCTGAAGGCCGATACGGTGGTGGCGCCGGTGAGCTGCAACACCGCCCTGGAAAAATCCGGCTGGTTTCCCCACACCCTGCGCACCCGCATCGGTTCGCCCTATGTGATCGCCGGCATGAACGAGGCACTGGCGGACGGCCGGGCGCCGGTGGTGGGCTACGAAGCCAACGGGGGTTTTCTCACCGCCAGCGCCATCGAACGCGATGGCCGCAGCCTCCCCGCCCTGCCCACCCGGGACGCGCTGATTGTGGTGCTTGCCGTGCTGCTGCTGGCCGATCATCAGCCGGTCTCATCGCTGCTCGGCGAACTGCCCCCGCGCTACACCGCCAGCGACCGGTTGAAGGCGTTCCCGACGGCCCTGAGCCAGGCCCGCATCGCCGCCCTCCACAGCGGCGATTTCGAACAGGACCGGACGGCCATCGAGGCCCTGTTTGGAGCCGACTTCGGCGAGGTGGCCGCCATCGACACCACCGATGGACTGCGCATTACCTTTGCTTCCGGCGAGATCGCCCACCTGCGCCCTTCGGGCAACGCGCCGGAGCTGCGCGCCTACACCGAGGCGGACACGCCGGAACGCGCCGCGGCGATCAACCGGCGCTGCCTTGAGATCCTGGAGGGATGGCGACCTTGAAGCCGGTATGACCCACCGAATGGGGTTCAGTATTCCCCCGCGCCGCCGACGTATAGCGTAGAGGACGCTTTGTTTCTGAACAAGACGGAGTTGCAGTGATGCTGAAGTATGCAGACCAGCGGCGCTTCCCGCGGATGGAAGTGGAATGTCCCGCCCGCTTTCGGGTGATGGACGAAAACGAGGCCACCGGCGCCATCGTAAAGAACCTCAGCGGCAGCGGCCTGCTGATGTGGATCGACCACGAAGTGGAAGTGGGCACCCGCATGACCCTCGAGGTCTACCCCAAGATGGATGTCACCCCCCCCCTCTACGCCGAGGTCGAGGTGGTGCGCACCGTGGACGTGGAAGACGGCAACTTCGCCATCGCCTGCCAGATCGAGCGGGTGCTGGACGAAGGCGAACTCACACCGACACTCATCTGATCCAGCTCGACGCCACCCTTACGATTCGGGCGGGGTCATTGCCATCGGCTGCACTGGCGGAACAATCTGTGGCACCACCAGGGCGCCGTCCTCGCTGAAGCGGGTCAGGGGCAGCAGGATGGGGGTGTGCGAAACGCCCCGCCCCAGCGGCACCAGCCGTAGCACGGCATCCTGATATCCATCCAGATTCACATCCGCAAAGGCCACCGAGAGGAGCCTGAACCCCGGATCGTGGCTGTGGTGGGAGGGGATGCAGCGGACCCCCGCCGGCCCCTGCGAGAGAAAACCGTGGAATACACCGTCCTCGATACGGCAGACCTGGTCGAGGCCGGGCGGAATGGACGCCTCGCCGTCACGGAAGGGGATCAGGCCGGCAAAATCGGTGAAACCGGGCGGCAACGGCATGCATCCGGGGGGCGGCGGCATACCCGACGCCTGGTCCCCACATCCCGCGGCGAGGGGGAAATCGGAGAAGCTGGCGTTGCGGAAGTCGTAGCCACTGACAAAATCGTGCGCCACTGGATGCCGATACGCACGAATGAATTCATAGTACTCACAATCGTTGGCCACCTTCGCCCACAAGGTGCGGTCCAGCCGCGACCCCCAGCGATCGGCGCCCATGGAGCGCGCCGCCAACACCGAAGGACATTCCGCGGGGATGTCGAACGCCTGCTCATCGCGGCGGTTGATCAAAAGCTTGACCTGATAGCTGCTCACCTTCTCGCCGCTGCCAGGCTTGGCAAAGCTGAGTTGCAGTGGTGTATCACCGGCCAGCGCCGGCAGGGCCAGCATCAAACCGAGTAGTGAAGCGATAATTTTCATGTTTCCTCCTTTTGGGTGGTCCGTCCCCCGGGCGTGTTTCCCCTCTTCATCCGCCTTTGCCGTATCAGGCGCACCAGGCGCCGACTGACATCCTGGGCCAGATTGACGAACAGCTTGGCGGTTATTTTTGGATGACTGCGTATGGTGTTCTCGATGGATTCCCGGTTGATCACCAGGAGCGTGGTCGGTTCGGTGGCGACCGCGTCAGTGCGGCGGGGACTGTCGGCCAGCAGCGCGACATCGCCGAAGACATCGCCAGGGCCGAAGGGCTCGACCAGGGGCGGGGCATTGCCATCGCTGTCGAAACGCACCTCGACCCGGCCATTCATCACCATGTACATCTCGTTTGCCGGGTCGTCTCTATGAAAGACCACCTCATTGGGCGAGAGTTTCTGCAAGGTGCTGGAAAGGATGAAGCGGCGAATCTCCCAGGGTTTCATACCCTTGAACAGGAGACTCTTGGCCACCACCTGTTCGCGCAGGTGCAGGGAGAGCATGTCCCACAGGGTGATCAGCCGCAGCGAGGAGATGAACAACGGCGTCAACACGAAGTCCACCAGCAGCGCGGTGGAGATCACCAGCGCGCTGAGCATGCCAAACTGCACGATGGGTTCGAAATCGGAGCGCAGAAAGACCAGAAAACCGGCAATCAACGCCACCGAAGTGGCCAACACCGGCAACGCCTCGCTGCGCACCGTGGCGACCATGGCGCGGCCCTGGCGGCGAGTGACCCGCAGTTCCTGGTTGTAGCGCAGCATGAAGTGGAGGGTGTCGTCCACCGCGATGCCGATGGCGATGGCGGCCGCCATGGTGGTGCCGATATTGAGCGGGATGCCCAGATAGCCCATCAGCCCGAACAGCACCACCACCGGCAACACATTGGCCAGCGCCGCGAAGACGCCCGCGCGCCATTCGGTGAACAAGGTGGCGACGATCAGGACGATGATGACGATCAACAACACGATGGACTGTAACTGGCCGTTGATCATGGAGCGGGTGGCCGCCAGGGTGAGCAC
This sequence comes from Sedimenticola sp., assembly GCA_026983675.1. GTDB lineage: Bacteria > Pseudomonadota > Gammaproteobacteria > Chromatiales > Chromatiaceae > JALSTP01. The sequence continues at coordinate 19,688 of JALSTP010000159.1, forward strand.
CGAGTCGCCGGTGATTCGCGCCCGCAGGCCGGGGTCCAACCTCGTCTTCAGGTAGGTATTCAGGCGGTCGACCATCGCCTGCAATGCAGCGGTGGACTCCACGTTGTGGCGCACCAGGATACGGGCCATGCTGAAGTCCTTGGTCACGTAGTCCTTCACGTGCTTGTAGTCGAGAAAGATCATCAGTTCGTTGACCTCGTCGTCCGACTCGGGGGTCAAGGGCTCGTCCAGCTCCTGGAAGGCGCCGTTGAGAAGGGCCAGATAATCGGCGAACGAGGTGGTGGATCGCGCCAGTCCCGACTGGGCGATGAACTTCTGGATCTTGACCAGTTCATCCATATAGCGCACCTTGAGAAAGGTGTCCTCAATGCCGGATTCGAGCACGATGGAGAGGGACTCAAGGCCGGCGAGACGCCTGTTGACCTCCTCGAAGTGGGCGCGCACCGCGGAATCCCGGCCCAGGCTGTCGAGCGGGTTGTGGTTGATCTGGATGCGGGGGATGCCCAGGGCGGCGACGCCGACGATCAGTGCCGACACGCCATAGATCGGCCAGCGGTTATTCGACAGCCAGCGCCAGTACCCCTCGGCCAGGCGGCTCTGCCCGCCGTCATAGAAGCGGCCGCCACCGTCCAGTTGCAACTGTCCCGCCACCCGCAGCAGCGCGGGGATCAGGCTGATGGTAATGAGAAAATTGAGCAGCAGCCCCCCGGAGGCGACCACACCGAACTGCCACAACACCTGGATACCCGACAGACCCACGGACAGAAAGCCAACGAAGGTAGTGGCGAAGGTGAGCAGCACCACCCGCCCCATCTTGCGCGCCATCAGCTCCAGCGCGCGGCGGTTGTCGAGGCCCTGGCGCTGGCCTTGGCGAAACTCCGAGATCAGATGGATATCCTCGGTGGAACCGACGATGATGATCAGGATCGGCACGATGGAGGTGACCACGTTGAGCGGGATATCCACCAACGCCATCACGGCCAGGGTCCAGAGAATGCTGAGCGCCGCGGTCATCACCGGAATGAGGATGTCGATCAACTGACGCAGCAGCAGGAACAGGGCGATCAGCAACGCCCCCACCGCCCAGGGGAAGAGTTGCAACTGCTCCTGCTTGATCTTGCCGGCGATCTCGGTGCGCACATAAGGAAAGCCGATGTTGAAATGCTTGGCATAGACGCCCCGCAGGCCATCGGTGAGGCGACTGATTCCTTCTGTCACCTGGGCGTCCGTGGCCCCCGCCTCCGTCTCCTTGAGCACGATGGCCACGGTCATGGTGTGGCCATCCGGCGACAACAGCACGTTACGCACGAAGGTGTTCTTCAGCGCCGCCGCCACGATGCGCTGCTCCTCTTTGGGCGTCGCCGGCAACCTGGCCAGATAGGGGTCCTTGTTGAGGTAGCCCCCCACGGTCTTCAGCCAGGGCACGCTGAACAGGCTCTCCACCCGCGCCACATAAGGCAGCGACTCGAGCGCCGTGATGATGCGCTTCAGCACCACCAGCTTGGACTTCTCCAGCGGACGCTCATCCTCCAGCACCAGCAACGTCAGCTGCTCCTCGCCGAATTGTTGTTTGATGCGCTCGTAATACTGGCGGTCCGGATCGTCACGCACCAGCAGATCGCCGGAGGTGACCCGCACCTGGACATGGGGCAGCTGGGTCGCCGCCGCAATGGAGATCGCCAACAGGATGAACAACACCCACCAGGGGTGAGCGATGTAGATCCCCATCAGCCGATCGATGGCGAAACGCGCCAGAAGGGGGCTGCTCTTGTCTTTTATCATTCGTTGTTCGTCCGCGAGACGCGGAACACTCCTCTCTCCCCGATTATGCCTCAATACGTGGGGGAAAAAAGGGGCGCGGGAGATTTGGCTTCCCAAAGGGTAAAATAGCCGCCCTTGTTCCAAACCCAATGGATGGCCCTTCACCGTGCGCCTCGACCGCCTCACCCCGCTGCTCTTTGTCCTGCTCGCGTGCGGGCAGGCTGTCGGCGCGCCCGGATCTCTTCGACTCCGTCTCGAAGGCATCGACGGCGAACTCGAAAGAAATGTCCGGGCTCACCTTTCGCTGGCCCAGTTGAAGTGCGATACCCCGGAGTGGCGCGTTCACGCCAACCTGGAGCTGGCCGGGACCCAGGTTGCCCGCGCCGCGCGCGCCCTCGGCTACTACCACACGCAGATCCGGGAGCGAAAGGCGGAGCACCGCGACGACTGCTGGGCGGCCACGCTGCGGATCGAGGCCGGTCCCGTCACCCGGCTTGCGGGGGTGGATGTCGCCGTCACCGGTCCGGGCAAGGACGACGCGGCCTACCGTAAGCTGCTCACCGAACTGCCATTGCATCCCGGCGACGTCCTCCATCACGATCGCTATGAGTCGCTGAAAAAACGCCTGCAGGACATCGCCGCGGAACGGGGCTATTTCGGCGCCCGCTTTGTGCGCCATACCCTGCGTGTGGACCCCGCCAAGAACCGCGCCTGGGTGCAACTGACCTTCGACACCGGCCCGCGCTACCGAGTGGGCGTGATTCACATCCACCAGCAGGAATTCAATGACGATATCGTGCGCCGCCACCTGCACATCCACCCCGGCGAGCCCTACGACGCCTCCCGCCTTGCCGCCACCCAGGAGGCCCTCAGCGGCACCGCCCTGTTCCGGGAAGTGAGCATCACGCCCGAGATCGATCAGGCCCGTGATGGCCGCATACCTATCGACATCCGTCTCACCGCCGCCAAACGATTCCTGTACAAAGCAGGCATCGGCGTCTCCACGGATACCGGCCCGCACCTGCGCCTGGGATTCGAAAACCGCCGCATCAACCGGCGTGGCCACCGCCTCGCCATGGAGCTGAAACTGTCGCGGAAGGAGTCCGAATTCAGCACCGAGTACTTCATTCCCCTGAACTGGTCCCACCACCACCTGTTCACGCTCAACGGGGGCCTGAACCACGAGGAGACGGAATCCACCACCAGCGACCGCTTCAGCCTCGGCACCCACCTGGTCGGCCGCCGCGGCCCCTTCGACGAGACCCTGTCTCTCTCCTACAGCCAGGAGCGCTCGGACATCGGCGAGGACCGGGTGAAGAGTGAACTGCTGGTGGCGGGTGGCCAATGGACGCGCCGCGAGGTGATCGGGCGCACGCCGTTCCTCTTCGGCCACCAATACAGCTTCGACCTGCGAGGTGCTTTGAAGGATCTGCTCTCCGATGCCAGCCTGCTGCAGGGCCGCGTGCGGGGAAGGTGGCTGCAGCCACTGGGCCGGGGGCGGCTGCTGATGCGGGCCGAGCTGGGACTGACCCTCACCGACGACTTCGACGCCCTGCCCGCCTCCCTGCGGTTCTTCGCCGGCGGCGACCTCAGCCTGCGTGGCTACGGATACAAGGCCCTTGGGCCGAAGGATGATGCAGGCCATGTGGTGGGCGGCAGAAACCTGCTGCTGATGAGCGCCGAATATGAACATCCCTTGACGCCGAACTGGTCCCTCGCCGGGTTCGTGGATGCGGGAAACGCCTTCAACGATACCCGGGTACCGCTCAAGACCGGCGCGGGCATCGGCGTGCGTTGGTATTCTCCGGTAGGCCGCTTCGGCCTCGATCTCGCCTTTCCCTCCGACACCAGCGAGGACGACTGGCGAATCCACCTGACCATGGGCGCCCTGTTGTGAAGCGCGCCGCTTACGCCTTTCTGCTGCTCCTCCTGCTGCTGGCCCTGGCGATCGGGCGGCTCGTCGGTACCCCCGCCGGCAGCCGCTGGCTGGTGGCCCATGCCCTGCGGGCGGGCGGCGCGGAGGCGCAACACATCGATGGCACGCTGTGGCGGGCGCTAAAGATCCAGGGGCTCCGCTGGCGCGAGGGTGAACGGCACTTCAGCGCCGACCGTCTGACCCTCCGCTGGCGGCCCGTGGCGCTCGTGGGCGGCCGGTTGCACTTGACCCGCCTGGAGGGCGCTGACATCCGCCTGACCCTGCCCCCGTCGCCCGCCTCCACGGAACCCCCCGGGTTCGATCTGCCACTGCCCCTGGCGGTGACCGTGGACCACCTCGCCGTCGCCGATCTGGAGATCGCCATCGGCCCGAGACGTTACGCCGTACAAAAGATCGACGGGGCGATGACGACAGACGGCCGGTCTTTGCGGATCGATCTCGACGCCCTGGAGGCCTGGGGCGGCACCTTGCGGGGCAACGCCCGCCTGGCGCTGGAGCGGCCCAATGCCCTGAAGGCCGACCTCCACTGGACCGGCGCCCTGGCCGATCTCGGTCCGGTGCGCCTCACCGCCACCCTCGGCGGAAACCTCACCGTGCCCCGGATCGACGCCCGCCTGACGCAGCCCTTCGCCTTCGGCGCCAAAGGTCACATCGACCTCACTGGCGCCACCCCGCGGCTCGATCTCAGCGGCGAATGGCAACAGGCGCGCTGGCCGTTGACAGGACCGCCCGGGGTGGCGAGCCGTACCGGTCGCTATCACCTCACCGGCCCTCTCGACGACTACCGCCTGCAGGCCGAGGCACGGCTCACCACTTGGCGATTGAAGGCGATGCGGCTGCGTCTCGACGGCCGGGGCGACACCCGGGGACTGCGCCCCCTCACCCTCGAAGCGGAACTCCTGGGTGGCAACGCCACCGCACGGGGCGCGCTGTCGTGGTCACCCTCGGTGACCTGGCGTCTCGACCTCACCGGCCACCACCTCGACCCCGCCGCACTGGACACCCGCTGGCCCGGCCGCCTCGACCTGAAGTCGGCCGTCAAAGGCCGGATCGCGGACAACGGCCTGCATCTCGATATCCCCATCGACCGCCTCAAGGGCCGGCTGCGCGGCTATCCCGTCGACGGCAGCGGCGCCTTCGCCATGAACGGCGACCGTTACCGCTTCCAGACGATACGCCTGGAGAGTGGAAAAAACCGCCTCTACCTGAACGGCCACATCGGGGACACCCTCGATCTGGATTTCCGGCTCGATGCACCCCGGCCCGACGCCCTGCTGCCCGATCTCGACGGACACATCGAGGGCAAGGGCCACATCGGCGGCCGTCTCGCGCGGCCGGAGCTGAAACTGGAGGCAACGCTTGCCGATCTGCGCTACCGCGACACCTCGGTGGACACGGGCGACCTCCAGCTCGACTGGCGCAAGGATGGCGGCCGGGGCGAACTGCGCCTCAGCGGCGCCAATCTCGCCGGTCTCCGCCAGCAGACGCTGACCCTGAGGCTCGCCGGACGGCCGGACCGCCACACCCTCGTCCTCGCCGGCCAGGGCCCAAGGCTGAACCTCCACGCCCGGGCCAGCGGCGGCTGGCGGAGCGGACGCTGGCAGGGCGAACTGAAACGCCTCGATCTCCGCCCCCCCCACTCCCGCGCGTGGCGGCTGCAACGCCCCGTGTCGCTGACGTTGGGCCCCGGTCAATACCACACCGGCCGCCTCTGCCTGGCGCGCCACCAGGCCCGTTTGTGCGCCACCGCCGGGCTGGCGCGGAAACGGTTGGCCGGCGCGCTGGAGGTCAACCGCCTGCCCCTCAGCCTGCTCCGTCCCTGGCTCCCCCCCGACTACAGGATCCAGGGCGAGGCCGACGGCCACGCCACCCTCGGCGGCACCCTCGACGCCCCCCGCCTGCAGGGAGCTCTTGCCCTGCCGAAGGGCCGCATCACCCTGCGTCCGCGTGGCAAGCGGGCCCATCACATCCTGCTCGCCAACGGCCGTATGGACCTTGACTACCGCCAGGACCGCCTGGAACTCGAGGCCCATACCGCCATCGAATCTTCCGGCGCCCTGCGCGCTACCCTGGAGGCCGGCCCGGGCCAGAATGGCATCCGCCCCCTCCAGGGCCGGATCCAACTGGTGTTCACCGACCTGACCCCCTTCCGTACCCTGCTGCCCCAGGCCGAAGGACTGAAGGGCCGGATGCATGGCGATTTCCGCATCGCCGGCGACAGCCGGCATCCGCGCCTGAGCGGCGAACTGCAACTCCAGGAGGGCACCATGCGCATCCCGCCCCTGGGCATCACCCTCGACGCGATCCAGGTGGCTGTGCGCAGCACGGGGGCCGATCGCATCCGCCTCGACGGCAGCGCCCGCTCCGGCGACGGGGCGCTCAAGATCGGCGGAGAACTGCAGCTGAACGCGGCGCGGGGCTGGCCGGCGACGCTGGAGATCAAGGGCCACGACATCACCTTCCTGCAACGCAGTGAAGTCTTCGCCACCGCCACCCCGGACCTGCGCCTGGAACGGGCCCATGGCCGCACCATCCTGCGCGGCCGGCTGCTCATCCCCAAAGCGGAGATCACCCTCGACACCGTGCCGAAAGGCGCGATCAACGTCTCCCGCGATGAGGTGATCGTCGACACCCACCCACCCGGAGGCCCGCCTGCCCGGGAGGAGACCGCATTGCCCCTCCAGGGCCGCGTGCGGGTCACCCTGGGCAACGAGGTGCGATTCAAGGGACTCGGACTCAGCACGCGACTGAACGGCGATATCGAACTGCGCATCACCCCCCACGGCACCACCGCCTTCGGCCAACTTAACCTGGTGGACGGCCGCTACAAGGCCTACGGCCAGAACCTCGCCATCGACCGCGGCCACTTGCTGTTCGCCGGACCGCTCGACAATCCCGAGCTCAACGTCCGCGCCGTGCGGCCCTCCAACGACGGCGCCGTCACCGCTGTCATCCAGGTCACCGGGACCGCCCGCGCTCCCCAGACCCGCATCTTCACCGAACCGCCCACCTCCAGCGACGAGGCCCTCAGCTACCTACTGACCGGCGACCCCCTCGACCGGCTTGGCCAGGGCGATAAACTCGACCTGAAACGCAAGGCCATCGGCTACGGACTGGAAAAACTCGCCCCCGCCTTCAGCGCCCTCGGCAGCCGGGTGGGACTTGACGAACTCAAACTCAGCAGTGACGCCGTCACCCTCGGCAAACGCCTCTCTCCCAAGCTCTACGTCGGCTACCTGGTGGACCTGTTCGACAACGAGGGCGTCTGGCTGCTGCGCTACCAGATCAACCGTTTCCTGCAACTCGAAACCCGCTCCGGCGAGCAGAAATCGGTGGACCTGCTGTACAGCTACGAGCGGGATTGACGCCCCGTTCCCTTCGCCGCGTTTGCATATGGGGCGTAAACATGGCAAATTTTACCTTAAAGAAGAATCTAGGAGTCCGTCGGGTTTGGGTGATCGTCGCGAGCATAGGGGGCAAAGCGCAGTAGATTAATCCTAAATCCGACAGGCTTCTGAAATCGATGGAGTTCAACATGAAACAACGCAATGCCGCCCGCGCTGCAATCCTTCTTCTCGCCGTCTCCGGGCCTGCCGGGGCCCTCACCATCCAGTTCGACTACAGCTACGACAGTAACAACTTCTTCTCCGACTCGACCAGGAAACAAATATTGCAGGCCGCCGGCAACTTTTTCGCCTCCCGCATCACGGATAACCTGGGCGCCATCACCTCGTCGGGAGGTAATCACTTCAATGCCAAGTTTGACGATCCCGGTACGGGCAATCCCCGCACGATCGCCGATTTCAGCGTCGCGGAAGACACCTTGGTCGTCTACGCCGGGGGACGCGACCTGGATGGCCCACTTGGGCAAGGCGGACCGGGTGGGTACAGCGCCAGCGGAAACCAAGCGTTTATTGACAGCATAAATCGTGGCCAGGGACTCACGCAGGGATCCGGCGCAACCGATTTCGGCCCCTGGGGCGGCGCCATCACCTTTGACACTTCCGGCCCCAACTGGTTTTTCGACACCTCGCTCGATACGGACAACGACATTCCAAACAGTGCAAACGACTTCTATTCTGTTGCCCTCCACGAACTCGGTCATCTGCTGGGCATCGGCACCTCGTCGTCGTGGGGAAACCAGATCAGCAACGGCACATTCACCGGCCAGAACGCAGTGGCGGAATACGGGAGTAACGTACCCCTCGCCAATACTGGCCACTGGCAGGAAGGGATCGCAAGCACCGTCGACGGCCAGAACCAGGAGGCCGCCATGGACCCCACCCTACTGGCGGGCACCCGCAAGGTCTTCACCGACCTCGATCTGGCAGGACTCAAAGACGTGGGCTGGCAAGTGCAAACCAGCCCCGTACCCTTGCCGCCCGCGGTGTGGCTGTTCGGCAGCGGCCTCGCCGCGCTGATGGGATTCCGCCGCAACGCCTGAACTCACCGGGTGCGGCCGGGTCCAATGGCATATTGGGTCCGATTCGAGAGGCCACCATGCCCTTTTTATTGCTGCTCTTGTTGCTCGCTCCTTCGTTTGCCGGGGCGCTCGACCTGCCCGACGGCCGCATCCTCAGGTTGCGCGCCTTCACGCCCGCGGGCCACGCCGAAGGCTTGCCGGCGCGCGCGCAATGGCGCGCAGCCAACCCCGGTAACTACGCATACCGGCTTCAGCGCCAGTGTTACTGCCCGCGCCCGCTGGATACCCGCGTCTATGTAGTACACAACCGGGTGGTGGCGGCGGAAGACCTGAAAACGGGGGAGACCATCACCAATCCCGCCACGCTCCGTGCATTCCACCCCATCGAGGGCTACTTCAAGCTGCTCGATACCAACTGGCAACGGCAGCCCGCCGTGTTTGAGGTCCGCCACCACCGCCGATACGGTTTCCCGGAACGCATCTTCATCGATCCGGCTTACAACGTCGCCGACGACGAAGTGGAAATCCATATTGGCGAATTGCGCGGACTCGCGATCTCAGGGACCTGACCCCTCCACATTGGCGCAATCCGCCGTGGCTGCGATAATAGCGGCCCGATCACCCCCGCAGGACCTGCAAGCCATCCATGCCCCAACGCATCCGCGAAATCCCCTACAACTACACCTCGTTCTCCGACCGCGAGATCGTGATCCGCTATCTGGGCGAGGCGATGTGGCGGCTGATCGAGGAACTGCGCGGTTCGCGGCGCACCGGGCGCTCGGCGCGCATGCTGTTCGAGGTGCTGGGTGACATGTGGGTGGTGGACCGCAACCCCTATCTGCAAGACGATCTGATGGAGGATGCGCACCGCTTCGCAGCGCTCACCGGCGCGCTCTGCCACCGGCTGGAACAGTTCGAGGCGCGGGCCAACGGCAACCAGCAGGCGCTGCACCTGCTGGCCGAGGCGCGCGCGGCGGTGAAGCGCTTCTCCGACCGCTTCGAGCAGCACCGGGCGTTGCGGCAGCGGGTGGCGAAGCAGCTGAGCCGCATCACCCGCCGCGACAACATCGACTTCAGTGGCCTGGCCCGCGTGGCCCACGCCACCGACGCCACCGACTGGCGGGTGGAGATGCCCTTCGTGGTGCTCACGCCCGACCGGGAGGAGGAGGTCGCGCCGCTGGTGGCCGCCTGCATCGAGGCAGGCCTGACCCTCATACCGCGCGGTGGCGGCACCGGCTATACCGGCTCGGCGGTGCCCCTCGATCCACTCTGCGCGGTGATCAACACCGAGAAGCTGGAGGATCTCGGCGCGGTGGAGATGCGCGCGCTGCCGGGCGTCGCCGAACCTCAGCCCACGGTACGCGCCGGGGCTGGGGTGGTCACCCGGCGGGTGGCCGAGGTCGCGGAGGCGGCGGGGCTCGCCTTTGCCGTTGACCCCACCTCGCAGGACGCCTCCACCATCGGCGGCAACATCGCCATGAATGCGGGAGGCAAGAAAGCGGTGCTTTGGGGCACCACGCTGGACAATCTGGTCGCCTGGCGCATGGTGACGCCGGACGCCCGCTGGCTGGAGGTGGAACGTCTCGACCACAACCTGGGCAAGATCCACGAACAGACGACGGTGCGTTTCCGCATCCGCCGCTTTGAGGCCGACGGCGCCACCCCGGCGGGCGACCCGGAGTTGCTGGAGATCCCCGGCGGCGCCTTCCGCAAGGCCGGGCTGGGCAAGGATGTGACCGACAAGTTTCTCGCCGGCCTGCCCGGCGTGCAGAAGGAGGGCTGCGATGGCCTCATCACCTCCGCCCGCTTCCTGCTCCACCGCATGCCAGCCCATGTGCGCACGGTCTGCCTGGAGTTCTTCGGCAGCGACCTCGGCCGTGCGGTGCCCGCCATCGTGGAGATCAAGGACTACCTGGACGGCCATTCCGAGGCGGTGCTGGCGGGACTGGAGCACCTCGACGAACGCTACCTCAAGGCAGTGAACTACGCCACCAAGGCGCCGCGACGGGAGCGGCCCAAGATGGTGTTGATCGCGGATATCGCCTGCGACGACGAACAGCAGGCCGCGGCCGCCGCCTCGAAGGTGGTGACGATGGCCAACCTCCGCGGCGCGGAGGGCTTCATTGCCGTCAGTCCCGAGGCGCGCCGCCGCTTCTGGCTCGACCGCGCCCGCACCGCCGCCATCTCCGCCCATACCAACGCCTTCAAGATCAACGAGGACGTGGTGATTCCACTGGAGCGGCTGGCCGACTACAGCCGCGGGGTGGAGCGCATCAATATCGAATATTCCACCATCAACAAGATCCGCATCGCCGAAGCGGTGGAGGCCTTTCTCGAGGACCGCCTCGACGAGACCCTGAGGGAGGCGGGCCTGGAGCCGAGCGAGGAGAACAACGCCATCGTCGAGGCCAAACGGCGGGCGGCGCTGGAGCAGGTGCGCCTGGCCCGCGGCCGCTGGCAGTTTCTGCTCGAACTGCTCGACGCCCCGGCGGCCGGGCACGTGGAACTGCTGAGTGGCGAGGAACAGGCCAACATCCAGGTGGGTGACACCCTGCTCGATCTGCTGCTGCGCCGCGACCTGGTGGTCTCCTGGCGCCGCGAGGTAGCGGAACGGCTCGACGCCATCTTTGCCGGGCGCGAACATGCGCCCGTGCGCGAGGCGCTCCAGGCGATTCATGCCCGGATACGCGACGAGCGTCTGTTCGTCGCCCTGCACATGCACGCCGGCGATGGCAACGTCCATACCAACATCCCGGTCCACTCGGCCAACTACCGCATGCTGCACGAGGCGGAGCGTATCGTCGACCGCATCATGGCGCTGGCCGACGCCCTGGGAGGCGTGGTCTCCGGCGAGCACGGCATCGGCCTGACCAAGATCCAGTATCTCGACCCGGAACGACTCGCGCCCTTCGTCGAGTACAAACGGCGGGTGGACCCCGAGCGCCGCTTCAACCGGGGCAAACTGATGCCCGGCTCCGGGCTCGACGGCGCCTACACGCCCTCGCTACGGCTGGTGGAACAGGAGGCGCTGATCCTGGAGGCCAGCGAACTGGGGGCGTTGAACGACGAGATCCGCCACTGCCTGCGTTGCGGCAAGTGCAAACCGGTGTGCCAGACCCATGTGCCGCGCGCCAACCTGCTCTATTCGCCGCGCAACAAGATCCTCGGCACCGGCCTCATCATCGAGGCCTTCCTTTACGAGGAGCAGACCCGGCGCGGCCTCTCGCGGCATCACTTCGACGAGATGAACGACGTGGCCGACCACTGCACGGTATGCCACAAGTGCCTCGACCCCTGTCCGGTGAATATCGACTTTGGCGAGGTGACGGCCCACATGCGCACGCTGTTGGTGAAGCGGGGCGAGAAGCGACGCAACCCCGGCGCGGCGCTGGCCATGGCCTTTCTCAATCTCACCCGCCCGCGTGCGGTCCGGGTGATGCGGCTGGCGCTGGCGCGCTGGGGCTTTCGCGCGGTGAACCTGGCCCATGCCGGCTTCCGGCGGCTGGGTCTGCTCGGTGACGGCGCGCGCCCCCCTGCCGCCACCGGCGGCGCACCGACGCTGCGCAGTCAGGTGGTGGAGTTGGCGCGGCGGCCCCTGAGGGTGGAGGTGCCACGTTTCACCACCCGCGCCCTGCTCGGCCTGGAGGACGCCGGCACGGTGCCTATCCTGCGCGATCCGGAGCACGCCACGGAGGAGGCGGAGGCGGTATTCTATTTCCCCGGCTGCGGCTCGGAACGACTGTTCAGCGACGTGGCGCTGGCGTCGCTGGCGATGCTCTACGATCTGGGCGTGCAGACCGTTCTGCCGCCCGGCTATCTCTGCTGCGGCTATCCCCAGCAGGCGGCGGGACTGGAGGAGAAGGCGCAGGCCATCAGCACCGCCAACCGGGTGTTGTTCCACCGCGTCGCCAACACCCTCAATTACCTCGACATCCGCACGGTGCTGGTCTCCTGTGGCACCTGCATCGACCAGTTGCTGAAGTATGAGTTCGAGCGCATCTTCCCCGGCTGCCGGCTGATGGACATTCACGAATACCTGATGGAAAAGGGCGTATCGCTGGACGGCGCGGGCCGCCGTTATCTACTCCATGACCCCTGCCACAGCCCCATGAAACGCCACGACCCGGTGGCGGTGACCGAGGCCCTGCTGGGCGACACGGTGCGCCTCTCCGACCGCTGCTGTGGCGAGGCGGGCACCCTCGGCACCGCCCGTCCCGACATCGCCGAGCAGATCCGTTTCCGCAAGGCGGAGGAGCTGAAACACGGCCTGCGCGACCTCACCGGCCAGGAACGCGCCGACGGCGAGACCAAGATCCTCACCACCTGCCCCGCCTGTCAGCAGGGGCTCTCCCGCTACCGCGACGAGACCGGCCTCGCCACCGACTACGTGGTGGTGGAGCTGGCCCGCCGCCGTCTGGGCGAAAAATGGCAGGCGGCGTTTGTCCGACGCGTGACCCAAGGGGGGATCGAGCGGGTGCTCCTGTAGGCGCGACGTCCCCTCTTGGCAACCCGCGGTTTCAGCGGTAGATTTTCTCTCCAGACCGTTTTTCAGAACAGCAACGAAACAGTGAATTCGCTCCAGGACAAAACCGGAACGAACACGCCCATCTCTCAGCAGGCCGCGAGCGAACTGACCATACGTTCACGGCTGGACGGGCCCATCGAGCGCCTGGGCCTGCTGGGGCGCTCGCTTCTCTTCGCCGAACTCTCCATGATCGCTTACCTTCGGCAAGGGGAGGCGGGGAAGGCCGCCTGGACCGCCGGTTTCGGCGATATCCGCTACTACGAACGGGACGGCTCCCAAGCCTATTCCTTCATCAGCGAAACCGATCATGTCATCGCCTGCCGCGGCACGGAACCGAACGAGTGGAACGACATCCGCGCCGACCTGGACGCCACCACTGCCGTGGCCGAGACCCTGGGCCGGGTGCACCGTGGCTTCAAGCGGGAGGTGGACGACCTCTGGCCGCTGCTGCAAGAAGCGCTGGCCGACAACCGCCGGACCCTGTGGTTCACCGGCCATTCGCTGGGCGGCGCCATGGCCACTATCTGCGCGGGCCGCTGCCTGCTTTCCCACATCCCGTCCACGCCGCGGCAAGTCTATACCTACGGCAGCCCCCGGGTGGGCAACAAACGGTACGTCAACTATACGAAAATCGACTATATCCGATGGGTGAACAACAATGACATCGTGACCCGCGTCCCGCCCCTGTGGATGGGCTACCGCCATGTCGGCCGTCTGATGTACCTGAACGCCCACGGAAAGCTGCGCAAACTCACCCCCCTGCAACGCGGCAAGGATCGCTGGCGGGGATTCGTAAAGGGGCTGAGGGAAGGCAGAATCGACTACTTCACCGACCACTTCATCGACAACTACGTCGCATGCATCCACCGGGAAGCCATCCTGGCTGGAGAAGCCCCGGCACGCCCCTCGGATTCAGCCGTTTGAATCGGTATCCATGGATTTCATCTGCGCCGGCGTGAGCCCCTCGCTTCGCGTCACCATCTGTGCCAGCCGGGCACGGGGGGCTGCAACGTCGTGACCGGCAAGCTCCACCTTCACCAGGAGCCTGCGGGCGTCGCGCACCATCATCGCGATCTGATCGTCATCGAACAGGGTTAGGGCGGCGGCCAGGGCGTTCCTGTCCGCGCTCAACAGGGTGGGCACCAGTTCCTCGGGCGTGATCAGCGTTTCGGGATGGAGCAGGTCGGCCACCAGCGGGGTGGCCAACAGCTCGAAGTGGGCGGCACGCGCCTGCTCCTCATCGTCCAACTCCCGATGGGCCAGGGCATCGTTGCCGGCGCCTTTGCGCACCGCCGCCATGATGACCGCCACCAGCCGGCGGATGGCCTCCTGCACCGGGGCCAGGTCGCCCCCAAGGCAGGCCGACTCTTCATAGGCCTTGTCGAGCCGCTCCTTGAGGGAGAGGATCACCTCGGCATCCTCGTTCGGTTTGAGCGCCGCCGCCTCCTTCACCAATTGCCTGAACCCCTCCAGGAAGGTCTCCCGCTCCACGTCGTCCTTGTGCCCCGCCTCCACCAGTCTCTCGGTGTTGACGCTGCGCGGCGGCAGGGAAAACAGGGGATTGTTGTGGCGGCGCTGGAGGTGACGCTCGTGGCGCCCCGGTCTGTCACTGAATTCGATGATCATAGGGTTTGGTCGGAGGCCGTCCGGTTACGATTTCGCAAGGAGTAAAGGAAGAATTTACGTTAGACTGCCCGGTCGAACAACCCGGTGCGGTCAATATTTGGACGAATGGCTTCCACAAAGAGAAAATGGGTTTTGCTGATCCCGGTGCTCATCGGCCTGGCGGTGCTGTTTTTCCTGACCCGGGGCCAACAGGCGCCCAAACGCAGCCCGGCGGAACAACCGGCCAGGGCGGTGCGGGTGATCGCCGTGCCCGCCATCCCAGTGACCCCCCGGGCCCGGGGCTTTGGCGAGGTGCGTCCCGCCGCCACCTGGGAGGCGGTAGCGCAGGTGCGCGGCATCATCGCGCACAAGAACCCACGCCTCAAGCGGGGCAACCTGCTGGAGAAGGATACGGTGATTCTGCGCATCGATCCCGCCGACTACGAGGCCAAGGTGGCGGAGGCCGAGGCCGACATTCAGGCGACCCAGGCGCAGATCGCGGAGTTGGCGGTCAAGGAGAAGAACACCCGCGCGTTGCTGAACATCGAGGAGCAGGCGCTGGCGCTGGGCATGAAGGCGCTGGAACGCAAGAAGAAACTGGCGGGCAAGGGCAGCGTCAGCCGTTCCGGGCTGGAACAAGAGGAGAACAATCTGCTCCAGCGCCGCCAGGGGGTGCAGGCGCAACGCAACGCCCTGCGTCTCATCCCCGCCCGCCGCGCCGCCCTGGAGGCCCAGCTCGCCCGCCAACGGGCGCGCCTGAAGTCCGCGCAGCGCGATCTCGAACGGACCGTGGTCCGCATGCCCTTCCGCGGCCGCATCAGCGCGGTAAAGGTGGAACAGGACCAGTTCGTGCGCGAGGGCGAGGTCATGGCCGCGGCGGACGATATCCATCTGGCGGAGATCGAGGTGCAACTGCCCGTCTCGCGCTTTCGTCCCCTGGTATGGCAGAGATCGGCCCAGGGCCGGACCCGCGGCCCCGTGGCGCTGGCGCAACCGCGTGACATCCGCGCCCGCGTGCGCCTGCAACGGGACACCGGCGAGAGTACGGAGTGGCCGGCCCGCTTCGCCCGCCTGAGCGATACGGTGGACCCGCGTACCCGCACCGTCGGGGTGATCGTGGAGGTGCCGGACCCCTACGCCAATGCCGGCCCTCCGCCCCTGGTGAAGGGACTCTATGTGGAGGTGGACCTGTATGGCCCCCCTCTGCCCACACACCCGGTGGTTCCCCGCCACGCCCTCCACGGCCATCGGCTCTATGTGGTGGGCAAGGATAACCGTCTGGAGATCCGCCCGGTGAAGGTGGCGCTGCTGCAGCCCGCACTGGCGGTGATCGCCAGCGGCATCGCGCCTGGAGAGCGGGTGGTGCTCTCCGACCTGATGCCCGCCATCGAGGGCATGCGGCTGGCGCCGCAGACGGATCCCGAGGCCCTCGACGCCCTGCGCCAGGAGGCGGGCCGCGCCCCATGATCCGCTTCTTCGTCGACCACCCTACCGCGGCCAATCTGCTCATGGCCTTCCTCATGGTGCTGGGGCTCTCGCAACTGCCGGAACTGCAGCGGGAGACCTTTCCCAATTTCGCCCCGCGCCGGGTGCAGATCCAGGTGCCCTATCCCGGCGCCGGCGCGGAGGACGTGGAGCAGGCCATCTGCCTGCGGCTGGAGGATGCCCTCGACGGCATCAACGAGGTGGAGGAACTGACCTGCACCGCCCGCGAGGGATTGGGGACGATGGTGGCGGAGATGATCGACGGCGCCGATTTCGACCGTTTCTTCGAGGATGTGAAGAGTGAGGTGGAGGCGATCGACAGCTTTCCCGACGTGACCGAGCGCCCCGTCATCCGCCAACTCGGCCGCACCGACCGGGTGGTGGACATCGCCATCACCGGGCCAATGGCGCTGCCCGACCTGAAGGCCTACGCGGAACGGATCAAGGACCGCATGCTGCGGATCCCCGAGATCTCCCAGGTGAAGGTGGAGGGCTTCTCCAAGCACCTGCTGCGGGTGGAGGTGAAGGCGCGTGACCTGCGCGCCCTCGGCCTGAGCATCTCCGACATCGCCGACGCCATCCGCCGCCAGAACATCGATCTCCCCGCCGGCAGTCTGGAGACCCGCGACGAGGAATACCTCTTGCGCTTCACCGACGAACGCCGGACACCGCGCGCGCTGGCCCAACTGGTGGTGGTGAGCGGCGCCAGCGGCGCGGAGCTGCGCCTCGGCGATATCGCCCGCATCTCCGACCGGTTCGAACAGGCGGAAGCCAAGACCTTGTTCAACGGCCGCCGCGCGGCCGTGCTGCAGGTGATCAAGACCAAGAAGGAGGACACCCTGGTGGTGATGGACGCCGTCACCCGTTTCCTCGACCAGCTTCGGCGCGAGGCCCCGCCAGGGGTCGTCTTCACCACCACCTCGGACCGCTCCACCATCGTCCGCGACCGGCTCGACATGCTGCTCAGGAACGGCGCCCAGGGGCTGGTGCTGGTATTTCTCGCCATGTGGCTCTTCTTCCGCCTGCGTTTCGCCTTCTGGGTGGCAATGGGACTGCCCGTGGGCTTTCTCGGCGCGCTCTATCTGATGGGCCTGCTCGGCTACTCGGTGAACATGATCACCATGGTGGCGCTGCTGATCGCGCTCGGCCTGCTGATGGACGATGCCATCGTCATCTCCGAGAACATCGCCGCCCGGCTCCAGCGTGGCGACAGCGCGCGCGACGCCGCCGTTCATGGCACCCGGCAGGTGGCGGCAGGGGTGGTCTCCTCCTTCCTCACCACGGTGGCGGTGTTCGGACCGCTGGCCTTTCTCGCCGGCGACATGGGGAAGGTGCTCAAATTCATCCCCATCGTGCTGATTATGGTGCTCTCGGTCAGCCTCATCGAGGCCTTTCTGGTACTGCCTCATCACCTTGCCCACGCCTTGAAGCGACACGAGAATACGCCGTCCTCCGGCTTCCGCGCCCGTTTCGACGCCGCACTGGCGCGCTTCCGCGAGCGGGTGCTGGGACATGCCATCGACCGCGCCATCGCTCACCGCTACTGGTTCATCGGCGGCATCGTGGGGGTGTTTCTCATCAGCCTTGCGATGCTCACCGGCGGCATCCTCAAGTTTCAGGCCTTTCCCGACATCGAAGGCAACTTCATCGAGGCGCGCCTGATGATGCCCCAGGGCACCCCGCTGTGGCGCACCGAGACCGCGGTGAAGCGCATCGTGGCGGGCCTGAAGGCCACCGACGCGGCCTTCACCCCGCGCCAGCCGGACGGTGCGCACCTGGTGAAGAACATCCAGGTGCGCTACAACACCAACGCCGACGCCGGCGAACCCGGCCCCCATGTGGCCACGATCACCGCCGATCTGCTCGACGCCGAGCGCCGGGTGGGGGTGCTGGACGCAATCATCGCCCACTGGCGCAAGGCGGTCGGGCCCCTCCCCGATGTGGTGACCCTGAACTTCAAGGAACCCACGGTGGGACCGGCGGGCATCCCGGTGGAGATCACCCTCAGCGGCGGTGATCTGCATCGGCTCAAGGCCGCCGCCCAGGCGTTGGAGACATGGCTCGGCGGTTACCGCGGCCTGTTCAACATCCAGGACACCTTGCGCCCCGGCAAGCCGGAGCTGCGCCTGCGGCTGCGCGAGGGGGCCCTCGCCCTCGGCCTCGACGCCCGCCGCATCGCCGCGCAGTTGCGCGACGCCTTCCACGGCGCCGATGCCGGCGATGTGCAGGTGGGCCGCGAGGCCTACGAGGTCAATGTGCGGCTGGCGGAGGCGGACGGGACCCGGCTGGGCGCCTTCGAGACCTTCCTCGTCACCACGCCCGAGGGGGCGCAGGTGCCCCTCGACGCGGTGGCGGTCATCACTCTGGATCGTGGTTTCAGCCGCATCCAGCGCATCGACGGCCAACGCACCGTGACGGTGACCGCCGATCTCGACCCACGCGTCGCCAATGCCCGCGAGATCACCCGCGATACCCAGGCGCGGTTCCTGACCGGACTGGCGAAACGCAATCCCGGTCTCGGCATCAGCGTCAAGGGCCAGGCGCGCCAGTCGGCCAAGACCGGCTTCTCCATGCTGCGCGGCTTTCTCATCGGCCTGATCGGTATCTTCATCCTGCTCAGCTTTCAGTTCCGCAGCTATATCGAGCCGCTGGTGGTGATGGCGGTGATCCCGCTGGCCTTGGTGGGCGTGGTGTGGGGTCACCTGCTGCTGGGGCTGAAGCTCTCCATGCCGGGGCTGATCGGCTTCTTCTCCCTGGCCGGGGTGGTGGTGAACGATTCCATCCTGCTGGTGGAGTTTCTCAAGCAGCGCGCCCGCGACGGGCTGGCGGTGGTGGACGCCGCACGGGAGGCGAGCCGCGCCCGCTTCCGCGCCGTGCTGCTCACCTCGCTGACCACCATGGCCGGGCTGGTGCCGCTGATGCTGGAGCGCAGCCTGCAGGCCCAGATCCTCATCCCACTGGCCGCGGCCATCGTCTTCGGCCTGCTCGCCACCACCCTGCTGGTGCTGCTGGTGGTACCGGTGCTGTACGCCATCCTGGCGGACTTCGGGGATCCCCGCCCCGGCAATCCTCACGAGGGGCCGACCCGTTGATCCGTCCCCCTGTCGGTCGCGAACGCCACCGATGCCACACCCTTGCGCCATCCCGTGGCGAACAGTGGCGGGAATCGCGGGCTAAAGCCTGTTGCTCGCTTGCCGTTAGTTCCTGTGTGGCAGGAAACGCCCTGCCAGTACATGGAATTGGAAACGGATAGCATCGATCGGGAGGCCCCGATGTCCTTCAAACTCAGCATCAACCAGCGCTTCCATCTACTGAGCGGCATCATCGCCGTGTTCGGGCTGGTGGCGGTATTCTTTGCCTATCGCAACATCTCGCCGGTGAGCGACGGCTTCAACCAGTACAAGACACAGGTGGCCCAGCGCGCCAACCTGCTGCTGGAGATCCGCGAAAACTTCGGCTACGGCGGTGGCATCCACAACTTCAAGAATTACGTCCTTCGCGGCACCCCCAAGTATGCCGCGCGTCTGGAAAG
Source organism: Sedimenticola sp. (assembly GCA_026983675.1). Classification (GTDB taxonomy): domain Bacteria; phylum Pseudomonadota; class Gammaproteobacteria; order Chromatiales; family Chromatiaceae; genus JALSTP01. Next base: position 38,955 of record JALSTP010000159.1, read on the forward strand.
GCAGATGGGCAAGCTGCATGCCGCCATTACAGCCTACCGCAAACTCGCGGGCGTGACCCCGGCGGAGACCGCCGCCCTCGACGCCATTGGCGCCACCATCAACGCCTACAACGCCCAGATCCCCCGCGTCCGCGCCATGCACGCGCAGGGCAGGACGCCGCGCGAGATCGACCAGATGGTGAAGATCAGCGACAAGGCGGCACTGGCGGGGTTCAGCACCCTGGCGCAGCAGTTCAGGCAGTTGACGGATACCTATACGAGCCGGCTTTCCGACAACATCGACACGGGCATCAGTTTGGTGGTATGGGGCACCCTGCTGGGGGTCTTGATCAGCATTGTCGCCGTCCAGTGGCTTCGCTTCCAGCTTGTCGGCCCCATCGACAAGGCCGTGGACGCGATGGCCGATATCGCCGACGGAGAAGGCCGTCTGGACCAGCGGCTGGCCCCTTCACCCCTGCTGGAACTGGATCGGCTGGCGCGCGCCTTCAACCATATCATGGACAAGCTCGGCGGGGTGGTGGAAGGGATCATGGGCGCCGCCTCACGCATGGAACAGTCCGCCGCACAGGTGGTGGCGCTTGCCGAACAGACCTCCCAGGGGGTCGCCACCCAGCAACAGGAGATCGAGCAGACCGCCACCGCTGTCACCCAACTCGCCAGCTCCGCCGGGGAGGTCGCCACCAGTGCGGCGGACTCGGCCGACGCCACGCGGCGGGTGGATGAAGAGGCGCGTTCCGGCATCGCCGTGGTGGAGCAGTCGGTGACCACGGTGGACAGCCTCGCCCGTGAGGTTATCGAAAGTGAAGCAGTGATTCGCAAGCTGGAGGCCGAGAGCCAGAACATCGGCAGCGTGCTCGACGTCATCCTCGGTATTGCGGAACAGACCAACCTGCTGGCGTTGAACGCCGCCATCGAGGCCGCACGCGCCGGTGAACAGGGGCGCGGCTTTGCGGTGGTGGCCGACGAGGTGCGCGCATTGGCGCAACGCACCCAGGACTCCACCAGTGAGATTCAGGAGATGGTCACGCGCCTGCAAAAACGCACCCAGGCGGCGGTGGCCGCCATGCAACGGGCGCGCGAGCAGGCCGACAAGGGCGTGGAGCAGGCGGGCCAGACCGGCGACTCACTTCGCACCATCGCCGAGGGGGTGGCCGACATCAACGCCCGCGGCGACCAGATCGCCGTCGCCGCCCGTGAACAGAGTGCCACCTGTGAAGCACTGCATCGCAGCATCACCCAGATCATGGAAGTGGCGCGGAACAGCACCGAGGTGGCGCAACAGACCCATCAGGTGGGCGCTAATATCGTGGCGCTGGGCGAGGAGCTGAACGCGCTCTCCGCGCAGTTCAGCCTGCGCTGACGGAACCCGGGGCCGCCCCTCAGTCGGATCCACCGGCTGAGACGGCCGCCTCGTACAGCGCCGAGTAGTCGGCGTCCGCCCACCCCGCCGCCGCGGCGCGCTCGAACAGGGCCTGCATCGCGGCGGGGACGCCCGTCTCCATCCCCCTGGATTCGGCCACCCGCCGGAACAGGCCAATATCCTTGATCAGGTGCTTGAGGGGAAAGTTGGCCTGCGCATAGTCATGGCGCAGATACTTCTCCAGCTTCTTGTCGAAGGTGGGGGCATAGAGGGCGCTCGTGCGCAACAGTTCCATGAACAGGGTCACCTCCACCCCTTCGCTTCGCACCAGCCCCAGGCTGAGCGAAAAACCGGTGGTCAGGGCGGCGATAAGCTGGTTCATGGCCAGCTTGAGGGCCGCCCCCTGCCCCACCCCGCCCACCCGCCGCGGGGCCTCACCGAGTGTCCGCAGCAACGGCAGACATCGATCATAGAGCGCCGCGTCGCCTCCCGCCATGACGATCAATCGGCCGCCCCGCGCCTCCGGCAGACTGCCCAGCACCGGGGCCTCCAGATAAGCGCCGCCCTGCGACTCCACCCGGCGGGCGATGGCGCGGCTCTCGTCCGGCGCGATGGTGCCCATCTGGATGACGGTGCGGTCTTTCAAGGCCCCGTCCGCTGGCAGGGTTTCCCCGATCGCCTGGGCATCCGCCAGCAACAGCAGGACGATTTCGCTCTCCATCACGGCCGCCGCCGCGGTGTCGGCCCGCCGCATCCCTTC
>JALSTP010000160.1 GCA_026983675.1 Sedimenticola sp.
AAGCGGGTGCGCATCACGGCGCGGGCCTCCACCGGGATGCCGAACCGTCGGCCCAGGGGGCGGGCCAGCTCCAGGGACTGGTTGAAGCCCCGTTCCCGCAGCCGCCGGGGATGAAGGGGCACCGGCAGGATGCGTTGCGGCCACTGCGGCAGGTTCCGTTCAAGGTGATCGCCCAACAATTCGGCCAACAGGCGGCCATTGACCAGCCGGGCATGGAACTTGAGATCACCGATGAGACTGTCCACGGGATGGGTATAGCGCAACGGGATATGGCTGCACTCAAAGGGGGGCGGACGCCGGGCGCACCGGCCGCACAGGGCGCCCTCGGGCGCCGTGATGGGAAGGGGCAGGGCGCAGCGCAGACAGCAACGGTGATTGTGGGGCAGATCGGCGAGGCAGCCGGCGCAGAGGTCGCGTCCATTGGCGCCGGGGGCGTCGCAGAGCAGACAGACGGGCGGGTAGAGGTTGTTGAGTATAGTTTTTAGCCAACTGTTAACCAACATCCATGACCCAGGTTGACAAGTATCGGGGGCGCCGTACCATGGCGGCTCCCAGAGTATAACGGTGAACCCCGCCATGCCCAACGACGCCACTCGCCACGACTGGACTTTGGAGGAGATAGAGGCCCTGCTCGGTCTTCCCTTCAACGACCTGATCCACCGCGCCCAGACCGTGCACCGCCAGCATTTCGACCCCAACAGGGTACAGGTCAGCACCCTGCTCAGCATCAAGACCGGCGCCTGCGCCGAGGACTGCGGATACTGCGCCCAGAGCGCCAAGTACAACACCGACCTGGAACCCGAACGCCTGCTGCCGCTGGAAGATGTGGTCGAGGCGGCGGAGGCGGCCAGAGCGAAGGGGGCCACCCGCTTCTGCATGGGCGCGGCCTGGCGCAACCCCACGGACAAGAACCTGGAACGGGTGGTGGAGATGGTGCAGGCAGTGCGTGGCATCGGCATGGAGACCTGCGTCACCCTCGGCATGTTGACCGAGAGGCAGGCGGCGCGGCTCAAGGCGGCCGGGCTCAACTACTACAACCACAACCTCGACACCTCGCCCGAGTTCTACGGCGAGGTGATCACCACCCGCACTTTCCAGGACCGGCTGGAGACCCTCAAACACGTCCGTGCCCAGGGCATCAGCGTGTGCAGCGGCGGTATCCTCGGCATGGGCGAGTCCCGTCGTGACCGCGCCTCCATGCTGCGAGAGCTGGCCAACCTGCCCACCCATCCCCAATCGGTGCCCATCAACCTGCTGGTGCGGATCGAGGGCACCCCGCTCCACGGTGCTGCGCCCCTCGACCCCTTCGAGTTCGTGCGCACGGTGGCGGCGGCGCGCATTCTCATGCCCCGCTCCTACGTGCGCCTCTCCGCCGGCCGCGGGGAGATGAGCGATGAGATGCAGGCGCTCTGTTTCCTCGCTGGGGCCAACTCCATGTTCTATGGCGAGCGGTTGCTCACCACGGGCAATGCGGAGACCGACGCCGACGAACGGCTCTTCGCGCGGCTGGGGCTGGCCTTCGAGACGGATACGGACCCCGAACCGGCGGCCACCGCCTGACCCGCGCGTGAAACCCCTGCTGCCGGAACTCGAACGTCGCCGGGCGGCGCACCTCTATCGCCGCCGCCGGGTCATCGCGGGCGCCGGCGGGGTGACGCCGGTGGTGGAGGGCCGCCCCATGCTCGCCTTCTGCAGCAACGATTATCTGGGGCTGGCCAATCACCCCGATGTGGTGCGGGCGTTTCGTGCGGGGGCGGCGCGGTGGGGCGTCGGCAGCGGAGCCGCCCACCTGGTCACCGGCCATACCGCCGCCCACCTCGCCCTCGAGGAGGCGCTGGCCGCCTTCACCGGCCGCCCGCGGGCGCTGCTCTTCTCCACCGGCTACATGGCCAACCAGGGGGTGGTCACCGCTCTCGTGGGCCGGGGAGACCGGGTCTTCGGCGACCGCCTCAACCACGCCTCGCTCATCGACGCGGCGGTGCTCTCCCGCGCCCGATTCCAACGCTACCCCCATGCCGATGCCCGGGCGTTGGAACGCCTGTTGGCGGCGGGTGGCAAGGGCGAGGCGCTGGTAGCCAGCGACGGGGTTTTCAGCATGGACGGCGACCGGGCGCCGCTGACCGAACTGGCCGCGGTCTGCCGCCGGCACGGCGCCTGGTTGATGGTGGACGATGCCCACGGACTCGGTGTGCTGGGCGAGAAGGGTGGCGGCAGTCTCGAGGCCGAGGGGCTCGATGCGGAGGCCGTCCCTGTCCTCATGGGTACGCTGGGCAAGGCCCTTGGCACCTTTGGCGCATTCGTCGCCGGCAGCGAGGCCCTGATCGAGACCCTCATCCAGCAGGCGCGCAGTTACATCTACACTACCGCCTTGCCCGCGGCCCTGGCGGAGGCCACCCGCGCCAGCCTCCACCTGGTGCAGACAGAACCCTGGCGGCGTGAGCGATTGAAGGCATGGGTGGCCCGTTTCCGGGCCGGTGCGGCGCAGCTTGGCCTGCCGCTGATGGCGAGCGACACCCCCATCCAGCCCCTGCTGGCAGGCACGCCCGGGCGGGCGATGGCTTGGGCGGCGGCACTGGAGCAGCGTGGCATCCTGGTCACCCCGATCCGTCCCCCCACGGTGCCGGAGGGGAGCGCGCGGTTGCGGATCACCCTCTCCGCGGCCCACACCGAAGCGCAGGTGGACCGGCTGTTGCAGGCGCTGGAGGAGGCGGTGGCGTGACGGATACTCGGCGGGATCTGGTGCTGCTCCACGGCTGGGGCATGAACGCCGGGGTGTGGGCGCCGTTGCGAGACCTTCTGCCCAGGCGCTGGCGCCTCCACCTGGCTGAGCTGCCAGGTCACGGCGAGGCCCCCTGGCGTGGCGCGGAAGGACTGGATGAGTGGGTGGAAGCGGTGTTGGCCCCGGCCCCGGCGCGGGCGGTCTGGATCGGCTGGTCCCTGGGCGGGCTGGTGGCGCTGCGGGCGGCGGCAAAGGTTCCCCACCGGATCGCCGCGCTCGGATTGGTGGCCAGCAATCCCCGATTCATACAGGGGCCGGGGTGGCTCCATGCCATGCCACGGGCAGTGCTGGAGCAGTTCGCCGATGCCCTGCTGGCCCATCCGCGCCAGACGCTGGAACGCTTCTTCGCCCTGCAGGTGAGGGGGGGCGAGGAGGCGCGTGCCACCCTGCGGCGGCTGAAACAGGCGCTTGGGCGCAGACCCGAACCCCGGCGCGAGGCGCTGGAGACGGGGCTGCGGCTGCTGGCCGGAGAGGATCTGCGCGAGGCCTTCGCCTCGATGGAGATGCCATGCCGGGTGCTGCTGGGAGGGCGGGACACCCTGGTGCCGGTGGCATTGGCGGAGGACCTGGCGCGCCTCCATCCCGCTGTCCCGGTGACGCGGCTGGAAGGTGCGGCCCACGCCCCCTTTCTCTCCCATCCCCACGTGAGTCTGCGCTGGCTGGAAGGATTCGCGGATGACTGACAGACCTTCCTGGATCGACAAAGCCCAGGCCCGGCGCGCCTTCGAGCGCGCTGCCGACCGCTACGACGAGGCGGCGGCGTTGCAACGGGAGATCGGCCGGCGCATGTTGTCGCGGCTCGACTACGTGCGTCTCCAGGCCGGGACGGTGTTGGATGCCGGCGCCGGCACCGGCGAGGCCTGCGACGACCTGTTGCGCCGTTATCCCCGGGCGCGGGTGATCGCCCTCGACTTCGCCCTGCCCATGCTCCGGCGCGCTGGCCGCCGGGGGCGCATCCTGCGGCGCCCCCATTGTCTGTGCGCCGATGTGGAACGCCTGCCCCTGGCCGGCGCCTGCGTGGACCTGATCCACTCCAACGCCACCCTGCAGTGGTGTAACGATCTGGAGGGCGCCCTGCGGGAGTTCCGCCGCGTGCTGCGACCCGGTGGGCTGCTGATGTTCTCCACCTTCGGGCCGGAGACTCTGTGGGAACTGCGCGAGGCATGGGCCGAAGTGGACGGGGCGGTGCATGTCGCGCCGTTCTACGACATGCACGACATCGGCGACGCCCTGTTGCGCGTGGGGTTGGCCGACCCAGTGATGGACGTGGACCGCATGACCGTCACCTATGACACCGTGGACGGCCTGATGCGTGATCTCAAGCTGCTCGGCGCCCACAACGTGGCCCGCGGCCGACCGAAGGGGCTCACCGGCCGTGGCCGCATGCAGCGGATGCGCGCCGCCTACGCGCGTTTCCGCCGCGACGGGCGGCTGCCCGCCAGCTACGAGGTGATCTACGGCCACGCCTGGGCGCCTGTCACCGGCCAGCTTGCCGGCATTCCCGTTGGCGAGGCCCCGGGATGAGCGCGCGTGGCCTCTTCGTCACCGGCACCGACACCGGCTGTGGCAAGACGGAGGTCGCCTTGGGCCTGATGCGGCGGCTGCAGTGCGAAGGGGTCCAGGTACTGGGCATGAAGCCGGTGGCCTCCGGCGCATGCGACACCGGCGCGGGCCTGCGCAACGCGGACGCCTTGCGCCTCCAGGCGCAGGGTTCGTCCCCGCAGGCCTATTCGCGGGTCAACCCCTATGCCTTCGAACCGCCGATCGCGCCCCATCTCGCGGCGCGGGCGGCCGGGATCCCGATCGATTTCGGTGTCATCACCCGTGCCTTCGAAGGCCTTTCCAGCGAGGCCGAACGGGTGGTCGTGGAGGGGGTGGGCGGCTGGCGGGCGCCGCTGGGGGAGGGGGGTGATGTCGCCGATCTCGCGCAGCATCTGGGATTGCCGGTGGTGCTGGTGGTGGGGATGCGGCTGGGGTGCCTCAACTATGCCCTGCTCACGGCCTCCGCCATCGCCGCCACCGATGTCGCCTTCGCCGGCTGGGTGGCCAATCTGGTCGATCCCGACATGCGGGCGCTGGAGGGCAATCTGGATACCCTGCGGACGCGGCTGCCAGCGCCGCTGCTGGGGGTGGTGCCGTGGCTCTCCCGGCCTGAGCCTGGACGTATCGCCGTCCACCTTGACCGGCCTTGATTTGGATCCCGGCGGCGGTTCCAAGTACCATGCGCGCATGAAGCAAATTCCCATCGGCGCGCGCCGCCGGCGTCATTGTCTGTTTTCCCTCCTGCTGATGTTCCTGCCGCTATGTGGTATGGCAGCGGGCGCGGCCCAGGAGGGGGCCGACCCGGTCTCCGTGCAACGCAAGGCGGTGCAGGTGGGGGCGGAGGCCCTGGCCAAGCTCAAAACAGATCTCAAGGCGCAGCAACAGGCCCTCTCCCAACGGCTTTCCGAACTGGATGCCCGTTTCGTGGACGAGGCCCTCCTGGAAGAGGCCCGGCTGGCGTTCGAGTCCGCGCGGGTCAGCAGCCGTTCGGCGGCCCTCGACCGGACCGCCGCCGAGCAGCACATCGAGGCGCTCAAGCAGGAGATCGAGGCGCTCAACGGGCAGATCCGCGCCGCCGACGCGACGCAGGAGGAACAGAAGGGTGAGGCGGGACGCAAGCCGCAGTTGCAGGAACTCAAACAACGCCTGAAGGAGAAACAGGCGTTGCTCGGCATTGAGCAGCAGCATCTGCGGCAGCTCACCGAACGCGTCGATCTGTTGCAGAAAAGGGAGCGGCTGGAGAAGGCGTGGTGGCAGCGTGTTCGAGAGGTCTATGCCCAACAGCAGGAGGTGGCCCGTCAGGAGAGCTTGGCCGACCTGGAGAAGCGCCTTCATGAGGAGGAGAAACGGGCGCAGCAACAGTCGGCCGCCCTGCAGGCCGAGTTGAGCGGGCTGACCGGCGACGACGATACCACCAAGGCGCGCCGCGACCTGCTCAATCTGCGGCTGGAGATCGTCAACGAAAAGGTCAATCTGCTGCGCACCCGGCTGAACGGCGAGCAGCTCAAGCTGGAATTCGAACAGGGGGGCTTCTCCGCGGCGAATGATCTTTCCCCCGCCGAACTGAAGGCCTTGCTGGCCGAGCTCCATTCCCTGGGCGAGAAACTGAAGCCGGTCGTCGCCCTGAACGCCAGCAAGCTGGACGTGCTGAAGCAGCAGCTCGTGGTGCTGGAGAAACAGCACGAACTGAACGAGATCTCCCGCCCGCAGTATCTCAAGCTCAGCAGCGACCTGCAGGTGCTCATCAGCCGCCTGGAAGGCGAACAGCGTAAGCTCCACGCCTTCGAAACCCGTATCGCGGAGCGCACGAAGGCCCTGGAAGAGATCTACAAATCGAGCATCAAGCGCAGCCTCAAGTCGCGTCAGACCCTGCCCAAGGGGCTCGCCGTCTGGCGCGGGCTGGCCACCGAGGTGATGGCGCTGCCCGGCCGTCTGCGCACCGCCTTTGCCGATATCGGCAAGGAGATGGCCGCCGGTTGGCGCAACAGTCGGTGGGAGTGGCGCGGCGTCTATCTGTTGCTGGCGCTGCTGTTACTGGCGGTGCCGGTCAGCCTTCAGCGGGCGCCCAGCCGGGTGGGGATGCGGCCCGCCGACGACCTGTTGTTCTCCATCAAGGCGCGCACTGTGGCGCTGGCGTTGCTGCGCGAGAGCCGGTTCAGCCTGCTGATTGGCGGCGAACTGTTGCTGGCGGGCTGGGCCTTCGGCATTCAGCCCACGCATTTTCAACTGCTGTTGCTACTGGTCATCACCTGGGTTGCCTTGCGCGGGTTGGTCAGCCTCTTCTACTGGTTGTTCGACTCGCCCCTGGTGGCGCCCGATCAGCGGCACCCCGACCTGCACCTGCTGTTCCGCCGCGCGGCCTATGTGGCGGCGGTGTTTGCCGTGTTGGTGGGGCTGGGACAGCTCGGCTTCCTTTCCGAGACGCTGCGCAGCGTCATCAACCGACTGTTCATGTTCATGCTGTTGCCGGGCGTCTATCTGGCCCTGCGGTTGCGCACCCTGTTCCTGGGCCGCTTGCAGGCGGCCCACAAGCCCAGTTTCTGGTTGCATCTGGGCAGTCTGGTGACCTTTGCCATCCCCCTCGCCGTGCTGGTGGCGGCCAGCGTCGGGTTGCTCGGCTACATCAATCTGGCTTGGTTCGTTGCCAGCCAGTTGGTGCTGTTTCTGGGGGTGGGGATGGTCTGGATGGTGGCGCGCCATGTGGTCATGGATCTTTCGCGTACCCTCCAGCGGCGCGCGGCCACCCATCCGGAGAAGGGCGATCTGTGGATCAAGGGGGTGATCGAGCCGGCCGAGTTTCTGCTGCGCGTGGCGTTGCTGCTGGCGGCGGTCTGGAGCCTGGTGGCCCTGTCGGGCTGGAGCGTGGGACCAGCCGTGGTGGAATGGATAAAGGCTTGGGCCGACAAGCCGCTGCTCACGCTTGGCGGCGCCAGCATCGTGTTGAAGGACGCCGCTGCCGCGGTGCTGACCGTGGTGGTGGCGGTCTACGGGGGCATCTGGATCCGGCGTCTGTCGCGTGACTGGATGTACCGCCGCATCCGTGACCGGGGGTTGCGCAACAGCCTGTCGGTCTTCACCCAGTACGTGGTCGTGGTGGTGGGTGTGCTGGTGGCGCTCAATCTGTTGGGGATCAACCTCACCAGTCTGGCCGTGTTTGCCGGCGCCCTCGGCGTGGGGATCGGCTTCGGGTTGCAGAACATCGCCAACAATTTCATCAGCGGCCTGATCCTGCTCGCCGAACGGCCGGTCAGGACCGAGGACTGGGTGAGTATCGCGGGCAGCGAGGGGCAGGTGTCGCGGATCGGCATGCGTTCGCTCACGGTGACCACCTGGGACAATCAGGACGTGATCATCCCCAATGCCGAGCTGGTCACCAAGCCCTTCACCAACTGGACCCTGTCGGACAAACTGTTGCGCACCCTGTTTCTGGTGGGGGTGCGCTATCAGGACGATCCGCATGAGGCGCAGCGGGTGATCCTGGAGGCGGTATCGATGCAGCCCGAGGTGTCGCTGGAACGGCCGCCGCGGGTGCTCTTGATGGCGTTTGGCGCCTCCTCGGTGGACTTCCGGGTGGAGTTCTATGTGAACGTGGAATCCTTCTCCCGGCTGGAGGTGAAGTCCAAGGTCATGTTCGCCATCTGGGACGCCTTGCAGGAGGCGGATATCGGCATCCCCTTTCCTCAGCAGGACGTCTACATCAAGGAGTTGCCGGCTGGGGCCGCTGTGGCGCCTCCACTCAGAGACCCCCCACCCCCGGGTCAGGCGGGTGGGGACTGACGCCGGTCCCTACGCGGCGAGCTGGCCGCGCAGTTTTTTCATGGCGTTCTTCTCGATCTGGCGGATGCGCTCGGCGGAGACGCCAAAACGGTCCGCCAGTTCGTGCAGGGTGGCCTTCTTGTCGCTCAGCCAGCGGGCCTCGAGGATGGCCCGGCTGCGTTCATCCAGCGTCCTCAGGGCGCCGCGCAGGCGCGTCTTTTCGTATGTCTCGCTGTCCTCTTCTTCGAGCTGATGGGACGGCTCCATGCGGGTGTCGGCCAGGTAGGACGCTGGCGCGAGCGGGGCATCGTCGTCTCCGTTGTCGTTCTCGAAGGCCACGTCGTAGTTGGCCATTCGCGCCTCCATCTCCAGCACCGTCTCGGGTTTGACGCCGAGATCCTCGGCCACCTCTTCCACCTCTTTCTGGGAGAACCAGCCCAGCCGTTTCTTCGAGCTGCGGAGGTTGAAGAAGAGCTTGCGCTGGGCCTTGGTGGTGGCCACCTTGACGATGCGCCAGTTGCGCAGGATGAATTCGTGGATCTCGGCCTTGATCCAGTGCACGGCAAAGGAGACCAGGCGCACATTCATATCCGGGTCGAAGCGCTTCACCGCCTTCATCAGCCCCACGGTGCCTTCCTGCACCAGATCGGGGAACGGCAAGCCGTAACCCGAGTAGTTGCGGGCGATGCGCACCACGAAACGCAGATGTGACAGGACCAGCGCTCGCGCGGCCTCCAGGTCATTGTGGTCCCGCAGGCGCACGGCCAGATCATGCTCTTCCTGGGCGGTGAGCATGGGCAACTGATAGGCGGCGCTGATATACGAGTCGATGCTTCCTGTGGGTAATAGCGCGGGAATGGCGATGCGGTTCTGATTCTTCATTTTACGACCCCCCTTGTTCAAGTCGAAGATCCTTTCAATTCCTATTTTAGCACTCTATCGATGAGAGTGCTAGAAAATTGGCAGTCTTCTTGTGAGAGTGATAATTGTGTCAAAAAGTTCCATCGTGATGCGAAGCGGTTCCAGACCGGGGGATGTCGGCAGTGGTTGCTTGTAACCTATTGGATATATTGTTGCCGGGTTATTAACCCGGCAACAATATATATCGTATTCAGCCGTGGCGTGCCGGTTCGCAGCAAGGCGGCCCATCGCCGCTGTAGCCACCCTACAGCAAGATGGGGCAACGCAGCCTGCGGGCCGGCACGCCG
>JALSTP010000161.1 GCA_026983675.1 Sedimenticola sp.
CTGAAGCCCCTAACCCTATGATATTCAAAGACAGGCCGCGGCGTGCCGGCCCGCAGACTGCGTTGCCCCATCTTGCTGTAGGGTGGCTACAGCGGCGATGGGCCGCCTTGCTGCGAACCGGCACGCCGCGGCTGAATACGATATATAGTGTTGCCGGGTTAATAACCCGGCAGGCTCATAGATCCCCTTCCCACGATTCCTCCTGCACAGGCGCATCCTTGCTTTGTGAACTCTCCTCCTCGGCGGGTTCCGGCTGGACATCCCGGATCTCCTCGAGCGGCGCGGACCAATCCTCTTCGGCCGTATCCGTCACCTCGGTGCCAAGATCATCCACGTTTCCCACATCCACTGCACCTGCCCAGTTTTCCGGTGGGGCGATGGCCTCCAGATCCATTTCATACCAGTTGTCCCGATCCATCTCCGCCAGACTGCCATCGAAATATTGAATCTCTACGGTATTGTTCATGTCATCGAGCGCAACGACCATGAACTCCTGACTTTTTTCCTGAAACTGATACCAATTGTCTATGATCGGGTCGGTGTCGGTTGGCATTGCTTCATCTCCTCACGACATTGCGGTCTAACCCATGGGACGGAATGCGCGAACATCAGCGTCTGAGCCTCGGCGTCCACCGCAATCACGGCGTATCCAAGGGCTCTCTATGGGTATAGCACATATTCATCCCTACTGACGAACAAGGTGCGTATCCCCTAACAGGCCATTGAAAACACGTCTGGAAAACGCTTTTCAAGCAGCGTCTTCAGTGCCACAAGATCGGTGACATCCCAGGTCGGACGGGGCATCCCCTGCGGCCAGGGATCACCAACGGCAAACCGGCCGGTCCGCACCAACGCCGTCATCATCCCCAGCCGGGCAGCCCCGGCGATATCCGTGTCCGGACGGTCGCCGACCATGAGGCAGTGACTGGCCTCAAAGCCCAACCTCTCAAGCGCCATTTCATAAAGCAACGGCTGTGGCTTGCCGATCACCACTGGCTCCACCCCCGCCGCCACGGCAAACGGCGCCACCAGGGCGCCACACCCCGGCAATATGACGTGCTCACCGTTCCGCATCGCATCCACCGTCTCGTCGGGATTGGTGGCCACCAGCGTTGCCCCGTGCTTCAGGATGAGATTGATACCCGTTGTGAGCGCCTCATAGTCGAGCCCCGTCCCCTCGCCCACCACCACATAGTCTGCACGTTGCCGGTCCGGGACGCCCTTCGCTGACAGCGCCTCATGCAGGCCCGCCGCCCCCACCGCAAAATAGCGAAACTCGCGCTTCCGCTGCGCCAGCCATTCCGCAGTCGCCTGAGCCGAGGTGAGGATGCGCCCGGGGGACACCCCCTCAAAGCCCATTCTCCGCATGCGTTCAGCCACCTCCTCCGGGGTACGCGACGGGTTGTTGGTCACCAGCAGATAGCGTGAGGGAGATATCCCTCGCAAAAAGGAAATCGCATGGGGCAGTGGCTTCGTGCCATGAAAAAGCACGCCATCCATATCGAGCAACAGACCCTCAAGCGGCATCGTCTCCTCGCTCTGTAAAATGCAATGACAGGCTGCGGCGTGCCGACCCGCAGGCCGCGTTGCCCCCGTCTTGCCGGGAACCTGCACGCCAGTATAACGTGTTCCCCTACCACCCCGGGCATAGCCAGCACTACAAGCCGTGTAGGGAAATGCCGCCCGGGGATATCAGAGGATTTGAATATTGAGGTTTTCCACAATACCCATAGCAGCATCTCGGAATTTATCGGTGTACGCTGGAACCGTATGCTGGCTCTGCAGGCTCAAGGGCAGTTGTTGGACTGGCGCCTGCACTACCCTCCTCATTTTGGAGTGATTCGGCCATCCATTGGCTACTCTCTTCATTAGTAGTGGTGACTCAAGGGCGTTTCCCTCAAACGCCCTTCTTTTTGCCCGCACGAAAATCAACCCCTTTAATTTTCAATGCGCCGCCTTTATATTAGGGAAAACTGATATGGAGAAGAAATCATGCCGACATACGATTACCGATGTGAATCCAATGGCAAGGTTGTGGAGGTTTCCCACCGGATGAACGAGGAGATCCATACTTGGGGCGAGCTTTGCGAAAAGGCGGGCATCGACCCAGCGGACACACCGGCGGACACACCGGTCAAGCGCCTCGCCACCGGGGGTAATGTGGTGACCCATTCATCCAGGGGCAGCGGCGCCGAACCGGCTTGCAGCACCGGCGGGTGCTGTCCGGGCGGTATGTGCGGCCTGGACTAACCCAACCTCCGCCACCACTCGTCCACGATTGTTTGCACCACCGCCCTTGTGGCCGATGCCACTGGGGCAGAGAGACGTGCGCCCTGGTTAAACCGATCCCCCTCGATGCCGTAGATCAGCAGATCATCCGGCAGCGCATCCAGTTCGCGCGCCAGCGCTACCGCCTCGGCAAGCCCAAAGCGATGGGCGGAGTAGTGAAACAGCCCGGCCGGCGGCATCTTCTCGCCGCCGAAACGGTGGATGGCGCCCGGCGAACCGGCGGGGGCAACGGCATCCACCACCACCACCCGGCGCCGCCCCTCCCAGGCGGCCATCAGCGCCGTGCCCTCCCCCCAGTGTTCCCGAAGTTCGACGCCCCTGGGGAGGGGACGGGGATATTTTCGCAACCTATCGACCACCGCCGGCCCGGCCCCATCATCGCCACGCAGGCGGTCACCGATACCGATGATCAGATCACGCGCGCGTTGACCGGGCATCACGCTCCACCGTCAGACGCAAGAAATGGGTAGCGCAGGAGATACAAGGATCGTAGTTTCGGATGTTCTGCTCACAGAGCCATTGCAGCTCGTCGTCGGGCAACGCCAGGTTCCGTTGTACCAGGGCACGCAGATCGGCCTCCATCTGGGGCTGATTCTGCGACGTGGGCGGCACGATGCGTGCTTTCAGAATGCGGCCCTCCCTGTCCAACACGTAGCGGTGGTAACAGATACCCCGCGGCGCTTCGGTGCAACCGCTGCCCTGTCCCGCCCGGACAGGCCCCTCCACCGCCGCGGCGGCTGGAGGTGTCCAACCGTCCACCAACCGCAGCGCCTCCTCAAAAGCGTAGAAGACCTCCACCATACGCACCACGATGGACTTGAAGGGGTTGGCGACCCGGGCACCCAGGCCGGCCGCTTCCGCCAATGCGCGCGCGGAATCCGAGAGCTGCTCCCGGTTGTTGTTGTAGCGTGCGAGAGGACCGACCAGATAGGGCGCCTCGCGCCCCCGCATCCGTCCGTGCAGCGCAGTGGAATGGTCCACATGTGTCTCATCGAAGTGTTGCTCGAAGGCATCGATGGGGATGTCCAGTCCGCGATCCGACACCAGCCGCCCTTCGGTGATGGCATATTCATCGGGGTGGTGCAGCGAGACACAGCAGTAGTCCTGCTCCAGCGTGGGGAAATCGAAGCTGCTCACCCTCAGGGTCAGCGCCCGCGCCGTCTCCATCCCCCATGTCAGATCGTCCCGCAGCGTCAGCAGGCGCTCCCGCTCGGGCACGCTGTAAAAACCGCCTACCTTCAGGTTCACCGGGTGCACCGCCCGCCCGCCGATGGTTTCGAGCAACGCATTGCCGATCTTCTTCAGGCGCAGCGCGTCCTTCACCATCTCCGGGTGATCCTTTGCCATGGCAATCGCATCGTCGTAGCCAAGAAAGTCGGGGGCATGCAGAAAGAAGACGTGCAGCACATGGCTGGCGATCCATTCGCCGCAGTAGATCAACCGCCGCAGGGCACGGACTTCGGGGCTGACGGCCAAGCCAAGAATCGATTCCATCGCCTGGCTCGACCCGAGCAGATAGGCCACTGGACAGATGCCGCAGATACGCGCCGTGATATCCGGCGCATCGCTGTAGTCGCGTCCTTCCAGCAAGGCCTCGAAAAAGCGCGGCGGCTCATAGATGCTGAACCGGAGCTGCTCGATCCTGTCCCCTTTCAGGCGCACATAGAGCGCCCCCTCGCCTTCCACGCGGGCCAGGGCGTCCACCTCGATGACACGCTTGCCGCCTTTGCCCTTACTCATGGCGCTTGCTCTCCTCCCGAAAGGCGGGGGCATTGTTGTTGAAAAGTCGGTAATACTGACGCACCGCCCTCTCAGTCATGCCCAACGCCGCCAACTGGTCGCTCAGCGCCCCCGTGTTGGCCTGCTCGGCGGGTCCGAAACAGCCATAGCAACCCCGGCCACAGGCGGGACAGACGTTACCGCACCCCGCCTGGGTCACCGGCCCCAGACAGGGTTGCCCCTTCGCCACCATGACGCACACCGTCCCCGAACGCTTGCATTCGATGCACTGGCTGTAGGTGGAAACATTCGGTGGCCGGCCGTTGAGAAAGGCGTTCAACACCTCCAGTAATTGTCCTTTGTTGACGGGGCAACCGCGCAGCTCGAAATCCACTTCGACATGATCACTTACCGGCGTGGCGGTGGCGAGGGCATCGATATAGTCGGGATGGGCATAGACGCTGGCCAACACCTGGTCGAACTCACGCAGGTTGCGCAGCGCCTGGATACCGCCGGCGGTGGCACATGCCCCCAGGGTGATGAGGTGACGCGACTGCATGCGTATCGCCTTGATCCGCTCGATCTCCTCGGGGGTGCTGATGGAACCCTCTACCAGCGACAAATCATAGGGACCCGGGGCAGTAGCCCGGCTGGCCTCGAGAAACTGGGCGATCTCCACCCTCTCTGCGATGGCAAGCAGATCGTCCTCGCAATCGAGCAGACTGAGCTGGCAGCCATCACAGGACGAGAACTTCCATACCGCAAGCCGGGGCCGTTTCCTTGCCATCGTCACAGTCCCCTCACCTTCATCAGGGGCAGCACTTCGTCCAGCCGGTAGACCGGACCATCCCGGCATATGAACGTCGGCCCCAACTGACAGTGACCGCACAGCCCAATACCACATTGCATATTGCGTTCCATGGAAAGGTAGATACGCCCGTCGCTGACACCAAGACGGTTCAGGGTCTGGGCGCTGAAGCGCATCATGACTTCCGGCCCGCACAGCATCGCAATCGTATTGCCAGCGGCAAAATGCTCACGGCTCATTAATCGCGTCACCACCCCCACATGGCCCCGCCAGGCGGGCGTCGCCTTGTCCACCGTAATGCGCACGTCGATGCCCCGTCTCTTGCCCCACCTTTCCAATTGCTTGCGATAGAGGATATCCGCGGGAGAACGGGCGCCGTAATAGAGCGTAACCCGCCCATAACGTTCGCGCCGGGCCATCACCGCATAGAGCACCGGTCGCAGGGGCGCCATCCCCAAGCCTCCCGCCGCCAGCACCACATCCCGCCCCTCTGCCTCCGCCAATGGCCAGGGGGCGCCAAAAGGCCCCCGGACCCCCACCCCGTCGCCCTTGCGCAACCGGGTCAGGGCGTGGGTGACGGCACCCACCGATCGGATGGTGTGACGCAGCCGCCGCTTGGCTGGATCACCGCTGACACTGATCGGCACCTCGCCCATTCCAAAATGATAGAGCATATTGAACTGGCCCGGCTGAAAGCTGAATCGTCCGCCCGCCTCTGGCTCCAGCGTGAGCGTCACCACGTTGCGCAATTCATGTCGCTGGCGCACCACCCGGAACGGCATTGGGATCATCGGATCTGCCGTCATCGCTTGCCCTTCCCGCGTTTCTTCCCGGCGCTTGGGGCCTCCGCATAATCGGCGGGATGGCTATAGATATCCATCAACTGCACCCGCGCCGCATGCAACCGGTCGGCAATCACCGGCAGAAAGCGTTGATAGAAAACAAAGCCCAAGGTGTGGTCACGCGCCATCTTCTCGCGCAGGCAGGCAGCGTCGATCGCCAGCACCCGCACCATACCCACTGCCCTGGCGTCGAACTGTGCATCATACGGTGGAACCAGCCACGACCATCCGACCACCTCATCCTTCCCCAACGTCTCCACCACCAGCGGCGCTCTGCCGGGCACATGCAGCTCCAGCGCCACCATGCCATACAGGATCAGATAGAAGTGTTCCGCCTGATCGCCCTGCCGCATGAGCATGGCGCCATCTTCGAACACCGTTTCGCCGGTACACTCGGCAATCGCCCGCTGCTCCGCCGCGGGCAGATCCCGGAACAGCGGGTGCGCCGCCACCGCTTCGATCATCAGTCTATCCACCGTCATGCCGCATCGTCTCCTGTGGTGTGCCCAGCGCGCGCACCTCTTCTGTGATATCGATTCCCACCGGGCACCAAGTCACGCAACGGCCGCACCCGCTACAACCCGCAGTCCCGAACTGCGCCTCCCAGTGGGCCAACTTGTGGGTCAACCATTGTCGGTAGCGCGCCGCACCGCTATTGCGAATGGGGCCTCCATGGAGATAGCTGAAAGACGCATTGAAACAGGAATCCCACTGCCGCCAGCGTTCGGTGCCCTTACCATCGAGGGCGGTACGCTCCTCCATACTGGTGCAAAAACAGGTGGGGCAGACCATGGTGCAGTTGCCACAGTGGAGACAACGCCCCGCCACTGCCTCCCAGTGTGGGTGATCGAGACTGGCGCGTAAAACTGAACCTGCATCGGCGGGCATCTCCCGGCCCATGTGAGCGGCGGTCTTCGCCGTTTGCTCGCGCGCGCGACGCAACGCCTCTTCAGAAGCGGGCTGGCCAGGCAAGACATCGAGAAATCGCTGCCCGGACGGACTTCCGGCCGTGACGACAAAACGGTGGGATTCCGCGTCCACCTGTTCGGTTAGGGCCAGATCGAACCCCTCCGTTACCTCGGGTCCCATTCCCATCGAGGCGCAGAAACAACTGCCACCCGCTCGACCACAGTTGACGGCGACGATAAATACGCCCTTCCTCCGTTCGCGGTAGCCCGCATCCGGCCATTCACCCTCCGCCAACACCCTGTCCTGAATTCGCATCGCCGCGATCTCGCAAGCGCGCACGCCCAGAAGGGCGCGTGGGGGTTGTCCACCCGCCGACGCGGAAACGAACACGATGCCCCTTTTTTTACGTTCCGCCCGCCACATCAACTGCTGCGGCGGATGCAGCCAGCGCTTCCAACTGTCGGGCCCCACCACATGGGCGAACAATGGCCGTTGTTCACCAACGCGGATCTCACCGAGCCGGTAGCGCCCCGGCGCCTGCTCGTCGACGATACCCGCCGGCAAGGCCGCCACCGTATCGATCGGGCGATACACTATGGCCCCCTCCCGCACCGTCGGGCCAATGACCTGGTAACCCGCTGCCTTCAACCGATCGAGCAGGACCTGCAGCCCCTCCTTGAAGATCACGCGCGCCGGGTTGCTACCGTCTGCTTGCATTCCACCTCCCCCTTGACACAAATATATGCCAAAACACCAGGGAGATCTCGAACGGTTGCCAGACGACTTATCTGGCACCCACGCATTGTGTAAACAAGTTCACAACGCCGCCCACCCCATCCTTTCAATTTTTTTATTATTTGCTAATATTCTTAATGTAACCCATTCGGCCGTATCGGAGCGTTGCCATGGACACACTATTCGGATTCGTTGGCGCAGCGCTGATGTTCGCGCTCATGTTCGGTATCTCAATGGCGTTGATCGGCTTCTTCCTCGTCTTGGTAGAACGGGTCTTTGGCGCCAACGAAGAGCAAGAAAACCCATCCCTGCATTGAAACCGGGGTAACCAAGAGCACCACCCAACAGCGGCGGTATTCTGCACTGAGCACGAGGGCCGGCAGCGTGGGATTCGAGACTCCCCACATGCCGCGCTGCTACGCTCAACAAGTACAGTGCGTACATTGGTCACCGAGTTCCCCCCAACTTCCAACTGTCACACCCACCGGGCGCCCACTGACTGTGCATTGACTGGCTGTCAGCCAACCCATTTCAGACCAAAAAACAGTCCGATCCCCACAGCGAATGCACCGTAGCCGGCGACGATGAACTTGAGCATGAAGACCCCGCCATGGTTTCCGTTGCGATGCGCGCAATACAGCTTGTAGGTGATCAGATTGGCCATTGCAGCGATCAGACTACCAAAACCACCCACGTTGGAACCCCATAGCAGCGCCTTCCATTCCGCCGTAAAGGGCGTCAGCAGGAGCGTAGTCGGCACATTACTGATGAGCTGGCTGAGCAGCGCCGACAGCAGAAACACATGATGCGGATGTCGGAGATCAGCGCTGATGAGTTCACCGATATTACCGGCCAAACCGATGAAGCACAGAAAAGTCGCCAGCAAGCCATAGTCGACTCGCAGGCTGGCCCGGTCGAACAACAATGGATAAACGATCGCCAGCAGGGCGGAGACAGGGGGCAAAACGCGAAGCACGCAGAGGACGACCAGCAGCAGCATCAGACCGTGCAAAACCGCATGGTAAATATCCACGGCAGCGTGTTCCTCGGCGGTTTCCGAAATCCGCGTGGTTCGGGTGAACAGAGCGAACACCAGGAAGACCGACAACATGCCCAACGTGAACGGCGCTATCTCCCGAATAAAGCTCAGGGTAGCGACCGGATAGAAAGAAAATATGAACAGATTCTGCGGCGTTCCGAACGGCATCAGCGCGGCACCCACATGTGCGGTTAACGCGACCAAAATCACAAGGCGATCCCGTTGACGAATATTCAGCGCCATCACCAGCGGAATCATGGTCACCAGACTGACATCGATCGTCACCACCATCGATAGCACGAAAGTAATCACAACCAACTTTACCGGTAGATACGCACCTCTCTCCAGTCGCAACCCCAAACGGAACAGGAGCCCACTGTTCTCTATGCCTTTCACCGCCACAAATAGCGCCAATAGCAAAAAGAGAGGCGTGATCTCGCTCATAGTGTAGAGCGGCAGCCGACCGAGCTGGAAAGACGAGATTACAAGCCCGGCAAGCGCAGCGACCAACAGCCATTCCCGGAAGAAGGCATCACGCAAAAAGGTAGTGTTCTGTGTCATTTCTCTAAACTGGTAACAGGAGGAATGATACATGAACGACGACATCACATTCGATATGGATGCAGCCATCAAGGCGCTGCGTGAAGGCAAGGACCTGAGCGGCCAGGATGGCATTCTGACACCGCTGATCAAACAGCTCACCGAAGCGGCCA
>JALSTP010000162.1 GCA_026983675.1 Sedimenticola sp.
ACCGGGCCAGAGCGTACCCCGCAGCAGGATATCCCATCCATACAGACTCGCTGCATTGGAACGCAGCATTTTGACCAGAAACGCCGGTCGCAGCAGGCGCCACAGATGCCGGCCCATGTTGTCGGGACCGACACTAAAGAAGAAACTGGCGTGAATACCGTGGCGCAGCAGGATTTCGAGCAAACGGGGGACCCCCTCGCGAGTGCCTCGGAAGGTATCCACGTCCACCCTCAAACCGAGGGAGATTCCACGCCCCGGTGACGGCATGCAGACCTTCAGCCTGGCAGCACCCGGTGAACCGGTTCGCTGTTGCCGGATTCCCCCTCGCCACTGTCGCCATGCGTCTTGACATAGTCCTGCAGAAAATAGTCGAGCGTATCCTGAACTGACTTGCTCAACGGGATAATCGGCTTCCATTTCACCAGCCGCAAGGCGTTGCGAATGCTCGGCCGGCGATGCTGTACATCCTGATAGCCGTCGCCATAGTAGGCGCGGCTCTCCGTGACGTGCATGCCTGCAAACGGCGGGAAGCGGTCTCGCAGCGGATGGGCGTCGAACTGCTCTACGAGCATCTCCGCCAGTTCACGGATGCTCGCCTCGTTGTCCGGATTACCGATGTTGATGATCTGGCCATCGCACACACCCCCTCGATTCTCGATGATGCGAAACAGGCATTCGACGCCTTCACTCACGTCCGTGAAACACCGTTTCTGCTCACCGCCGTCGATGAGCTGGATGGGTGTCCCCTCCACCAGATTGAGAATCAACTGGGTGATGGCCCGGGAACTGCCGATACGCGCCGACTCCAGCGTATCCAGGCGCGGGCCGATCCAGTTGAAAGGACGGAAAAGGGTGAACTTCAGTCCCTCCTGCCGACCATAGGCCCATATGACCCGGTCGAGCAATTGTTTGCTGGCGGAATAGATCCAGCGCTGCTTGTTGATCGGTCCCAGGATCAGGCGCGAGTGATCCTCGTCGAACGCATCGTCGTCGCACATGCCATAGACCTCGGAGGTGGAGGGGAAGATGATGCGTTTTCCATACTTGGCGCAGTAGCGCACGATACGCAGATTCTCCTCGAAATCCAGCTCGAAGACACGCAACGGATTGCGCGTGTATTCGATGGGCGTGGCGATGGCAATCAGGGGGAGGACCACATCACATTTCTTGATGTGATATTCGATCCATTCCCGATGGATGGAGATATCACCCTCATGGAAGTAGAAATCGGGCGCGTCACGGAAACGCTGAATGGCGTTGTCGTTGAGATCGAGGCCATGGACCTCGTAACCGCCGTCGATCAGCAACCGGTGGGTAAGGGCATTGCCAATGAAACCGTTGACCCCGAGGATCAACACCCGGGTCTTCCGCTTCGCCCCGGCGCGGCGCTCCGCCAACGGCCCCAGACGCACACCCTGCACCAGATTGAGCTCCTTCGCCAGCTGGGCGCCGGCCAGATAGACCCCGCCTTCCGCCTGACCAAAGAGGATCTCCACCGCGCCTTTCCCACAGGCGACGGTCAGCGGATCGGTGGACAACACCGTACCTGGCGCACGCGCCTCCTTTTCGTCATTCAGGGGCCGGGTCGCCCAGACCATGATCTTCTGGCGACCACGGTAGGTGAAGGCGCCCGGATACGGTCGGGTGACGGCGCGCACCAGGTTGTGAACCGAGGCGGCATCCTGCGCCCAGTCGATGGCCCCGTCTGCGGGCGTTCGCCTGCCGAAGGTGGTGGCCTCCGCCTCGTTCTGGGGAATACGTGGCGCCGTGCCTGCCTTTATCTGCGGCAAGCATTCGTCCAGCATTGCCCCCGCCGCTTCCACCATCTTGCGGTTCAGGGTCACGGCGGTGTCCGCTGCATCGATGGTCACGGCGCGCTGGCAGACGATGTCCCCTCTGTCCGCTTGCGG
>JALSTP010000163.1 GCA_026983675.1 Sedimenticola sp.
TAGAACCGATGCGCCTGTTCCCGCTGCATGCCGGAATCAAGGTGAAGCTGGTGACATCCATGTTTGATTCCGTAGTGGCCGAGCCACTCCAGCAACGCGGAGCCGTAGCCCATGGAACGCTTGTCAGTCGCAGTGACCAGGTCATCGATGTATAAATGGCGTCCTCAGGCCAGATTTTCACTGATCCGAAACCCGGCGACGGCGACAATCGTGTCATTGTCGCGCGCAAGGGCCATGTGGTATCCGGCGGCTTCCTGCGCGCGCACCCTGGCCAGAAAGTCATCCCGGGCAATCCCCGGGCGTAATTCGCGCATGATGGGGTGGCAGGCCTGGATGCCTTCGTCGCTCAAAGCCAGGTCGATCTTCACTGTCGTTTCTTCTCGGGACATGGAACAGGCTTGGTATATGCCGTTGGTGGCGACCCATCCGGAGATTAACAGAATTCTGAAACAAATAGTGACCAGGGGGGAACTCTGTTACAGGACGGTTTCAACAATTTACACCTCGACCACGATTTTTCCGGCGGCGCTGTTCGATTCCATCATTTCATGCGCCTTGGCAATGTCATCAAATGGAAAGACATGCACGGGCCTGGCCTGGTATATCCCCTGCGAAGCCTTATCCACGATCGCCTGCATGGGGATATCGGTCAGAGGGAAGTCCCTGGTGCCCAGCATGAAGCTGGCAAAGAAGTTCAGGTTGACGGACGGCGGCATGTCGGTGAGCGGGTTGAACGACAACGGTTCGCCACCGCCAAGAAAGCCTGCGTTGCAGACGGTTCCAGCCTTTTTCACCATTTTCAGGGAATCCTTCAGAGTCGTATTGCCAATGATATCCACCACCCCGTCGATTCCGTCGGGATAACTATGCCTCACTTCATTGCTGAGTTCCGGGTGGTCGATCATGGCGGTTTGGCAGCCCAGGGATTCCAGCAGCGCCAGGCGATCGGGATTCCGTGTCGTAGCCAGAACCGTGACGTTCCTGAGCTTGGCGGCGATATTGATGGCGGCCTGTCCCAGGGCCGATGTGCCGCCGCGGACGAGCACCACGCCGCCTTCCTGCAAGGACAGGTTGTGGTGGATACAGCTCCAGGCCGTGGCATAGGATTCCGGTATTGCCGCCAGCTCGGCCCACGCCAGGTCGGTTTGCAGCGGGAAGACATTCGCGGCCGGCAGTGAGACATACTCGGCATAGCTGCCATTGATGGTACGCCCCATACCACCCATGATAGCAGCCACTACCTGTCCCGGTGCATATTGATGCGTTGTATCCTCCACGAGCTCGCCGACACACTCGATCCCGCTGACCCGCGCCACATCGCCCCACACACCGCGCCGCATGTAGGTTTCGGCGCGGTTGATGCCGAATGCCCTGACCCGGATCAGCGCCTCGCCCGGTCGGGGCTGCGGGTCGGCGATTTCCTCGATGCCCAGTTGCTCGGGGCCGCCATATTCGTTGATCACGATCGCTTTCATGGTTCTCTCCTGTTGGTTGATTGTTGGAGAGAGCATGCCCGGTGGGTTCGTAATAAAAAAGTACATAATAAATACAAACAATGTAATATATACGAATGATCTCCCTGAAGCAGCTTCAGACACTCGATGCCGTGGTGCGCGGCGGCAGTTTCCAGGCGGGGGCAAAGATCCTGCACCGGAGCCACCCCAGTGTCATCAACCTGATGCACAGCCTCGAAGCACAGATTGGCTTCGCCCTGTTCGATCGTACGGGCTACCGCACTTGCCTGACCGAGGCGGGGCAAGCCTTCCACAAGCAGGCCTTGCGAATATTGAGAGAACAGACCGATTTGGAGGAGTTGGCCAGATTTCTCAAAGAAGGGAACGAAGCCAGGCTGCGTATCGTGATCGGTGATGTCACACCGCTCGATGAGAC
>JALSTP010000164.1 GCA_026983675.1 Sedimenticola sp.
CGCATTCAGGGCTTCAGGCAGGCGCCGGAACAAGGCGCAGTGCGCAGGCAAGGGTCACTCCCTTGCCAAGGTCGCTCCAGTGCATCCATGCACTCGCGACACTTGGACATCCTGTCCAGCGCGCTGGAACGCAGGTCCGGTGCCTGCCTGAAGCCCCTAACCCTATGATATTCAAAGACAGGCCGCGGCTGAATACGATATATATTGTTGCCGGGTTAATATAACAGAATAGACCGATAACCACCGAATTTGTCACCCCTCCAGTAAAGGTGCCGTAACCACAGGATGGGTAGAGCGCAGCGAAACCCATCGTATGGACGCGAGGACCGGCATGGCGCTATAGTCTTACCGGGGTCCATCACTGGATCCCTGCGGACGGCCACCCGACCGCCAACAAAAACACCAAAGGAGAGCAACATGAAGCGATTGACCCGGCAACAACATAGGTCGCATTCAGGGCTTCAGGCAGACGCAGGACCGGCGTTCCGGCGCCTGCCAGGAACCCCTGACCCGATGATATTCAATGACAGGCCGCGGCCGGATACGAGATATATTGTCGGCGGGTTGATAAAACCCCTGTCGTCCGTACTGTTGGCCATTGCGCTGATGTTTTCCCTGTCCGCCAATGCCGTTGGCGAAGGCATGGGCGCCCAGCACAAGGTGGTGATTCAGGTGAGCACCGATGATCCACGCACCCAGGCGATTGCCCTCAACAACGCGGTCAACCTGCAAAAGGCCCTGGGCATGGACAACGTGGAGGTGGAGATCGTGGCCTACGGCCCGGGTCTCAGTCTGCTGACCAGGAACAGTAAGCAGGCCAAGCGCGTCGAGAGTCTGGCCATGCAGGACATCACCTTCAGCGCCTGCGCCAACACCATGAAGAAGATCGAGATGAAGAAAGGCAAGAAGCCCGTGCTGCTCGATGGGGTCAAGGTGGTCCCGGCCGGCGTGCTGCGCATCATGAAACTTCAAGAGCAGGGCTACGCCTATATCCGTCCTTGAGGTTCCGGCCCGCAGTTTACGCCACCGTTCGTGCCGGAAATCCGCCGGATCGCTTTCAATGCGTTTATGGCGAGAACAGGCCATTCCCGTTTGTGGCGAACGCTCGGGCTACGCTGCAAACAGAGGAAGCCGGTTGGATCGACTGTGCGGCCGATTGTCCCCTCTCCCAAGGCTCGGAGAGGGCGGGTTATTATTAACCCGGCAACAATATATATCGCATTCAGGGCTTCAGGCAGGCGCCGGAACAAGGCGCAGTGCGCAAGCAAGGGTCACTCCCTTGCCAAGGTCGCTCCAGTGCATCCATGCACTTGCGACACTTGGACATCCTGTCCAGCGCGCTGGAACGCAGGTCCGGCGCCTGCCTGAAGCCCCTCACCCTATGATATTCAAAGACAGGCCGCGGCTGAATGCGATATATATTGTTGCCGGGTTAATAACCCGGCGGTATCCAGGAGCGCCTTTCCGAATGCTCTTGCGTCAGTTGCCCAGCACGACGAAGGAGAGCTTGTCGCTTGCGCCTTGGTCATCGATGGCGACGATTTGGTATTCTCCGGCCCGCGTGAATGCGGGGGTGATCGCCGCGCCGGCGGGGTAGCTGCCGGCTGATCTTCCATCGATGTACCAGTGGATTCTGCCATTTCCGCCCCGTGTCTTCAGCTTGACGACGGGCCATTTCCCCGGATCCGGGGACCGCAGGCGGCTGCCGGGTTGCAGGCCGACGATCCTCAGCCGGGCGCCGATCCGGGGCAGGGGTTCGGGGCAGGCCGGGTCGCTCGGGGGGATGCGCGCTGCAGCACGCTGCGAGGCGGGCACCCAGGGTTCCACCGAGACGGGCCAGAGTGCAACGGTCCGGCTGACGCGCTGCGCCACGGGACAGGTGGCGTCCACCCGCCGCCCTGTTCGCGGATTGATCCAGTAGGTCACGGGATTGCTTTGATAGGGCTCCGCCGGGTCCGGCAGGGTCGGGGGTATCTGATGGTTTAGCACCCAGGCCTTTTTTTGCCGGTGACAGGTGCTGGTGGGCTGTTGGTCCAACGCGGTCCCCAGCGGCCAGCAGATGGTGACCTTTTCCACATTCGCGGGCCTGTCATCTTCCGTCGACGCCGAGGCGGGCAGCAATCGGAAAATCTGGAACATCAGTGGGGCAGCCGTCTTTCCGCCCCAATATCCCGGCATGGGCGTGCCGTCGGGCCGCCCCACCCAGACGCCAATCGTGTAGTCGGCGTTGGTGCCGATTGCCCAACTGTCCCGGTAGCCGTAGCTGGTACCGGTCTTCCAGGCGATATCATGGTGTCGATCGCCCCCTGCCGGGTGCAGCCGGCCCGGTCGCGGGGTTCTCCGCAGGATGTCGCGAACGATCCAGGCGGCGCCGGGGGAGAGCAGCCGGCGCCGGGCCGCCTGTTGTTCCGGCCGCAACCGTGGCCGCGAGGCATACCCCGAGTGAGAGAAGGCCAGATAGCCCGAGACCAACGACTCCAGCGTTACCCCGACACCCCCGAGAACCATCGACAGGTTGGCTTTGGCGTCCGGCGGCAGACGCGGTGCAAGTCCGGCATTCACCAGACGCGCGAGAAAATGCGATGGCCCCAAGTGTTCCAGCAGATCGACCGCCGGGACATTCAGGGATTGTTGTAACGCCTGACTCACACTCACGGGGCCGGCAAATCCTCGTGCAAAATCGGTGGGGCGATACGGTCTCCCGATCCGGGGCGCATCGCTCAGCAATGACTCGGAATGGATCAGGCCCGCATCCAGCGCCAGACCGTAGAGAAAGGGTTTGAGCGTCGAGCCGGGCGAGCGGACCGCCTTTATCATGTCCACCTGACCATAGCGCCCGGCATCGAGAAAATCGGCGGACCCCACATAGGCCCGGACCTCGCTGCCGTGATTCTCCACCACCAGCACGGCCGCCGAGCTGCGCGGCGGCAGGCGGTCGACATAGCGCTTGACCCGGAGCTGCACGCCCGCCTGCAACCGGCGGTCGAGGGTCGTGGCTATCACGGACCGCGAGGGGAACTGCTGCGCCAGACGCCGCGCCAGCAGCGGCGCCTGCATGGGGTGCCGCATCCCATAGCCCGCGACGACTTCCCGCCGGGCGTCGGCAATTACGTCCGGCGGCCAGACCCCGAGGGCCGCCAGCCGGTCGAGCACCTTGTCCCGCGCGCGCTGGGCGCGCCGCGGATGGCGGTCCGGCCGCAGCCGCGAAGGTGCTTGAGGCAGGACCGCCAGCAGCGCTGCTTCGGCGCGGGTGAGATCCCGCGGCGACTTCTGCAGATAAGCGTGGCTGGCCGCGGCAATGCCTTCCACGGTTCCCCCAAAGGGGGCGCGATTGAGATACAACGTCAATATCTCCCGCTTGGTGAGGTGATATTCCAGTTGCAGGGCGCAGAGAATCTGACGCAGCTTTCCCATCAGGCTGCGCTTTTGCGGATACAACAACCGCGCAACCTGCATCGTCAACGTCGAACCACCGGAGACAATCCGCCGGTTTCGCATGTTCTGCCACGCAGCGCGAATCAGGGCCGCGGGATTCACCCCCGGATGCCAGTAGAACCCGCGATCTTCATAGCCCAGCAAGGCCTGTAGATACCAGGGCGACACGGCATCGGGCGTCACCGGATAGCGCCATACGCCCTGGGCGTCGGCAAAGGCCCGCAGCGGGCGGCCATTGCGATCGAGCACGACGCGCGCAAAACCCCGATTGGCATCAGGCAGGCGCAACGGCCACACCCGGTCGAGTACCCAGAGCGTCGCCGGCAACAACAGCAGCAACAGAAGCAGCAGGGGATAGCGGCGCTTCATAGCCTGCCGGACTCCCAGATGACAAGGCGCCACCTCAATGCGGCGCAACCACCCGCATTTTCTCCACCGACTCACCAATGGCCCGTTTCTGCGGCCGGTACATCGCCTCCACCATCGGGGGCGGCACATGATATTCTCCCGGCGTTACAGCGCGCGCCAGATAGAAAAGATGGCTCTCTTGCTCGCCATAGCGCCCCATGTCGACGGCCGCCACGAAGCGGTCATGACGAAATTCCTGGTGGACAATACGCGTCTCTCTCTGCAGATCGGGAATGGTTTCCCCGTCGATCCGGAACCGATTCAGCTTGATGCTGTGGCCCAGATTCTGGTTCTCCAGCTCCAGCCCGGCTGGGAGCAGGTCGACGACCAGGGTATCGGGCATCCGGGTCTTGGCCGACACCTTGAGGTGCACCAGTACCAGATCGCCGATCTTCATCCGTCGGATATCCAGTGGCCGACCGTCGCGATCAAAATACTCTCGACTGATTTCATAGCCGTGACTGATGGCCGCCGGTTTCCGGTCGGGATACCCCTTTACCGCAATGCCCGTCCACAGCAAGGGGGCGGTCCGATTCGTCACGGTAATGCCCTGCCGCATGGATTTTGCGTCCAGCGGCATGGAGAAGGACTCCCGCCGACTGAGCGTCCGGGCGGTTCGACCGCGTGTCAGCACGGCCTGCCAGGCGGTGTTCTCCTTCTCCTGTAACGCAACACTGGCGAGAAAAACGGCGTTGCGCTCCTGGGTGCTCAAATACGGTTGCGCCGCGATCTTGTCCGACAGCGACTGGAGTTTCTCCTGCACTTGCGCCCGGAACTGCGGCCGCCCGCTCAGGAGCCGAATCATCAGGGCATCGTCCCGGATGGCAGAGCCGTAATCACCCAGATAGGGTTTCGCATCGCGTCCATGCTTCAACCCCTGCCGGATCGCTTTCTCTCCCCGCATCCGGTCCCCCTGGTGCAGCAACGCCAGCCCCAGATGCACCAGGGGCAGACCGCTTTGCACCGCTTTCATTTCGTGATCGTAAAGGCTGCGCATCTTTCCCAGATTGGCGCGGTTGACCCGCGACAACACGTAGGCGGCGTAGCTTCGAAAGGCAACCCGGTAATGCGCCGGGGAATCGGTGTAATGACCAAACCCCATATCGGGCTGGCGCAGATAGTCTTCCAGCCGATGGAGCGCCTTCTGTTTCACTTCCGGTGTCATGGGATAGCCCTGGGCTTCCGCATCCAACAGCAGATCCGTGACATAGGCGGTCAACCAGTGCTCTTCTTCAGAGTGGTTGCTCCACAAGCCGAAGCCGCCGTCCTCGAGCTGCATGGCCTCGATGTTCCTCCAGGCCTCCTCGATACTGGCGAGTCGCTGTTTCTGGGTCGTTGTGGCCAGATCGAGGCGGCTCAAAATACGGTTGTCGGCGAAAAGCCACGGCCAGGCGGCGCTGCTGACCTGTTCCAGACAGCCATAAGGATACTGCAGCAGCGCCGCCATTTGCCTCGCCGCGCCCAGATCAGGCCGGCTGGAGATGGTGAGCGTGCCGCTGATGGTCTCCGGAATCAGATGCCGCAATTCATCGACTGGATATTTCGCAGATTCCCCAGTGCCAAGCAGATGGCGCCATTGCAGTCTCG
Source organism: Sedimenticola sp. (assembly GCA_026983675.1). GTDB lineage: Bacteria > Pseudomonadota > Gammaproteobacteria > Chromatiales > Chromatiaceae > JALSTP01. The sequence continues at coordinate 5,431 of JALSTP010000164.1, forward strand.
ACGGTGGATAAGGCGGGCGAATGGCCAGCTTCCAGACACGGGAAAAATGCAGCGCATCCCCCGCCACATCGAGACGCACATGCGCCGACAAGGTGCCATAGGCGCTGTCCAAGGGAAAATGCAGGGTCTCTTTCTCACCGTCCGCCAGTTTGATCGTGCGCGTCCCCTTCCGCAGAGAGAGGGGAGGCTCGGCGGTCAGCTTCAATCGCAACATCTGCACCCCGCCGCTCATGTTGTGCAGGTCGAGCGCGATGCTGGAATGGTCGCCGCTGGCAATGAACCGTGGCATGGCCAACTGGGTCACCACAGGCGCCGCCACGGTGACCTCCCGCTCCGCACTGCCAAAACTGTCATCAGAAAACGCCACCGCCATCAGGCGCAAACGGCCGTTAAAATCGGGGACATGCACGGTCACCGAGGCCTTGCCTTCGGCGTCGAGAACAACGGGGCCGCTGTGGAGCGAGACGATATGGAGGTCCGAGGCGGGCGCTTTTCCGCCCCGGCTGGGGGCATCGCCGCCAAATTTCAATGCCGCCGTCCGATACCGGTTGAGTTCAATGACCGAGCCGTAGTTGTCGCGGCTTTCCACGCCATAGCGCCGCCGCCCGAAAAAGCCCGTAAAAGGATCGGGCGTTTTGAAATCCGTGAGGTTGAGGATGCCGACATCCACCGCTGCCACGGTCACCCACACCGGCCCCGCGATGGCCGCTCGATTCTTCAGCTTCACGGCAATCTCCAGCGGTTTGCCGGGTTCGGTTTTCGCAACGCTGTCGATGCCCACCTGCAAGCGCCTCGCCTCGCGATCCAGGGGCAGGTAGAGCAGTCCAAAGGCGCGGTTGGGGGTGATACTGGCGACCTTGCTCGCAGCCCGCAGCACCACCACTGAAACGTGTATGTCGTGCCGTTGCCAGCTCTTGTCCACCGGAATCTCCACCACCGTCCCCGCCTTGCGGACCTGTTGCCGGTGCGTCCACAACGGCGTGTCACCTTCGACCAGGATCAACGCTTCCCCGTCGTGGGGTGGCTTGACGGTCAGCTTTGCGGTGTCCCCCGCCGAGTAGCGCGGCTTGTCCAGACTCAGCCCCACGGCATCCGGCCGACTGCTTTGCGCACCCGCCTGGCGGTCGCTGTACCAGTCGTCGCCGGCAAAGAAGCGCAAACTGGATTTGGCGCCACTGCCGGGGTCAGTCACTTCCAGCCGATAATCCCCCCATTCCACCGGAAAGGCGACCGTCGTCTGCCCCCCCGGCGGAATCCTGACGGTGAGACGACCCACTGGATACGCCTGCTTGGAGTATTTGTAATCCCAGCCGCGGGCCTTGGAATATTCCCAGAAATACTGGCGCTCTTCGCGGATCAAGGTCACCTGGAGGGCGTCGGCGGCCAGCTTCCGGCCATCGGCCGTGGCGCGCACCAGATCGAAATGGACGCGTCGGTTGGCGGGCGGATTTTCACCCTTTTTGAACTGCGGGCGAATGCCAATAAGGGCCTTGCCGGGCCAGACCCGTTTTTCAAAACTGCGCGTCACCGGCCTGCCCCCCGACTCGAACAGGCTGCAAACCAGCCGCAACTTGAGTGGCGAGCGGGCGTCCCCCCACCGGCTTTTGGCCACGATCTCCGCCCTGCCCCGGGGATCGAGAAAAACGTCTTCCAGCGGCACATTCCCCAGGCCATGCCGATCCTGAATATCGCCGAACTGGAACCCCTTCAGACTCGCCACCGGCGAGCGCCAGTGCGTCACCTGGAGCGTGGCGCTCAGACGGTTTCCGCTGGCCGGTGCGCCGTAGAGATATTCACCCTTCACCTTGACCCGCAGGGGTTGATCCGGCGACAGGAATGCCGGCTCCGTTGCACTGGCGGAAAAGGTCAGCTTCATCCGCTCTGGCAGGAACTCCTCCACTTTGAACGGATATTGCGCGACCTTGCCATCCGGCTTTTCCACCTCCAGCCTCCACGCCCCGGTGCTCGCGTTTTTCGGCAGTTTGAAACTGTGCTCATAGAAACCCGGCTTTTGCGCTCGCAAGCGAAAATGGCGCACCACCTGCCCGTCCGGTTGGAAAACCTGCCCCTTGAGCGTCGGCGCCCCCTGCAGACGCCCATCTTCATCGCGCAACAAGGCATCGAAATGCACCGGTTCCCCCGGTCGGTAGATATCCCGCTCGCTGTACACGAACAATGTTTGCGCATCCTGAAGACGCTCGCCCAGATCGAACTCCGACAAATCCAGGGCCGGCCCCTTCAGGCGCAACAGCGATTGCTGACTGCCTTTTTCGGCCAGCAGAAGAACTGCCTTCTCAGGAACCGGCTGAAAACTCACATACCCCTCTACCGTAGTGCGATTCCGTTTCAGAACCTGACCCTTGGCATCCAGCAGGGACACCGTCACGCCGGAGACGGGCTGTGTGCTTTTCAACGAGTTGACATAGAGATCCAACCGATTGGCGTACACCCGCGCATGCAACCCCAGATCCGTGATCATGAAGTGGGTAATCGTGGGGGCGTCGGGGTAACTGCCGGCCGGTTTCATCACCGCCAGGTACATACCCGGCCGTTGCAATGGGGGGATCGTTGCAATCTCGATGGTGCGCTTGACGCGCCGGTTCCGTTCACTGTGCAGATCGAACCGTCCCGTATAGACCAGATCGGTCCATTCCGCCAGCCGCTGGGCCAATGAATAGGTATAAGCCTCCTCGAGCTCATCGAGCACGTTCTCGCGATGTCCGGGCTTGACACGGTGAAAGGTGATATCCACGGCAGGCACATTCACCGTCACCACCGGCAATCCGCGACTGATCCCCGGCATCAGCACCGCACCCCGGGTACCGAAACTGACCGCCGGTCGCAACGCGCGGGTGCTGATCTCATTACGATAGTCCTGGCCCAACGCCGCGCCGTTCTTCGCCGGCAACCCCTGGAACACCACGACACGATAGTCCGTCGAGGGTTGCGTATCGCTGAAACAGGCGAGCCGGTCCCCACTGGAAAAAATCCAGGCCCCCTCGGCCCGCTCCCCCTGTTTTTTTCCGATCGAAAAATAGGACTGAAGATCCCGCGACCGGTCCAGCGCCGCCGAAAAGCGGATACATACCTGATTCCTGCCGTCGATGTCCTGCTCAGAGACGTTCAGGACAGCCAGGTCCCCATCACCACCGGCCGCCGCCGATGACGCGCACAATGCAAGCCAAAGCACCGCCAAGGCGCGGACAACCCATTGCGATGAAACCGTTTTCATATGCATATTCCCCCCAAATCGAATGCCCGCCACCCTGGGCGCCGTC
>JALSTP010000165.1 GCA_026983675.1 Sedimenticola sp.
TCGTCACGCACGGCATGGAGCAGCTCTTTCGAGAGGGCATGCTGCGACTCTCCGGAAAATCCGACCAGGCGGTATTCGAGCTCACCCAGGCGATGGGTGGCGGTAAAACCCACATGATGATCGCCTTGGGCTTGTTGGCTCGACATCCTGATCTTCGCCCCGAAGTGCTACCTGCCGATCTGAATGACCGCATCGATTTCGGCGCGGCGCGTATTGCGGCGTTCAATGGCCGCAATAACCCGGATAACTACATCTGGGGTGAAATTGCCACACAACTGGGCGCTGAAGAAGCGATCAAGGAGCACTGGGTCAATGGCCCCAAGGCCGTGGATCAACGCAAGTGGAAGGAAATCATCGGCGACCAGCCGACCTTGATTCTTCTGGACGAGCTGCCGCCTTACCTGCAAAACGCAAGCACCCAGATGTTTGGCAAGGGCACCCTGGCCGATATGGTTGTGTACAGCCTCAGCTCATTAATGACCGCGGCCCTGGAGCTGCCGAACTGTGCCATCGTCATCGCCAATCTCTCAGGCAGCTACAAGGCGCAAACCAAGGCATTGGCCGAGGCCATTGACAACCTGCAACAGGAAACTCGTCGCCAGGCCATGACCATTACGCCTGTCCAACTGGCGGGCAATGAAATCTATGAGATCCTCAAGAAACGCTTGATCGACGAGCTTCCCGACGAGCGCACTATTGCGGACATTGCCGAGGAATATGCCCAGCAGGTCAAAAAAGCTGAAGATGGTGGCTACATTGTCGCCGCCAGCATCGAGCAGATTGCCGAGCAAGTTCGGGAGACCTACCCATTCCATCCTTCTTTCAAACATCTCGTTGCTTTGTTCAAGGAGAATGAAGGCTTCCGACAGACGCGCGGGCTGATGCAGTTCACCGCTCGATTGCTCAAGAGCGTCGAGCAGCGCGAAACCGACGATGTATTTCTTATCGGCACTCAGCACCTCGACCTCAATGACGACCAGGTCAAAGACGAGATCGAGCGCATCGCACCGAAGCTGATGCCAGCGGTCACGCGAGATATTGCAGACAATGGCAATGCCATCGCGGAGACGATCGATGATGAACTGGGGTCGGATGCGGCGAAACAGGTAATGACCCTGCTCTTAGCCTCGTCGTTGTCTCGGGCTGTAGGCGGCCGGATCGGCCTATCCGAAAGTGAAATCATTGAGTTCCTGGCAGCGCCTAACCGTAAACCGGACGAATTTCTCGAGGCCCTGCAACGATTGCGTGAACAGGCCTGGTACCTCCACCGTGAGGAACAGCGCTTTTTCATCAAGGAGACCGAGAACCTCTCGCGCCAGATCGAGCGCAACGCCAAAGAGGTACCACAACCCAAGGTCGATCAGGCGTTGATCAATCGTCTCACCGGCATTCTGCAGCCAGTGCGTCGTAACGCCTATCAGGAAGTTCATGTTCTTCCACAACTGGATGAATTGAAACTCAGTGGCCCACGGGTACTCATTGTCATCAAACCCGATGGCAAGGTCCCTCCCAGTGAATTGCAGAACTTCTTCGATTACCAGCAAGAGAAGAATAATCTCCTGGTATTGACCGGACAGGATAGCCACCTGGCCGATGCGGTGGAGGATCGCCTGCGCGAACTCTACGCCATCGAACAGATCTACAAACGACTCAAGCCCGGCGATACCCTCTATGAAGAAGCCCGTGACCGTCTGGAAGAGGCCGAGGACCGCTTCAACAAAGCCCTCTCCGCTGCGTACAATCGCCTTTACTTTCCAAGCGTGGATGAGATTGACGGTCGGGAATTCCTGGCACCCGTCACGATCGATAACGGCCTGAAACTTGGGGAAGGCGACCAGTCAGCCGAGGCCCAGATCGAGGCCTTGTTGGCCAGTCCTCGCGCTAACTACAAGCTCGCGCTGGACCTCACCGAAAACTTCAACGAATACTTCGCCATGGCAGAGGAGTACCTCTGGCCATCTGGCAAGGACAATCGTCGGACGCCGTGGAAGGACGTGGTCAGCCGTGCCAAAAGCAACCCAGCCTGGCCATGGATGCCGGGTGCCGGCGGCATGGACACTCTCAAGACCGAAGCCCTGAAGCAAGGGCGTTGGCGCCTGGGCGAGGACGGCTACATTGAAAAGGGCCCCTTTCCCAAGGAAAAAACCACTGTCAATGTCACAGTACTCGGTACCAATCCGGAAACAGGTGAGACGATTCTCAGTCTGACCCCCCGCCATGCCGGTGAGAGTCCAATCGTGTACTACCACACAGGAAAGAACCAAATCTCCGAGAAAGATCCGGTAGTCGAGGACCTGGATAATTTTACGACACGTGAAGGCACCCTCTACTTTTGGGTCAAAGATCCGACAGGGCAGTATGAAAGTGGGCCACCGGTGCGCTGGGTAGCGGATCTCAAGATCCGTCACCAAGTTGATCCGGCCGGCGACAAGCGCCGGGTGACACTGCAATGCACCCCCAGTGCCGAGATGACCTATACCCTCGACGGCTCCAACCCCAAGGACGGCCTTCTCTATGAAGGCCCCTTCGAAATCGGGCCGGAAGCCGTGCGCCTGTTGGTCTTTGCCCGCGCTGGTGAGGCCACCAAGACCGCGGACTTCCAGATCCCGGCCAGTGGCGACAAAACCGTGCATATCGATGACCCCAAACCAGCGCGCCTGCAATCCAAGCGGGTGCTCCTGGATTCCACTGAAAAGGTCTTTGGCGTCATCAACCACTTCAAGGATCAGCCCGCTACCCGCTTCAAGGGGGTGCGCATCGAAATCGGCGAAGGAGAAAACACGGTTACCGTCCGCTTCCAGGAACGGGAAATCACCGCCGCCATGATCGAGGGTGTCGTCAACAGCCTGCGCTCGGTACTACAAGAGGATGATGCCGCAGTGGCCATCACCATCACCGGCGGTGCGGCGTTCGAAAACGGCTTCGAGGCAAAAGCCTTCGCCAAAATCGCCGGAATCGAATTGCGCCCCGGCGATGTGGTACAGGAGGAGTAGGTCATGCCAAGGGCCACGGCGGCACGCAGATCAGCCACAAGCGCACGGCGGGGTAAATCCGAAAAGCCGAAGGCCACCCTTGGCTTCGGCGTGCCGGCCACCTCTGATCCACATCATTTCCGGGTCTCTATTCCCCGGTCCAACACCGGCAAGGTACAGATCAGCGAGTACCTGGGGCTTCAGGCATCCAGCGATGAATTTGCCGTCATCGACCGGGTGGTGCTGCAACGCCCACGCTGGACGGCCATCCGCAGTGAGGTGCAGCGTGCCTTCAATGCCCGGCTCAAGGCCCACGGTCTAAAGACCTCCGCCTGGAAGGTGGGGGAAAACCCGGTGGACCGGTTGCTGGGCAAGGAGCTCTGCGTTCTGGCCTGGGCGGTGGAAGACATGGAAATGGAAAAAATCCCCGTGGCGGTTCGCAATTGGCTCGCCTTGCGGCCGGAAGAGCGCTGGTGGCTCTTTGGCATGACCGCCATGACCTGCGGCCGGGTTACCGACGGTGGCAAGGGCTGGCGTCTGGCCTTGCGTCATGCGCTGGGTGACGTGGCCCAAAGCGACCTGCTCCAGCCCCGCGCCCGGCGGACGCAAGTCAAAGGAACTGAGTTGCCCATGCTGGATATGTTTGATAGCGAATAACTACAATACGACTAATAACCCATCGGAGAGGCAAAATGAACCCTGTTCCAACGAGATTACGACAGGAGCCATTGATAGAAGCCATATGGCAGATTCAGTTTGAAAGCCCTGCTATCGGAGATATTTTGCCGGGTGTGCTTTTCTCCGAATTAAAAACTCGATACCCAAACCTTTCGTTGAGCCGGCTGCCGGCAGCGGACATTCCAGCACCAGTGGCGCAGATTGACCCAAATCTGCGCTTTATTGCCAAGGTGATGATGGAAGAGTCCGGTTCTCCCTTCCGGTGGCAAGTCGGGGACCGGGTGGTCACCCTCAACTGTCAAAAACCTTATGTGGGCTGGAGATCCTTCAAGGAAGAAATTGTAAAACTCATGGAGATTCTCCAGAAAAGCAGCCTGGTTTCGAACATCCAGCGCCATTCGCTACGGTACCTTGATTTGTTGACCCTGGCGCCACCGCCTGACCTGACAGCGCTCAAACTAAAGGTCAAATTGGGGGAGCATGAAATTACGCAATATAACTGCCAGATTCGCCTGGAAATTCCAGAAGAAGCTTTTATTCATGTCATACAGGTTGTTACACCGGCCAATGCGACCCTGCCCGACGAGACCTTGACGGGAACGCTGGTTGACCTTGAAACCCTGTCCGAGATACCCCCAACTGATTGGGAGACTGCCAAGGCGCAGTTGGAAATATTGCATACACGATCAAAGGCGATGTTTTTCCATCACATTCTGACTGAAAAGACCATTCAGAGCCTGGAACCGGAGTATTGATCATGCTCGCCACAACATTAGATACATCGATTCCCGCATTCTGGCATTCGGCAATCACGCAAACAACAAGGCGGGTCGAGGAACAGCAAGTGCTCCCTCCGTTACCGACAATGCAGTCATCTGCCTTGCTCTATGTGCCCGGCAACGCCCTGACCACAGCCGAACAGTACAACAGCATCAAATCCTTGGGGTGGTCCCAGGCGGATGCGTTGGAAACCCTGCTGCGCTTGCGCACCTTTGCCGAGGACTGGGATCATCCGGGAATGGCGGCCTACGATGACCTATAAGCGAGGTGATGTCATTCTCGTCAGGTTCCCCAATTCCGACCTGAAAACCTACAAGAAGCGTCCCGCCCTCATCGTGCAGGGCGATGGTTTCAGCACAGGAATCAATCAGCGAATCGTTGCGCTGATCACCTCGAATCCGAGACGCACCGGCCCGACGCGTGTCACCGTCAAGAAAGCCGACCCGGTTGGAAAGGCCATGGGGCTGCTCACCGATTCTATTGTCGTAACGGACAACCTGGCAACGGTATTGAACCGCGAGATCGATAGAGTCATTGGAAAATGTATTGCCATGGAAAAAGTTGACCAAGCCTTGAAGCAGACATTGGGCCTTTGAACTGTGACGAATACAATGCAGACCACCCGGCAGCAAACCGACCAAAAGCTCACCCCCCTGGCGCTCAAGGACGCTCCCGCCCTGATCGAGGCCGTATTCCCCGCGCAGAAGGTTTCGTTCGAGGCGCAGAAGGAGCGCAAGGCCGGGGCTGGGCAGACACTGACTGCCCTGGGTTCCTACTGGAAGGGGCGCAAGCCCTTGATCCTGGTGCGCGCTATCGTGCTGGGCAGCCTGCTGCCGCAGACAGGCGATGCCGAGGCCGACCTCGCCATCTTCGAAAAACTCATGGCCTTCGACGACGAAGGACTGGCGCGCCGGGCGCTGATTCAGAATGCCCTCAAGCCGAAGGATATCGCCGCCCGCATCGAGCTGGACGACCCTTGGAGCTATTTCAATCACAATCTCAAGCGCGACGATGAGATGTTCGAAGACGTGGCGCACTGGACCTGCCCCTTCGATGCCGACGAAGAGGGCATCAAACTGCGCTGGCGGCGTGATGTCACCGAAGAGGAGAAACTCTGGCTCTACCGCAAGGCGCTGGCCACATTCGGAAGCTACGAGGAAAAGGCCGCCCTATGCAAACGCCCCGAGGAGGTGGATCAGGACTGGCTCTATGCGCCCATCTGGCCTGCCGTCAACCGTCACTATGCCCACTTGGGGATTGAGGCCTATTCCCATCAGGAACTGGTGGAGCAACTGGGCATTCTCCGCTATGGCCACCGCCCCCGCGTGGGTGACGCGTTTTGTGGCGGCGGCTCCATCCCGTTCGAGGCGGCGCGCTTAGGTGCCGATGTTTATGCCTCGGACCTCAACCCCATCGCCTGTATGCTCACCTGGGGGGCACTCCACATCATTGGTGCCCCGCCCGAACGCCGCGCCGCCATCGAACAGGCCCAGCGCGAAGTCGCGGAAGCGGTAGATAGAGAGATCACCGCGTTAGGCATCGAGCACGACGAGTACGGCAACCGGGCCTATGCCTACCTCTATTGCCTGGAGACCCGTTGCCCGGAGACCGGCTGGCTCGTACCCCTGTTGCCCACCTTGGCCATTTCCAAAAGACGTTTCGACTGCCGTGCCTATTTGATTCCCGATTATGAAAACCGGCGTTATGACATCGAGATCCGTATGGGGGTCTCGAAACAGGAAATGGCCGACGCCGAACGGCAGGGCACCGTGCAGGACGGGTACCTCATCCACCGCTTGGATGGCAAAACCTACCGCACGCCCATCAAGACCCTGCGCGGTGACTACCGGGATGCCGATGGCAATACACAAAACCGCCTGCGCCGCTGGGAGAAACACGACTTCAAACCCCGGCCCGACGACATCTTCCAGGAGCGCCTTTACGCCATTCAGTGGATCAAAAAAGAAACTCTGAACAGTTCAAGACCGGAAACTTTTTTTGCCTCAGTCACCGAGGCCGACCTGGAACGGGAGCGCAAAGTCGAACAGATCGTGGCCGAGAACCTCGCCCGCTGGCAGGAAGAGGGCTTGGCGCCGGATATGGAAATCGAGCCGGGTGATAAGACTGATGAGCCGATTCGCACGCGTGGCTGGACCTGGTGGCACCATTTGTTTCATCCCCGCCATCTGCTGCTGAACGTCCTGGTAAGCCGCCATTCCCGGAACTCGGCGGTGGCGTTTACCCTGTTCCCGGCCGTTCTCAACCGAAGCTCCCGAATAAGCCATTGGAATCCATCCCGTGAGAGTGCCGAGGCTGTTTTCCAAAGCCAAGCCCTCAACACCTTCTGGAATTATCCCGCCCGCGCCTGGAAGTATGTGGAAGAGTTGATCGTCCCACCCGCCACCACACCCGTTTACGGCCGCGGCATCATTGAAAACCGGGATGCCCGCCAGGTCTCGACCGAATGCGACATCTGGCTGACCGACCCCCCCTACGCCGACGCCGTCCACTACCACGAAATCACCGAATTCTTCATCGCCTGGCTGCGCAAGAATCCGCCCAAACCCTTCGATGAATGGACATGGGACTCCCGCCGCGCTCTGGCCATCAAGGGTTCCGGCGACGACTTCCGGCGCGGAATGGTCGATGCCTACAAGGCGATGGCGCAGCACATGCCGGACAACGGTATGCAATGCGTCATGTTCACGCATCAGGACACCGGCGTCTGGTCTGACATGGTGGGCATTTTCTGGGCAGCGGGTCTGCAGGTGGTGGCGGCCTGGTACATCGCCACCGAGACCACCTCGGAATTGAAAAAAGGCGGCTATGTGCAGGGCACGGTGATCCTGATGCTGCGCAAGCGCCCGGCCGGCAATCGCGCCGGCTTCAAGCAGCGCATCCTGCCCCAGGTCCGTGCCGAGGTGCAGCGGCAAATCGAGACCATGATGCACCTCAACGACGAGCTGAAGGCCAAACACGGCGAGCCGGTCTTCAACGACGCCGACCTGCAGATGGCCGGGTACGCCGCCGCGCTCAAGGTGCTCACCGCCTACACCCACATCGGCGGCGAGGACGTCACCACCTTCGCCCTGCGCCCGCGCAAGAAGGGCGAAACCACGGTGGTGGACGAGATCGTGCAACAGGCGGCCGAAGCGGCCAACAGCCTGCTGGTGCCTGAAGGCTTGAGCGCGGAGACCTGGGCCAAGCTGGGGGGCATCCAGCGCTTCTACCTGCGCATGATGGACATGGAGACGACTGGCGCCAGCAAGCTGGACAACTACCAAAACTTCGCCAAAGCCTTCCGGGTGCAGGACTATGCCAGGGTAATGGGCAACATGAAGGCCAACAAAGCCCGGCTCAAACGCATCACCGAGTTCAAGTCCCGTGACCTCACTGATAGCACCGAGATCGGTCCCACCTGGCTGGGCAGGCTCATTATCGGCCTGCAACAACTGCTGGCAGAAACCGAACCCCAGGTCGTGATCGGACAGTTGCAAGAGGACCTACCGGAGTTCCTTGACATCCGACCGCTACTGATCGACATGCTCGCCTTCATCGAGTGCAAGGCGCCCGAACCTGAAGTGCGCGACGTCGCAGAAGTCCTTAGGGGGCGGTTGAAGAACTTGCGCGCCCTGGGGCAATAGCATGGAAGGCTGGGGTGTTTGAGCGATGACCATTCGCAGATTCTCGTCTCGCACCCATCGGCTTGATCATTCCTTTCTGCTCGAGCACTTGAAAGGTGCGCGTAGCTACAAGCGCATAGCAGGCTACTTCACCAGTTCCCTGTTTGAGGTGGCGAACGAGTTGTTGGAAGAAATCCCGGAAGTGAAGATCGTCTGTAACGTGGATATCCATCCAGATGATCTCCGGGTGGCCCAACTGCGTGAAGCCAAAATGCTCGGCCGCTGGAACGAACGTGCCCTGGAGGCCGAGGCGCTGCTGAACCGGGATCGCTACCGCAGGCTGGATGCCTTCCTTCAGAAGCACGGTCATGCCGTGCGTGTGGCACCGGATAGTGTTTGTGGTTTTCTGCACGGGAAGGCAGGTGTGATCGAGCTGGCCGATGGTCGCAAGCTCGGCTTTATCGGCTCCATGAACGAGACCCGCGCCGGATGGCAACGCCACTACGAAATTCTATGGGAGGACGACTCCCCCGAAGGGGTCGCCTGGATCGAGGCTGAGTTCGAATATCTGTGGAACGCGGCTTCGGTGCTGCCGAGAGCCGTGATCCGCGAGGTGCGCCGCCGAGGATATC
>JALSTP010000166.1 GCA_026983675.1 Sedimenticola sp.
TGTTTTCCATCCGATTGCTGCTGTTCCGATTGTTGTTCGCCCCCGGACTGTTGCTGCTCGGATTGCTGCTGCTGGTCGCCGGACTGTTGCTGTTCGGATTGCTGCTGTTGGTCGCCGGACTGTTGTTGCTCGGACGCCTTTTGTTCTGATTGATCCTCTTGGGGTTTCTCCTGCTGTTGCGTTTCTCCCCGCCGGTCCTCCGCCTTGGGTTTCTCTTCCGCTTTTTCTTCGTCTTGGTTCAAGATGCCGCGGGCCAGCGCGAGATTGTGTGCGGCATCTTCCCTGGAAGGGTCGTTCTTCAATACCTCTTCATAGGCCTTGATTGCGCCCGCGAAATCACCCAATTGGAATCGTGCGTTACCCAGGTTGTAGAGGGCATCGAGGCGCACCTCCTTCCGGGTTACCTTGGAAAAATCCTGTGCGGCCTTTTCATATTTCCCTGCCCGATAATAGGCGACGCCCTTGCGGTAGGGATCCTTGAACTGCCGGGCCGCCTCCTCGTAGCGTCCGCGTTCAAAGGTGCCGGCCGCCTCCTGTTCCGCGTTGCTGAACCAGCCGGCCTGCGCCGGTGCAGCCGCGATCAGCAAGGGACCAATGAGGAGGAGATGCTTCATGATGAGGGGTCTCCGGTGGTGCGCCGTCGGAAGTCGTTCAGCAGCAGGATCAGCATGGGGATCAGCAGCAGATAGAAGCGTTCGTTCCATATCCGGGTTGTCTCCCCCTCGGCGTCGACGGGCGCGGAGTTTTCGGTGGCGGCCTGGAGTATCTTTCGGGTGTCGTCGTCGCGGAAGTCGGCCTTGATGTATTCGCCATGGCCGGCCCGGGCCAATGCTTCGAGCAGTGGTGCGTTCAGGCGTGAGATCACGGGGATGCCTTGCCGATCATTGATGCCGGGGACGGCGCCTCCACCTGCGGTGCCCACGCCAAGGGTCAGCAGTCGTATGCCCTTGTCCGCCAATTGTTTGACCAGCGGCTCGAGATCGGGTTCATCGAAATCTCCGTCAGAGATCAGAAGAATGCTGCGAGCGCTGCCCTCCGGCTGCCCGAGCAGCAGTTGTTCGGCGCGTTCGAGGGCGGTGGCGACGCGGCTGCCTTGAAGCCGGGTGAGCCGGGTCGAGAGGGCTGGCAGAACGGCGCGGAGGCTCTGCGTGTCCCCGGTGACGGGTGAAACGATGTGTGGCACCGAGGCAAAGGCGACCAGGCCCATGCGCAACGTGCTGTTCTGGACGATCAGGTCCTGGATCTCCTGTTTTGCACGGGCCAGGCGCGATGGTTGTACGTCGGTGACCTCCATGGAGCGCGATATGTCGAGCAGGATCACCAGGCTGCTGCCGGGTTTGAACAGACGCGCATCGGTAGAGTCCCAGCGGGGTCCGGCCATGGCGAGAATGCCGAGGATCCACAAGACGGCCCAGCGCAGGAAGCGTCGCCGGCGCTCCTGTGACGGCAGGTCACGCACGCCGCTGAGATAGGGCATCAGGTGGGCATCTGCGTAGCGGCCGATGCGCCCCTTGCCCGCTTGCGATGAACTGCGTGCCAGCCAGAGGGCGACCGGCGCCAGCAGGAGCAGTCCCCACAACCAGAACGGTTGGGCGAAATGAAATCCGGTCTCAGGCACGGCCGCCTCCCGCAAATGACCGCCGCCGACCCTCGGGGAACAGGCCGAGCAGTAGCAGAGAGACCAGGCCCATGCCCAGTGGCCAGCGATAGAGCGGTGTGGGGATGAAGCCGCTGCGGCGTTCCGACTCGCTCTTTTCGAGTTCGTTGATGCGGCGGTAGATCTCCTCCAGGGCATGGGTGTCGGTGGCGCGGAAATAGGCCCCTCCGGTGATATCCGCGATACGGCGCATGTTTGCCTCGTCGAAGCCGAGGTCGTCGCGGTAGACCAGGCGCCGCGGGCGGCCTTCATAGATGGGCACATGTTTGCGGTTGCTGCCGACGCCGATACTGTAGATGCGGACGCCCTCTTGCGCGGCGATCCGTGCCGCCTGCAAGGGGGGGATTCGTCCGGCGGTGTTTTCCCCATCGGCGATCAGCACCAGCACCCTCGATCCCGGCGGGCGTTCACGCAATTTCTTGACCCCCAGGCCGATGGCGTCCCCCATGGCCGTTCCCTGGCCGGCAATGCCGGGCACCACGCCGTCCAGCAGCCGCCTTACCGCCTCGCGGTCGAGGGTGAGGGGAGAGAGAATGAAGGCCTGGCTGCCGAAGATCACCAGCCCGATGCGGTCCCCTTTGCGGCCCTCGATGAAGCGCCCCATCACGCCCTTGACCACCGCCATGCGGGAGACCTGGCGGCCGTCCACGGTGAAATCCAGGGCCTCCATGGAGTGGGAGGTGTCCACGGCCAGCATCAGGTCGTAGCCGGTGCTGCGGATCTCTTCGTGTGGTTCCAGCCATTGTGGCCGCATCAACGCCACCACCAGGCTGACCCAAAGCAGGCCCAGCAGCAGTGAGTGCAGCCGCGCGGCCAGGGGCGTGCGGGGACGATCACCGTGGAAGATACGCTGGAGTTCGTCCACTGCGGGGTGGAGGAGCACAGTGCGCCGGCCCTGGACCCGGGATTCGCCTTCGCTGGCGGGCCGCGGCCAGAACAGACGCGCCAGCACCGGCAGCACCAACAGCAGTCCCGCCCAAGGCCAGTGAAACTCAAACATGGCAGGGTACCTTGTCCGCCGCCGAGACCCAGCGGATCGCCGCCTCGGTCAGGCGGATCAGCCGGCTCTGATCGGTAGGCCGGTCCGGAGGCGCGTAGGGCAGTTCGAGCAACAGACGTCCCTCTTCGCGCCAGTGGAATCCGTTGGGGTCATTGTTCTCCAGCCATGTCAGCCATGCCTCGCCGGTGAGTCCGGCGCAGTGGGCCCGACCGCAGCGGGCGATTGCGATGCGGCGCAGCAATTCGGAGAGTTCGGCGGCGCTCTCGTGGGGCGTGTGTGTGGGGATCCGCCGTTTCAGCCGCACCAGCCGGCGCTTTGCATCGCGCTGCCAGCGACCGAGCGGATAGTCCCGCCGTAGCCGCAGGTACCACAGAATCAAGGCCAGCGTCAGCAAGGCGCCAAAGACCAGCAGCCACCAGCCCGGCGCCGGCGGCCAGCTGGAGATGGGATCGAGTCCGCGGATGTCGCGCAGTTGGCTGTATGAATTCTGCATGTCTCAGACCCCCTTCATCCGCGCCCGGTATTGCAGTTCACGGGTGAGGGTGACGTGGATCTCCTGCTCGGTACTCAGGGGCAATTGCACGATACCCAGCCGGTTGCAGATGTTCTCCAGGGCGGTGCGCCGCGCGATCCATGCCTCGGTATAGGCGGCCCGCGCGGTGGCGTCGTCGGTATCGATCTCCACCAGATCGCCCGCCGGGCTGGTGAAGGTGACACGCCCCATATCCGGCAGTTCGCGGTCCGCCGGGTCGTCTACCGGTAGCACCACCACGGTGTGTCTCTGGCACAGGCTGCCCAACACGCGCTCCAGGTCACGGTGGTCGATGTCACGGTTGAGGTCGGCGATCAGAAAGATCAGCGAGCCGGTGCTGGTGCCGCGGCTCACCTGTTGCAGGGCGTTGATTACGCAGCCCGGCTCCGACCTGGCGTTGCCGGTGGGCTCGGTGAGAGTGCGCAGCAGCCGCCACAAGGCGCGGCGGCCACGCGAGGGGCGGAAGAATTGAGGCCCGGTGGTGCGGTTGCCGAACACCAGCCCGCCGACGCGGTCGTGCAGGCGGTTGGCCGCCCACCCCAACAGGGCGGTGGCGCGCGCCGCCTGGATGGACTTGAAGGTGTTGCGGGTGCCGAAGGACATGTGCGCGCCGATGTCCACGCAGAGGACGACACTGCGTTCGCGCTCCTCGCGGAAGATCTTTACGTGCGGCACGTTGGTGCGGGCAGTGACGTTCCACTCCATGTTGCGGATATCGTCACCCTCGCGGTATTCGCGCACGTCCTCGAAGTTGAGTCCGGCGCCGCGGAACACCGAGGCGTAGAGACCGCTGAAGCTGGAGTTGACCAGGTGGTGCGAGGCCAGCCCCAGGGTATGCGCCTGGTGGCGCAGTTCGAGCAGGTCGTCGAGACGGGGATGCAGGGTCATGGGTACAGCGCGTTACCAGTCCTCAGGGGATGGCCACCAGATCCAGCAGGCGGCTGATGAAATCGTCGGTGGTGATGCCTTCCGCCTCGGCCTCGAAGGTGAGCAGGATGCGGTGGCGCAGGATTGCCGGGGCCACGGCCTGGATGTGGTGGGGTGCTACGAATTCGTCGCCATCCAGCCAGGCGCGGGCGCGGGCGCAGCGGGCCAGGGCAATGCTTGCGCGCGGTGAGGCGCCGAAGCGGCACCAGCGTGCCAGGTCCTCGTTATAGGCCTTGGGGTTGCGCGTGGCCTGGGCCAGATCGACGATGTAGGTATTGAGTTTAGGGTCCAGGTAGAGGCCGGCCACGTGTTTGCGCATGGCGAACAGGGTGCGTTGTGGCAGGCGCCGTGCTGGTGGTGCCTCGTCGTGGGTCTGGAGGTTGCTGTCCAGCGCCAGGATCGCCAGTTCCTCCTCCGGCGTGGGGTATTCCACCAGGGTCTGCATCAGAAAGCGGTCCAACTGCGCCTCGGGCAAGTGGTAGGTGCCTTCCTGCTCCACCGGATTCTGGGTGGCCAGCACCATGAACAGGTCGGGCAGGGGGTAGGTCTTCTGTCCCACCGTGATCTGATGCTCCGCCATCGCCTCCAGCAGCGCCGACTGTACCTTGGCCGGGGCGCGGTTGACCTCATCGGCCAGCAGGATGTTGTGGAACAGGGGGCCCGGCCGGAATTCGAATTCCCCTTTCTCGTGGCGGTAGATGTCGGTGCCGATGAGGTCGGAGGGGAGCAGATCGGGGGTGAACTGGATGCGGTGAAAGTCGCCTTCAATGCCGTCCGCCAGCGCTTTGACGGCGGTGGTCTTGGCCAGGCCCGGCATTCCTTCTACCAGCAGGTGGCCATCGCTCAGCAGGCAGATCAGCATGCTGTCGATGAAGTTTTTCTGGCCAATGATACGCGACGCGATGTGTTCGCGCAGGGGGTCGAGTTCGGTGGGGTTCATAACGGCTACTGCTTCAACTTTAACAAAATGGCTGTTTCCCTTTCGGGGTGTCTGTCCGGAGCGGGAGGGCGTATGCTCGCCCTTTGCGTCGTCGCTCCCATAAGGGTTTCCATACCCAAATATTGCGCCAAGCGCTGTGGATTCAAGCTCTATGCTGCGCCTATCGACCTGGAAGTGCAAGCACTAGAAGCGTTGTAGTCTATTGAAGTATAAGAATATTATTAACCCGGTCGCGGGCTTATTCGTCGTTACTCCAGCCGATTTCGGTGGCGGTCCAGTCGCCAATCACACAGGAGCGCAGGCTGATCGCCATCTCCGAGTGTGTCTCCGACAGGGCCCGGCGTACCGCCATGATTTCGGCGCGCCGTTGAGGATAGAGGGGATTTTGCCGGGGGTGGCCGTACCCCTCGGGAAATTGGGGTTCACCCTGTTCGTCGTATTTGTCGGTCGCGCCCACCGTGTGCAACAGCTCGTGGGCGATGACGATGTTGTTCTGAGGGGTCTGGCGCTTTTCTGCGAAGGCGTGGACGATGCCGACCAGCCCCTTCTGCAGCCCAACGGAGTGGACGAGCGCCCGCCCGGCCGACCCCTGTTCATAAAGAACATACATCCGTACCAGGTTGTCCCCGGGCAGCCCCTCCGGGGTGTGTCGCCAGGCCCAGTAGCGGAGCCGCAGGCTCCACAGTATGTTTTCGATGACGCCGCCGTGGAGCGTGGGCTGGGACGGCGGCTGATCATAAAGTTGAGGGCCAAGTGTGGTCCGGGTCGGGACGTCGAGGCGCAGGTGGCGCTTCGCCGCTTCCCGGCGCGTAAAGCGGTCGATCGGTGTAAAAGTCGCGGCCGTCAGCCGTTTGATATAGCGATCGGTGGCCTCCGAGCCATCCGCGTTGATGGGCAGGATGACCACATTCAGGGGGGTGATCCAGGCCGTGCTGGCGAGGCGCTGACCCTTGGTGTGGACGGCCACGGCAAACAGAATGCCGAGCAGGATCAGGATGCGCAGGTTTCTCCAGGTGAACAGTTTCATGGTCGATCGCTTCCATCGTTATGCACAATGGCTGTCATATTGGCATGGTGGTGTCAAGAGGGATGGGAATAAAATTCACGCTCACGATAATTGCTTGATTAGTAAAGGATTTATTGAGGTGTATAATTTTTTGTCAATTTGATGACAACCCTTGAAAATAGGGTGGTCAGGGGGGTTTCTCATAAATTGTGCACAGAGTTATCCACAGAAAATGTTGATAAGGCAGAAAATCCAATATGTATCGCCGGTTGCTTTATAAAATGTATGTGGGCCGGCATTTAAATGTGATAACCATTTGTGAGACAAGAGGTATTGTCCCTTTCCCTGCGTATCGGCGCTTTGTCCGGGATATTGACGGTTCCATGACGTTCTGTGTCCCCTTTCTTGCGTTGCTGTATCGTCGTCATGGCAAGGCCTGTATAATGCGTCGCCTTTTGCCACAGGGTTACCATTCGTGATCGATCGTCTCAGAAATATCGCCATCATCGCCCATGTCGACCATGGCAAGACCACCCTCGTGGATGAACTGCTCAAACAGTCGGGGACCCTCGGCGAGCGTTTTGGCGAGGTGGAGCGGGTGATGGACTCCAACGATCTGGAGAAGGAGCGGGGGATCACCATCCTGTCCAAGAATACCGCCATCCAGTGGAACGACTACCGCATCAACATCGTCGATACCCCGGGTCACGCCGATTTCGGTGGCGAGGTGGAGCGGGTGCTGTCAATGGTGGATTCGGTGCTGTTGCTGGTGGACGCCCAGGAGGGCCCGATGCCGCAGACCCGTTTCGTCACCCAAAAGGCCTTCGCTCATGGCTTGCGGCCCATCGTGGTGGTGAACAAGATCGACAAGCCGGGCGCGCGCCCCGACTGGGTGATCGATCAGGTGTTCGATCTCTTCGACCGCCTCGGCGCCAGCGACGAGCAGCTCGATTTCCCCATCGTCTATGCTTCCGCTCTGAACGGCTATGCCGGCCTTGCGGACGATGTAAGAGAGGGCGACATGACCCCCTTGTTCGAGGCCATCGTCGAATACTGCCCGCCGCCGGCGGTGGACCCCGAGGGGCCCTTTCAGATGCAGGTCTCCACCCTCGACTACAACAGCTATGTGGGCGCCATCGCCATCGGCCGCATCGCCCGCGGCCGGGTGCGGCCCAACCAGCCGGTGGTGGTGATGAAAGCGGATGGCGACAGCCACAAAGGGCGTATCGGGCGGGTCTATGGTTACCTGGGGCTGGATCGTCACGAGGTGGCCGAAGCCGGGGCGGGGGACATCGTCGCCATCACCGGCATCGATGCGCCCAATGTCTCCGATACCCTGTGTGACCCGGAGCACGTGGAGGCTTTGCCGTTGTTGGCGGTGGACGAGCCTACCGTCTCCATGACCTTCCAGGTCAACAATTCCCCCTTCGCCGGGCGTGGGGGCAAGTTTCTCACTTCCCGCCAGATCAAGGAGCGCCTCGAGCGGGAGTTGATCCACAACGTGGCCCTGCGGGTGGAGGAGGGCAACGACCCGGAGAAATTCAAGGTCTCCGGCCGTGGCGAGTTGCACCTCTCCATCCTGATCGAGAACATGCGCCGGGAGGGCTATGAACTGGCGGTTTCCCGTCCGGAGGTGATCTTCCGCGAGGTGGATGGCGAGATCAGCGAGCCCTACGAACAATTGACGGTGGATGTGGAAGAGAGCAGCCAGGGCGCCATCATGGAGGCCCTGGGAGAGCGCAAGGGCGAATTACGCGACATGGTGCCGGATGGTCAGGGACGGGTGCGGCTCGACTACGTCATCCCTTCGCGTGGCCTGATCGGCTTCCAGACCGAGTTCATGACGCTGACGTCCGGCACCGGGTTGATCTATCATGTCTTCGACCACTATGGGCCGGTGCAGCAGGGCGGAATCGCCACCCGTCAGAACGGCGTGCTGATCGCCAATGGCACTGGCAAGGTGCTGGGCTATGCGCTGATGAACCTGCAGGAGCGGGGCAAGCTGTTCGTCAAGCCGGGCGATGAGGTCTATGAGGGGCAGATCGTCGGCATCCATGCGCGGGAGAACGACTTGACGGTCAATCCGCTGAAGGCGAAGCAGCTCACCAATATCCGCGCTGCGGGCAAGGACGACAACGTCTTGCTCACCCCGCCGACCGTCTTTTCGTTGGAGCAGGCGCTGGAGTTCATCGAGGATGACGAACTGGTGGAGGTGACGCCCGAGGCGATTCGTCTGCGCAAGAAGCACTTGACGGAACAGGAGCGCAAACGGGCCGGCCGGACAACGGGGTGAGGCGTTCGGTCGCCCTGGACACCCATTTGGAGTTGCTGGGAGTCTGTCGTATTTAGGATTATTATTATTATTAACCCGGCAACAATATATATCGCATTCAGGGCTTCAGGCAGGCGCCGGAACAAGGCGCAGTGCGCAGGCAAGGGTCACTCCCTTGCCAAGCGCTGGAATGCAGGTCCGGCGCCTGCCTGAAGCCCCTAACCCTATGATATTCAAAGACAGGCCGTGGCGTG
>JALSTP010000167.1 GCA_026983675.1 Sedimenticola sp.
CGAGCGCAACCGCCGTCTGGAAAAGGCGCTGGAACAGCTCAAGGCGAAGCTGGCCAGCGCCGCCGGCAGCGACCTCGCGGGGCAGGCGGTGGACGTGGATGGCGTCAAGGTGTTGGCGGCCAAGATCGAAGGCGCCGATCCCAAGTCTCTGCGCGATACCATGGACCAACTCAAGAACAAGCTGGGCTCCGCCGTGGTCGTGTTGGCGACGGTTAAAGGGGACAAGGTGAGCCTCGTCGCCGGCGTTACCAAGGACCTTACCCAACGCCTCAAGGCGGGCGATCTGGTGCGCATGGTGGCGGAAAAGGTGGGTGGCAAGGGCGGTGGCCGTCCCGACATGGCCCAGGCGGGAGGAAACGACCCGGATGCATTGCCGGAAGCGCTGGCCGCCGTCGAACCCTGGGTGCGGGCGCAACTGGCGAGCGCCTGATCTGGCGCCCCATCACGGAAGAAAAAGCTGCGCGCCGGTGGGGTTGGGTATTTAATCTTTAACCGATATCGTGTTTAATGTGCGCCCTTTGGCAGAGTTGAGTGGCCAATCGGGCGCACGGCGCGCCCCGGTCACAGGGTAAAGATGGCATTGATCGTACAGAAGTATGGCGGGACCTCGGTGGGCTCGGTGGAGCGTATCCAGGCGGTCGCCGGGAAGGTCAAGATGGCCCGTGACCGAGGCGAAGACGTCGTGGTCGTCGTCTCCGCCATGTCTGGAGAGACCAACCGCCTGGTGGATCTTGCCCACCAGATTCAGGAGCGCCCAATCCCCCGCGAACTCGACGTTCTCCTCTCCACCGGCGAGCAGGTGACCATCGCCTTGTTGAGCATGGCGCTGGAGAAGATCGGCTGTCCGGCCCGCTCCTACACCGGCGGCCAGGTCCATATCCTCACCGACAGCGCCCATAACAAGGCGCGCATCCGCGACATCGACGCGGCGCGGGTCCAGGCCGATCTCGATGCCGGCCGGGTCGTCGTCGTTGCGGGCTTTCAGGGCGTGGACGAGGCGGGCAATATCACCACCCTTGGCCGCGGCGGGTCGGACACCACGGCGGTGGCCATGGCCGCCGCGCTCAAGGCCGCGGAGTGCCAGATCTTCACCGACGTGGATGGCGTCTACACCACCGATCCGCGCGTCGAGCCCAGGGCCCGGCGGCTCGACAGGATCACCTTCGAAGAGATGCTGGAGATGGCCAGCCTCGGCTCCAAGGTGTTGCAGATACGTGCCGTCGAATTCGCTGGAAAATACAACGTGCCCTTGCGCGTCCTCTCCAGTTTCGAGGCGGGCGAGGGGACACTGATCACCTTTGAGGAAGACGGTATGGAACAGGCAAAGATATCCGGTATCGCGTTCAGCCGGGACGAGGCAAAACTCACCATCCTGGGCGTACCCGATGAACCTGGCGTGGCATACAAGATCCTCGGGCCCATATCAGAGGCCAACATCGAAGTCGACATGATCGTGCAGAACATCGCCCAGGATTCCACCACCGATTTCACTTTCACCGTGCACCGCAACGACTTTCCCCGCGCAATGGAGGTCCTCGAAAACACCGCCAGGGAACTGGGCGCCCGCGAAGTGCTGGGTGACGATGTCATCGTCAAGATCTCATTGGTGGGCGTGGGGATGCGATCCCACGCAGGTATCGCAAGCAAGATGTTCGAGACCCTTGCAAAGGAAGGGATCAACATTCGCATGATCTCCACTTCGGAGATCAAGATCTCCGTGGTCGTCGATGAGAAGTACCTCGAGTTGGGGGTGCGGGCGTTGCACGAGGCGTTCGAACTTCATGGGGAAGACAATGCCTGATGGGCCATGGCGTTTTCCAAAAAC
>JALSTP010000168.1 GCA_026983675.1 Sedimenticola sp.
ATTTCGTGTATGATAAACACTTAATAGCCGAGATCCTCCAACAACCCCGATGAGCCGTTCATACTGCTACCCTTACCCACACCCAGCGATCACCACCGATGTGGTGGTCTTCAGCATTCAGGCCCAACGCTTGCAGGTTCTGTTGATCCGGCGTCGCCAGCCACCCTACCAGGGGATGTGGGCGCTGCCGGGCGGTTTTCTGAACATCGATGAGGACCTGGAGACCTGCGCACGCAGAGAACTTGAAGAGGAAACCGGCATCAGGGACGTCTTTCTTGAACAGCTGTACACCTTTGGCAAACCGGAACGGGACCCCCGGGAACGGGTGGTGAGTGTGGTCTACTATGCCCTCGCCCCCTTCGACCGTCTCGATCCTGTCGCCGCCAGCGACGCCGACGCAGCGCGCTGGTTTCCCCTCGACGCCCTGCCCACCCTCGCCTTCGATCATGAGCAGGTCATTCAGGTCGCCCATCAACGATTGATGGCCAAACTGCACTATTCCACCCTCGCCTTTCAGCTCCTGCCGGAGACCTTTACCCTGAGCGAGTTACAGGGTGTCTATGAGGCAGTCCTGCAGACACCCTTGGACAAACGGAATTTCCGTAGAAAGATCCTTGGTCTCGGGCGACTCAAACAAACAGGCGAGCTGCGCCGTAATGGCCGTCACCGGCCGGCTCGGGTATTTCGCCTTGAACACCCGGAACAGGTGGAATTCATTCGCTAACACAGAGCATCCATGCCATGACCACACCAACCCCCATAAAACTCGACCTACCCCGCATCGCAGTGCCCAAGGCGCCCCAGTGGCCCGAACTTGGGGATGCGGAAAAAGAACAGCTCAGAACGCGCATCAAGCGCCTCCTGAAAGAACGCAACGCCGTCCTCGTTGCCCATTACTACGTGGACGGTGACCTGCAGGCGCTGGCCGAAGAGACCGGGGGCTGTGTCGCGGATTCGCTGGAGATGGCGCGTTTCGGTGCGGAACAGGACGCCGATACCCTGGTGGTATGCGGCGTC
Organism: Sedimenticola sp.; assembly: GCA_026983675.1. Taxonomy (GTDB): domain Bacteria; phylum Pseudomonadota; class Gammaproteobacteria; order Chromatiales; family Chromatiaceae; genus JALSTP01. Next base: position 1,018 of record JALSTP010000168.1, read on the forward strand.
CGTTTCATGGGCGAGACCTCCAAGATCCTCAATCCGGAAAAACGCGTCCTGATGCCGGATCTGAACGCCACCTGTTCACTCGACGAAGAGTGTCCGGCAGACCTCTTCAGCGCATTCTGTGACCAACATCCTGATCGCACCGTGGTGGTCTATGCCAACACCTCCGCGACGGTCAAGGCCCGCTCCGACTGGGTGGTCACCTCCAGCATCGCCCTGCCCATCGTCCGACATCTGCATGAAAAGGGGGAAAAGATCCTCTGGGCGCCGGACAAACACCTGGGCAGCTACGTACAGAAACAGACGGGAGCGGATATCTTGCTGTGGCCCGGGGCCTGCGTCGTGCATGAGGAGTTCAAATCCTTTGCCCTGGAGCGCCTCCGCCGCCTGCACCCCGATGCCGCCGTCCTGGTCCACCCGGAATCGCCGGATGAGGTGGTCAAACAGGCCGACGTAGTCGGTTCCACCACGGCCCTCATCAAGGCCGTGGCCGAAATGGATAATCGGACGTTCATCGTCGCCACCGACGAAGGCATCTTCTGGAAGATGCACCAGTTGGCGCCGGACAAGCAACTGATCCCCGCCCCCACAGCAGGGGCCGGCGCCACATGCGAAAGCTGCGCCCACTGCCCCTGGATGGCAAGGAACGCCTTGCAGAATCTTGCCGAGACCCTGGAAAATCCAGCGGCGCATCACGAGATCCACATCGACCCGGCCATCGGTCGACGCGCCGTCAAGCCCATTCAAAGAATGCTGGATTTCGCCCGGAAACAGGAGACCGCCAAAGCCATCGATGCCTGATCCCCTGGCCGGCACACCGCGGCTGAATACGATATAAGGGTGTTGCCAAGTTAATAAGCACCCCGGAATATACTTATATTCTCTTTGCAAATCAACGGATTGTGACTTAGTATCCCCGCCATAAATCGGCTGTCGGAGTGGAAGTGAGGGAAACCTGCACTCGGCCTGCATATCCCCTTGGTGCCACGTCCGGCCGCACGTCAGAATAACGAATTTCAAACGAGGGTGGACAACATGGCTCGCGAAGACAAAGGCAAGTGCTGGTCTAGAAAAAAAACGTTTACTGTATTGGGACTGGTCTTTATCGCTGGCCTCGTCTTCGCCGGCCTGTTCAATATGGCACTCCACGAAACCAATACGATGGAATTCTGCACCTCATGCCATTCCATGCAGACCAACCTGAGGGAATACAAGGAAACGGTTCACTACAAGAACGCCTCCGGCGTGCGCGCCGTCTGCTCGGACTGCCACGTCCCCAAAGCGTTCTTCCCAAAGATGGTCGCCAAGATCATGGCATACAAGGATGTTCTGCATGAAATCCTGGGCACGCTGGACACCCCGGAAAAATACGAGGCCCATCGTTGGGAGATGGCCAACGAGGTCTGGGCCAAGATGAAGGCCACCAACTCCCGGGAATGCCGCTCCTGCCACGACTTCTCCCAGATGGATCTCAGCGAACAGGACCGCAGTGCCCGAAAACGGCATGCGAGGGCAGTGGACGAAGGGAAAACCTGTATCGACTGTCACAAAGGCATTGCCCATGAGGAGCCTGACGAACCCGATGACGACGAAGAAGACGAATAGCGACGTCATCCAAACGGCGTACAATTCCGGATTGACTGATTTAGGAAGGGTTCCATGAAATACTTCAAACTCCTCAGCCTGCTTCTGTGCCTTCTCATCAGCTTTGCCGTTATCGCGGGAAGCGCGGAACAGGAGAAAGAACTGCGCATGGCCGCCTCCATCGGCGACAACGAAACCATCGAAAAACTGCTCGACAAGGGGGTCAACGTCAACGCGCCCAACAAGTTCGGCAAAACCGCGCTCATGATGGCCATCGAAGGTGACAACATGGACACCGTGGCACTGCTCCTTTCCCGGGGGGCCGACATCAACGCGCGCACTGTGGCGGGCTGTTCGGCGCTGACGTTTGCCGCCGAAAACGGCCATATCGGAATCACCGCCCTCCTGCTCGAGCGCGGCGCCAACCTGCACGACCGCACACGGGCGGGCTGGGACTCCCTGATGATCGCGTCAAGGTATGGCATCGACGACATGGTCGATCAGTTGCTGTTCAAAGGTGCCGACCCCAAGGCCTCCGACAAACATGGGCGCACTGCCCTGATGATGGCGGCCGAAAAGGGGCACGCCAGCACCATCGAGCATCTCATCAAGGGAGGGGCGGAAGTCAATTCGCGCGACAAACAAGGATCGACGGCATTGACGATTGCGGCCGACAAAGGCCACGTGGACTGTATTGAAGCTCTACTGAAACATGGCGCCGATATCAATGCCGTCGACAACGACGGCGCCACGCCACTCATTTGGGCCGTCTCCGAAGGTCATATCGGCGCTGTCAGAACGCTGATCAAACATGGCGCAGACGTCAACAAGGCCGACCATGACGGGATCACTCCGCTCATGGAGGCGGTATCGAACGGTGACGAGAAGATCGTCGAATATCTCCTAAAACATGGCGCCGATCCATCGCTGAAAAACGCAAATGGCCGAACAGCGGCAGACATCGCAAAAAAGAAAGGGTTCAGACTCATCCTCGAAATGCTGGAAAAGGCGGCTCGGGGAAAATATTAACCCGGCAACAATATATATCGCATTCAGGGCTTCAGGCAGGCGCCGGAACAAGGCGCAGTGCGCAGGCAAGGGTCATTCCCTTGCCAAGGTCGCTCCAGTGCATCCATGCACTCGCGACACTTGGACATCCTGTCCAGCGCGCTGGAACGCAGGTCCGGTGCCTGCCTGAAGCCCCTAACCCTATGATATTAAAAGACAGGCCACGGCTGAATACGATATATAGTGTTGCCGGGTTAATAACGCGGCCTGCCCCCCATCGATACCTGCACTGGCCACCACTCGCCCAGTGGGTGGTGGCCGCCTTCCACGCGACACAGATCAGGTGCCTACTGGCCTGTACAAAAGCCGGTACTCGGGCTACAGTTCTTCGCCCCATCCAACCGCGAGTGAGGTCAAAAGATCGTTGCAGAACGCGCCACGCCCGCAGTAGTGTGGAAGACATCAGGATATCAATCCCTAACCGCTGTAAACCAACAGGAGGCGACATGGCATTCACACCCCTTCCCAAGGCCCTGGCTACCGCTGGCCTGGTGATGCTCGGCACATCGGCAGCCTTCGCAGCGGACTCACCCGCCCTACTGACCGGCGCGAGCGCCACAATGCTGGCGAACACCTGTATGGGCTGTCATGGCCCCGATGGCGCCAGCCACGGCCCCGCAACCCCGACCATTGCTGGCTTGTCCAAAGACTATTTCGTTGACGTCATGCAAGGCTTCAAAAGTGGTGAGATCCCTTCGACCATAATGAACCGCATTGCCAATGGGTATTCTGATGACGAGATCAAAACCCTGGCCGACTACTTTGGTAACAAGCCCTTTGTAAAGGCCAACCAGAATTTCAAGCCGAAGCTGGCAAGGCGCGGGGCAAAACTGCATGACAAATATTGCGAAAAATGCCACGGTAACGGTGGCCAGTCCGCGGAAGACGATGCCGGCATATTGGCCGGCCAGTGGGCGCCTTATATCTCCTGGGCGCTCGCCGATTTTATCTCGGGCCATCGCGAAGCCCCCAGAAAAATGAAGAAGCGAATAGAAAAATTACTCCTGAAAAAAGGTGCTGCCGGTTTCGATGCACTCGTTAATTTCTACGCAAGCCAACGGTAAGGAAGGAGAAAAACAGATGAAAATGACTCGTCGAGGTTTCCTTCAGGCCGCCGGAGCAGCCACTGTCGTCGGGCTTGCCGGCGCCCCGTATCTTGCCTTCGGCGCCAGCAGGAAAGTTGTGGTGGTCGGCGGCGGAACCGGGGGCGCCACTGCGGCCAAGTATATCAAGCTGGCCGATCCCGGCATCGATGTCACCCTGATCGAATCGGACGAATACTACTACACCTGTTATATGAGTAACGAAGTACTCAGCGGTGAGCGCAGCATCGACACCATCAAGTTTGGTTATGAAGGACTCTCCAAACACGGCGTAAACGTGGTGCATGGCAGAGTCACCGGTGTCGACGTGAGGGCGAAGAAGGTGGTGACTGAAGATGGGCACTACTTCGCCTACGACCGTTGCGTGATCGCTCCTGGCATCGATTTCAAATGGGACGCACTGGAGGGCTATGACGCCAAGGTGGCCGAAGATATTCCCCATGCATGGAAGGCCGGAACCCAGACCATAACCCTGCGTAAGCAGCTGGAAACCATGAAGAATGGCGGGATCGTCGTCATCGCAGCACCGCCAAACCCCTACCGTTGTCCACCGGGACCCTATGAGCGAGCCAGCCAGATCGCCTGGTACCTCAGACAGCACAAGCCGAAGTCGAAGATCATCATCCTCGATCCGAAATCGACATTCTCCAAGAGAGACCTGTTCATGCAAGGTTGGAAAAGGCTTTATGGTTATGCGTCCGACAACGCCATGATCGAATGGCATGGTTTGGGAGAAGAGGCCGGTGTGGTCAAGGTCAATGCCCAGGCGCGTTCCGTCACCACCAGTTTCGGCGATGAAATCAAGGCCGATGTTTTGAATGTGATCCCCGCACAGAAGGCAGGCAATATCGCTTCGACAACAGGCCTCGTAAACGACAAGGGTTGGTGTCCAGTCAATCTGAAAACCTTCGAATCCACCCTCCACAAAGATATCCACGTCATTGGCGACGCCAGCATCGCCACGGGCATGCCAAAATCGGGGTATGCAGCAAACTCAGAGGCCAAGGTATGTGCAGCAGCCGTCGTCGCCTTGCTCAATGGCAAGGAAGTGGGTGTGCCGTCCTACATCAACACCTGCTACTCCATCGTAGGCAAGCACTATGGCATCTCCGTGGCCGCGGTCTACCGGCTTGCGGAAGACGGAAGCAAGATCGTCAAGGTGAGCGGTGGGCTGACGCCCATGGATGCGACGGCTGAACAACTGAAACGTGAGGTGTTGTTTGCCCACAGTTGGTACAACAACATCACGAGCGACATTTTCAGCTGACCCACCCCCTCTTGTGGTCCAACGTGCCGGGAAAACCCTCCGGGCCACGAAGGGTAGACTCAGAAATTGGGTCACCGCACGCCGAAATGGCCATGACGGACGTATTTCGGGAAGTCCGGGTTCTTCCAGCCCGGCTCCGCCCGCTTCTCCGGCGGCGGCCCCAGGCGCGCCACATAGTCCATGACAGCACGTACGTCACGGGAGGTGAATCGCCGTATCTGTTTGACCATCTTCGGATCCGCATTGCGCCGCCGCCCGTTCCGAATCCATTCGAACTGCCTGACCAGATAACGGAAGTGCTGGCCCCGAATCTGCGGGATATGGTCCTCCTTATTACCTTCGCCTTGCTTACCGTGGCATTTGACACAATTATCCTTATAGAGCTGCCGGCCAAGATCCAGATCGAATCCCGGACCCACGCCGTTGTTGGGATCCATTGGCAGTTTAGCCACATAGGCGGCCACATCGGCGATCTCCTGGATACCGCCCAGCATCCGCGGCTGGGTAAAAGGAAACATGGTGGGATTGTCACGGTTCCGATCCCGAATATCCGCCAGTTGTTTGATCAGGACCGTGCGCAACTGGCCCGCTATCTCAGGGTAGTATCCGTCCTGCGATCCCCAGCCCTCTGGCCCATGACACACTGCACACAACCTGTAGACATGCTTTCCGCTCTCCACGTTGGGTTTCAGCTTCAATGCCTTCGCATAGTCCTCCCTCGCCTGTGTCTGGAAAGGATCGGAAAGCGCCTCACCCCCACTCAGCAGAAGGCATGATGCAACAACCACCATGATATTCAGTTTCTTCATTCCGGCCTCCTCAACGCCACGATCTCGCCCCCGACAGGGTGTCGGAAAAACACCTTTTCCCTGCCAATTATTCATCAACCTGCCGTCAGATTACCGGAGATATTGGCATGGAAAATAGCCTTGTGCACATCGCCAAGACTCAACATACCCACCAGCGTATCGCCCTCCGCAACCGGGATACGGCGGAATCTATGCCGAACCATGACCGTTGCAGCGCGCAGGATGTGCATGTCCGGCGGTACTGAAATCACGCTTGGGCTCATGAGATCGGACACTTTCAGGCTCAACACATCCTTGTATTCACCCATCATCTGATCCAGATCGATGGCTGCCCATCCCTCCATCAGATCCTCCAGCTTGGGAAACAACCGGTGCAATACATCCTTTTCGGCAATGATCCCCACCAGCTTTCCGTCTTTCACCACAGGCAGACCGCTATATCGATAGAGACACATCAGCGAGGCCACCTCGATCAACTTGGTATCGGGCTCCACCGTCCTTACGGAACAACTCATGATGTCTTTGACTTGCATAATTTTGATCCTCCTCTCCTCCGCCTTATCATCGTTTCCCTATATTTAACCGGAATGGGGAAGGATATCCAGCAAAAAGCCAGAAAATGCCTACATTCCCGGACAAGCCCGCCCAGAGGAAATAAAAAAGGCGCACGCTGCGAGAAGATACGGCAAAATGCCGGGTGACAAAACCCTCACCTCGCCGGTGCACCGATGAAGAGAGTACAACCCACATCACCCATCGTCGAGATCGATTTCACGGATGCGCAACTGACCGGTCAAGGGGTCTGGGTGTTTCTGGGCCGGCTGTGGCAGCAATTGAAGCTGGGCCAGCGTCTGGCTCAAGCCATCCCTCTGAAGCGGCGCCGGCGGGGAGCCAGTGATGCCGAGATGCTGTTGAGCCTGCTGCCCCCCTCTGTCAGGATAGAAGCCGCCTCCCCGATGTGGGACTCTAACGGGACCTCGAGAGGGGGCGGAACGAGGAGCAACCATGCGCTATACACCCGAACGCAAAGAGGCGGTACTGAGGAAGATGCTGCCGCCGCACACCCGCAGTATTCCAGAGCTGGCCGAGGAGGAAGGGATCTCGGAGGCTACCCTGTACAACTGGCGCAAGGCCGATCGGTAGCGGCTCAAGTCCTTGGAGCGGGAGCTGAAGAAGAAGGAAAAGGCCCTGGCCGAGACCGCCGCCCTGCTGGTGTTATCAAAAAAGCCGAGGCGATTTGGGGGGAAGGCGAGGACGCATGATCAGCACCCCGAATCGCCGCAGAGCCCTCGAGCTGGTCGAACAAGCCATGGCCCAGGGAGCCCGGCAGGAAAAGGCTTGTACGCTGCTGGGGATCAGCGCCCGCACCTATCAGCGCTGGACCCGGGCAGGCGGCATCGAGCCCGACCGTCGGCCTGAAGCGCCCCGCCCGGCGCCGGCCAACCGCCTGAGCGAGGCCGAGCGCATGCATATCCTCGAGTTGTGCACCCGGCCGGAATACGCCAGTCTGCCGCCGTCGCAGATTGTGCCCATGCGGGCGGATGCGGGCGAATACGAGGCCTCGGAACGGTGAGGTGACCCCCAATCACTGGACAGGTTGATAAGATAGAGAAGAAGGGCGACAACGTTCACCCGAGAGGTATCAACCATGGCCAGAAAACGTAAGATCCACAGCCCTGAATTCAAGACAAAAGTCGCCCTTGAAGCCATCAAGGG